>CAYLNK010000080.1:0-21998 GCA_964384675.1 uncultured Holophagales bacterium | reverse complement strand
AAGCCGGCGTGAGCGGCCTCGACCGGACGCTGGCGGCGCTCGCCGACCCGAGCCGCCGCGCGGTCGTGGACCTGCTGCTCGAGGGGCCGCGGCGGGCGGGGGAGCTGGCCGCGGCGCTCGATCTCCGCCCGCCGGCGATGAGCCGGCACCTCCGGGTCCTCCGGACGACCGGGCTCGTGGTGGAGGACCATCAGGGGGAGGACGCGCGGGTCCGGATCTACGCGCTGAAGCCCGAGCCGTTCCGCGAGCTGCGGCGCTGGCTCGACGAGGTGGAGAGCTTCTGGACCCTGGAGCTCCAGGCGTTCAAGCGGCACGCCGAGAGGACTCGCGGCAAGCGGAAGGGGCGCCGTTGAGCGCCGCCGCTGCGGGCTCGGGCGACGCCGCATCGGCGTCGGTCTTCGTGGGCGTCGCGCCCGTCGTGGCGTTCGACGTCTTCACCCGCGAGATCGACCTCTGGTGGAGGCAGGGTCCGCGCTTCCGGATCGCCGGGCGCCGGAGGGGCCAGCTCAGCTTCGAGCCCGGCGTCGGAGGGCGGCTCTTCGAGACGCTCGAGGGGTCCTCGGGCACGAGCACGATCGTCGTCGGGCGCGTCACCGCCTGGGACCCGCCGACGTCGCTGCAGCTGGAGTGGCGCGGGGTGAATTTCAAGCCGCACGAGACGACGCTCGTGACGGTCCGGTTCGAGCCGAAGCGGGACGGGACGCTGGTGACGGTGCGGCACAGCGGCTGGAGCGCGCTCCCCGGCGACCACCCGGCTCGCCACGGCCTGACCGGCGCGGCGTTCAGCCGGATGATCGGGCTCTGGTGGGGCGACCTCGTGACGGCGCTCCGCGAGCACGTGGAGTCGCGCCGGGACGGGGGTGAAGCCTCGGGAGAGTAGCGGACGCCGGCCGGCGCGGACGGTGCGTTACCCTCACCGGGTGAGCGAACCCGCCGAGGCGCTCGACGCCTTTCTGGATGCCGCCACGGTGGGGGATCGCATCGACGCCTTGGCCGGGCTCGTTCGACGGCTCGGCCCGGCCGCGGCCGGCGGGACGGGCTCGGCCGGAGCCGACCTCGATCGCCTCGGCGACGGCGCGGCTCGCGCCGGCCTCTCCCGCGGGCTGGTGGCGCTCCTCTCGGAGACCGACGCGACCGCGCTCTTCGGGTACGCCGGGATCCCCAACGACCGGGGCTTTCTCGCGGAGCTGGGCGACCGGCTGTCCGCGCGTCTCGTGCCGACCCCTCGTGACGACCGCGACCTGTCGCGCCTGGTGCGCCGCGTCTACCGCAGCGAGGCGGACGTCGAGCGGCTCCACGGCGCGTCGCCCGCGGAGTACGACCGCCTCGTCCGCCTGGTGGTGCGGCTCGTGCCCGACGAGGCGTGGGCCCCGCTCCGGAACGCGTTCGCGGACGGCTTCCGCCTCCTGCTCGCGCGCGTCCATGCCGAGGGGCTCTCCCGGGGCCTACGGGTGCGTGGCAGCCCGGGCGCGGTCGTCGATTCGCCTTTCCACAGGGTCGTGCGTTCGGGCGACGCCCTTCTCGCCGCGTGGCTCGCGTCGTGGGACGTGGCGACGCCCGTCGCGGAGCTGCGGGTCCAGGTCGACGCGTGCCGCCACGAGCTGCGGGTCGTACGCCGGCACCTGGAGGACACGGGCGTCGAGGTCGACATCGTCTTCGGGCTCGAGGTGATCGAACGGTGCCTGACCCGTGCCTCGCTGATGGCCGACATCATGGAAGCGCCCGAGGGGCCGGAGCGGTCGGCCGCCATCGAGCGCCTTCTGGCCGTGCTGGCACGCTCGGCGCACGAGGACCGCAGCGTCCTCCACCTCGTCAAGTGGAACCTCCACCTCCTCGACCGGAAGATCGTCGACCGCTCGGGCGAGACCGGCGAGCACTACGTGGCGTGCGACCGGAAGGAGTGGAACCACATCTGGCTCGCCGCGGCAGGTGGCGGCGCGCTCACGGTGCTGACCGCGGCGGTGAAGCTCGCGGTCCACGGCTGGCACCTCGCGGCCTTCCAGGAGGGGCTCCTCTACGGGCTCAATTACGCGGCCAGCTTCCTCACGATGCAGGCGTTCGGATTCGTCCTCGCGACCAAGCAGCCCGCGATGACGGCGGCCACGCTCGCGAACATCATCCGCGAGACCCAGGGGGAGGACCGGGAGGAGAAGATCGCCGTCTTCTTCGGCCGGTTGACGAGCTCGCAGATCGCGGCGGCGGCGTCGAACGTCCTCACGGTGGGAGCCGGGGCCGCCGCTTTCGCGTGGCTCTGGAAGCGGATCGCCGGGAGTCCCGTCATGGCCGGGGAGGCGGCGCGGGAGACGCTCGCGTCGCTGAATCCCCTGCACAGCGGGACGATCTTCTTCGCGGCGCTCACCGGGGTGCTGCTCTGGCTCGGGAGCATCGCGGGCGGCTGGTTCGAGAACTGGACGCGCTACCACCGGATCCCGGAGGGCCTCGCGCAGCACCGTCTCGGCCGGACGCTCGGCCGCGACCGGATGCGGCGCCTCGCCGCGGCCTTCCGGCACAACGTGTCGGGCTGGGCCACGAACGTCGCGCTCGGTCTCCTGCTCGGATTCGCTCCCGCGGCGGGCCGATTCTTCGGCATCCCGCTCGACGTCAGGCACGTGACGCTGTCGACCGGGACGCTCGCGCTCGCGGCGGCGAGCCTCGGGGAGGGGTGGTACGCCGGCGGCTTCCCGGGTGCGGCGGCCGGGGTCGCGGTGATGTTCGTCCTGAACCTCTCCGTGGCCTTCGCTCTCTCCCTCCACAACGCGGCGCGGGCGTACGAGATGCCGGGCGGGGAGCTCCTGGGCGTCCTCCGGCACGTCCTCGTCCGAGCGCTCCGCAGGCCGCTCGACCTCGTGCGGCCGCCGCCGGACGACGCCGCCGCCGGGTAGCTCGCGCGGCCGCGGCGAATGGGGTGACTCCCGGGAGAGAATCCGCGAATGCCGACCGACACGCCGATCCCGTCGTCCCTCCTCACCCGCGCCGAGGCCACACGCTACGAGGAGACCTCCCGCCACGCCGACGTGATGTCGTTCGTCGCCGCGCTCGAGGCGAGGCGCGACCCGCGCCTCCACGTGACCTCCTTCGGCGCGAGCCCGCAAGGGCGGGAGCTGCCCCTGCTGGTGCTGTCGTCCCACGGCGTGAAGAGGCCGACCGAGGCGCGTGAGCTGGGCCTCCCCGTGGTCCTCGTCATCAGCGGGATCCACGCGGGCGAGGTGGAGGGGAAGGAGGCGTGCCTCATGCTCGCGAGGGACCTCCTGGCGGGCAAGGCAGGCCTCGACGCCGCGGAGATCCTGGCCAACGTGACGCTGGTGATCGCCCCGCTGTTCAACCCGGACGGGAACGACGCCATCGATCCCGGCAACCGCCGGCTCCATCTTCCGAAGCTCTTCGGGCAGCTCGGGCCGGACAGCGGCGTCGGGACCCGCGTGAACGCCGGGAAGATCAACCTGAACCGGGACTACATGCGGCAGGAGTCGCTGGAGATGCGCCTCCTCCAGACGCGGGTCTGCCAGGCCTGGGAGGCCGACCTCACCATCGACAACCACGCCACGAACGGCTCGGTGCACCGCTTCTCGATGACGTACGACATCCCTCACACCGTGGAGAGCGGCCGGCCGGAGCCGATCCTCTACATGCGCCAGATGCTGCCGCCGGTCGTCTCGGCGGTGAAGAGGAACCACGGCCTCGACTCCGGCTGGTACGGCAACTTCGTGGAGGACGAGCGCGTCCTCGACGCCGACGGCGAGACCGACCCGACGTCCCCCGTGCGCGAGGGGTGGATGACGTATCCGCACCACCCGCGCTTCGGCAGCAACTACCGCGGGCTCACCGGCCGGATGGACCTCCTCCTGGAGTGCTACTCGTACATCCCGTTCGCCGAGCGGGTCCGCACCGCCTACGCGTTCATGCTCGAGACCCTGCGGCACGTGGCGGCGCACGGCGACGACGTGGTGCAGACGGTGGCGTCGAGCCGCGCTCCGCGCGAGCGGATCGCCGTGCGGTACGGGCTGGAGGCGTTCGCCACGCCCGTCGAGGTGCTCACCCGGACGCCCCGCACGCTGGAGGGCGAGCCCTCCTCGATCACGCTCCCGTACCTGGCGCGATTCGTCGGCAGGACCGTCGTCGACAGGCCGCCGGCGTACCTCGTGCCGCCCCCGCTCGCGGCGCACCTCCGGCAGCACGGTCTGTCGGTGGAGGAGGCGTCCGGCACGTACGAGGTGGACGTGCCGGTGGTCGAGGGCCTGGGCCTGGAGGGCGGCCGCGCGATCCTGGAGGCGGCGACGTTCGGCGAGATCTCCGTCTCGTGGCGGCGCGGCCCGCGCGTCGCTCCCGCCGGGGCGGGGCTCGTCCGCACCGACCAGCCCCTCGGCGCGGTGGCCGTCTACCTGTGCGAGCCGGAGAGCGACGACGGGGCCTTCGAGAACGGCATCCTGCCGGCGCCCGCCGTCGGGGAGGAGCTCGGGACCTGGAGGGTGTCCGGGCCCCGCTGACGGCCCGCCCGGGACGCGACCCTACGCGGAGGACGAACGGAGGATCCAGGCGCCTCGCCGGGGCGTCCGGTCGGGGAGCCTCTCGGGCCAGCCCTGGACCTCGCCCGGCGCCACGACCTCGAGGAGCGGCGCGATCCCCTCCACCCAGGCGAGGGCTCCGGGCGGGCGGTCCTCCGGCTTCTTGGCGAGCGCCCACGCGAAGAGCCGGTCTATCGCCGGTGTCGCGCCCGGCACCAGCTCCGAGGGCGGCGTCGGCTGGCGCTGGAGGACGTCGTTGAAGATCCGTGAGATGTCGCCGTCCGGCACCAGCCGCTGCCCGGTGAACGCCTCGTAGACGACCGCGGCGAGCGAGTAGAGGTCGCTTCGCGCGCCGACGGCCTCGCCCCGCACCTGCTCGGGCGACATGTAGGCGGGCGTGCCGACGATGATCCCGGTGCGGGTCAGCTGGCGCTCGGTCTGGAGCGATTTCGCCACGCCGAAGTCGAGGACCTTCGCCTGGAAGCCGTCGGGGTCCGGCACCAGCAGGACGTTTCCCGGCTTGACGTCCCGATGCACCACGCCCGCCCGGTGCGCGGCCTCGAGCGCGCCCCCCACGTGCCGTGCCAGGCGCGCCACCTGCGCCGGCGTGCCGCGCCCGAACGACGCCACGGCGTCGGCGAGGCTCAGGCCGGGCAGGTACTCCATCACCAGGAACGCCGAGCCGTCCAGGAGCTCGCCCGTGTCGAACACCGCGACGACGCCGGGATGGCGGATCTGGGCGACGAGCCGGGCCTCCCGCTCGAACCGCAGGAGCGCGCCGGCGTCGCGCATCCGGTCGGATCTGATCACCTTGACGACGACCTCGCGGTCGAGCCGCTCGTCCTGCGCCTGGAACACGGTCCCCATCCCGCCCTCGCCCAGCCACCGCCTCAGGAGGTAACGCCCGGCGGGCCGGAGCGGCAGCAGCCGCGACCGGTCGGGCGGGACCTGGTCTCTCGGGCAGACCGCCACCGTGTCGTCGAGCACCTCTCCGCACAGGGGGCAGACCGCCGCGAGCTCGATCCCCTTCCTGCGCAGCTCGTCCCGGCGCGCGAGCTGCGACCCCTCCGAGGTCACCAGGCGCTCGCGGAGCACGCGGAGGTCGAGCGCCGTGCCGAGGTGCCGCGCCAGGCTCGCGATGACGCGCTGGGGGACCTCGCCCCAGGCCGCGTCCGGGCCCTCGACCACCACGACGCCGCGCGCCTCGCCGGTCATCCCGAGGACCGGCACGACGAGGCCCGTCGGGCGGGAGAGGACACCGCCGTCCTGCAGGGCGGCGCCCAGCTCCTTCCAATCGGGCGCGGGAAGGCCGGTGGCCGAGAGCGGCACGAGCGCGCCGTCCTGGATCAGCCAGATCCCGATCTCCCGGGCTCCGATGGCGGCCGCCATCTCGCGCGCGGCCGAGCGAGCCCACGCCGCCGGGTCCTCGAGGACGCCCGATGTGGTGGCCGAGAGCCTCTCGATCTGCTCCTGCGCGTTCTGCAGCTCCGCGCTCCGCTGCTGGAGCTCGACCGTCCGCTCGGCGACGACCTGGGCGAGCTCCCGTTCGCGGGCCTCGAGCCGGCTCATCCGGAGCCGGTGGAGCCCGAACGCGGCGGCCGCCACCGCCATCACGCAGAGGGCCTGGAACCAGCTCCTCTGGTAGACGAACGGAGTCATCGAGAACGCGAGCGCGGCGCCCTCCTCGTTCCAGACGCCGTCCTCGTTCGCGGCGATCACCCGGAAGCGGTAGGGGCCGTGGTGGAGGTTGGTGTAGGTGGCCGAGCGACGCGTCCCCGCCTCCACCCAGGTCCGGTCGAAGCCGAAGAGCCGGTAGCGGAAGCGCGCCTTCTGCGGCACGGCGAGCCGGGTGGCGGTGTATCGCACCTCGAGCCGCTCGGTCCCGGGCTCGAGGCGGATGTCGCCGTTCATCGGCACGATCCTGCCGTCGACCGCCAGCTCCTCCACGTGGACGGAGGGGGCGGGTGCCTTCGACGTGAGCGCCGAGGGGTCGATCGAGGCGACTCCCTTGATGGTGGGGATGAGGATCCGGCCGTCGCGCGCGCGGATCCCCCCGGGTGAGCCGGCGTTGCACTCGGCGCTCGCCATCCCGTCGGTCCTCCCGAAGACCTGGCTGGTCACGGAGGGGAGGCGGCCGTCGGCGAAGGCGTCCAGCTCGTCGCGCGACACCCGGAAGACACCGCGGTTGCACGTCATCCAGAAGTAGCCTCCCGCGTCCTCGACGATCTGGAAGACGACGTCGTCGTACAGGCCGTTGGCGCTGGTGATCGCCCGGAGCTTCCCTCGCGAGAGGCGGTTGAGACCTCCCCCCGACGTACCGACCCAGAGCGTCCCGTTCGCGTCCTCGTGGAGCGAGAAGACGCGCGGGCTGGAGAGCCCCTCGCCGGTGCTCCACCTCTGGAAGGCGCCGCTCTGGAGCCTGCCGAGGCCGCCGCCGTCGGACCCGATCCAGAGGGCGCCGTCCCGTCCCGGGAGCAGGACGCGCACGCTGTTGCCGGGAAGCCCGTCCTTCGGCGTGAACGATGTGAAGCGGCCGTTCGCGTAGCGGGAGAGGCCGCTCACGGTGCCGAGCCAGACGGCCCCCTCGCGATCGCCGCACAGGGTCCGGACCCGGTCGTTCACGAGGCCGTCGGCGGTCGTCAGGCGGCGGAGCCTGCCGTTCTCCAGGACGTTGACTCCGGCGCCGTCGGTGCCGATCCAGAGCCGCCCGTCGCCGTCCTCGTGGAGGGAGAAGACGAGATCGCTCGCCAGACCGTCGGCGGCCCGGAGCGTCGTGGCGGCCCCGCCCGGACCGGCCCCGAATCGCGTGACGCCGCCGCCGGTGGTGGCCACCCAGAGCGCGCCGGTGCGGTCCTCCAGGACGGCTCGCGCCATGTCGCTCCCGAGCCCGTCGCGTGTCGTGAGGTTGAGGAACCGGCCGTCCCGCAGGCGGACGACCCCGCCGGACGTGCCGACCCAGAGGTTCCCCTCGCGGTCCTCGTACAGCGAGAGGACGCCGTCGCTCGGAAGGCCGTCTCTCGCCGTGAACGGCTGGAAGCGGCCGTCCCGGTAGCGGAGGAGCCCGGCGCCGTCGGTGCCGATCCAGAGGTTCCCGTCGCGGTCCGAGGCGAGCGCGCGGATCGAGAGGCTCGGCAGGCCGTCCGCGGCGCCGAGCCCACGTATGGCACCGTCCTCGGCCACGTGGAAGAGACCGGCTCCGTCGGTGCCCGCCCAGAGGCTTCCGTCGGCTCCCAGGCACGTGGGGCGCACGAGCGCCGCTGCCGGACTGGGCGAGAGGCTCCGCGTCGTGAGCTTCCCGCCTTCGAGCACGCTCAACCCGCCCCCGTACGTGCCGATGAAAAGCCGGCCGCGCGCGTCCGCCACGGCCGACCAGACGCGGTCGTTGCCGAGGCCGTCCTTCACGGTGAGCGTGGTGAAGCGGCCGTTCGCGTGGCGCGCCAGGCCGCCGCCGCCGGTCGCCACCCAGAGCGTGCCGGCCGGGTCCTCGGTGATCCAGCGGATCCGGTCGCTGGGGAGGCCCTGAGCCTTGGTGAAGAGCTCGAACCGGCCCTTCCGGAGACGCACCAGCCCGCCCCCGAACGTGCCGATCCAGAGGTCGCCCGCCCGGTCCTCGTGAAGGGCGTTGACGAAGCTGGTGCGCAGCTCGGGCGTGGTCCTCCGGTCGAAGACGGTGAAACGGACCCCGTCGAAGCGAACGAGGCCCTCCTCGGTGCCGAGCCAGACGTAGCCGTCGCGCGTCTGGGTGATCGCGTTGACCGCGTTCTGCGGCAAGCCGTGGTCCTGGGTCCAGACGTCGACGACGTACTGCGTGGTCTTGCGGGCCGGGTCGAGGGCGGGTGCCGGGGTGGGGGCGAGGAGCGTGGCGATCGCCGCGACGCGGAGGAGCCAGACCGCTCCAGCCTGGAGGACGGAGGGGACCGTGCCGGTCGACACTGCGCCGGGATGATAGGCGCGACGCGCTCGGGTACCCTGCCCCGGTGGAGGAGCAGAGCACGCCGGGGATGGCCGTTGCCACGTTCAGGCTCGCCGGCGACGGTTTCGACCTGCAGGCGCGAGTGCCGGTTCCGACCGGACCGGCGCGAGACTCCGACCTCCTGCCGGCGGCCCGAGCGCTGTCCGATCAGATCGTCCGGGAGACCGTGAAGAGCGTGGAGGCATCGGGCGCGTCCGTCTCCTGCCGGGTGGGCTGCGCCTCGTGCTGTCGCGGGCTCGTCGCCATCTCCGAGATGGAGGCGCGGCGGCTGCGCGATCTCGTCGAGGCGGACCCGGAGCCGCGCCGCTCCGAGCGGCGGGCGCGCTTCGACGCGGTCCGCGACCGCCTGGCGGAGGCGGGGCTCCTTTCGAAGCTCCGGGACCCGGCGCGCTGGACCCCGAAGGAGTACGCGTCGTTGGTGAACGCCTGCTTCGCCCTCGCGCTGGTCTGTCCGTTCCTCGAGGACGAGTCGTGCTCCATCTACGAGGAGCGGCCGATCACGTGCCGGGAGTACCTCGTGACGTCGCCACCGGAGCGCTGCGCGACCCTCGATTCGAGGGAGGTCCGCCAGGTCCGGCTGCCGGTGAGGGTGTTCAACGCCGTGGCCCGCTGGCGGACGGCGCCTCCGGAGCACCTCCTGGAAAGCGTGGTGCCGCTCTTCCTGGCTCTCGAGTGGGCCGAGGCTCATCCCGGTGATCCGGCGACGGAGCCCGGTCCGAAGCTGCTCCAGGAGCTGCTCGAGCGCCTGGCGGCAGTCCGCGCATAGACTGATGCAGAGATGAGGCGGCGACTCGTCACCGCCGCCGTGGCTCCATCACCTACGGTACCGGCGCGGGGCCGCTGACGGGGGCCTCGGTGTCGATACGGGGGCCTCGACGGCAGTCACGACCACCGACGCGCACGGGCGTTCGTCTTCCCTTTCCTCGCCGCCGGGCCGGCCGTCGTGACGCCGTCCGCGCCCCAGATCGACACCTATTCGGAGGCGCTGCAGCTCGGTCCGGGCAACGACTACGTGGCGCATCACCGGCCGGCGAAACAGCCGGGATCGAGCGAGGCGGGACGCGCTCCCGTGGGGCGCCCTCAGTGGGCCACGCCGTCTCCGTACGCCTCGTGGCGCGGCTCCTGCGGGCTCTCCGGAGCCAGCACCAGGGGCGGCAGCTCGTTCTCGACGAGGTACTCGAAGCGGGCGCGGAAGTCGGACAGCGTCATCTGGCAGGTGGCCGCGAACTTGGCCAGCTCGTGCGGGTCGTCGAAGTCGTCGCGACGGAGGCGGATCATGTAGCGCCGTGCGATGGCGTACCGCGTCGACCGCGTGTCGACCATCCGCACCTTCGTGCGGCCCGTCGCGGGGTCGATCATCTCCCCGAAGGGGATCGCCACGAAGTTACCGCCCTGCATCGAGATCATGCTGGCGTTGCCTCCCGACAGGATGAACTTGGCGGCGCAGTAGCCCAGGTCCCGCGTGTACTCGAGGTCGAAGGGGATCGGGTCCGCGCAGCGCAGCTCGTAGCCGATGTTCTTGGCCACGATCGTCGTCTTGATCCCCAGCTTCCTCAGCTCGGCGATCACGGCCGACTTGAGGATCTCGCCGATGTTGACCTCGGCGATCCGCACGTGACCGTGGGCGTCCCGCTCCACGTCGGCCAGGCCCGCCAGCTCGTCGGCGTCCAGCTCCAGCACCAGACCCTCGGCGATGATGGCGACCCCGTCGCGCCGGCCGTAGGAAAGGCGCTTGATGATCGCCCCCACCAGGGTGTCGACGACGGCCGAGAAGCGGATCTTCGTGCCCCGGTACTCCTCGGGGATGAGCGTCAGGGTCGCGCCCGAGGCCTTCCCGATACCGAGCGCGAGGTGGCCCGCCTTGCGGCCCATGGCGATGACGAAGTACCACCGCGAGGTCGTTCGCGCGTCGACCATCAGGTTCTTCACGATGTCGACGGCCACCTGCCGCGCGGTCTGGAACCCGAAGGTGTCGACGTGCGACGGCAGGTCCAGGTCGTTGTCGATCGTCTTCGGCACGTGGACCACGTGGATCCGGCCGTCGGCCTTCTCCTCGAGCTTCATGGCCGAGAACGCGGTGTCGTCGCCGCCGATGGTGACGAGGCGGTTCACGTTCATCCGGAGCAGGGAGATGACGGTGTTCTCGAGGAGCTGCGGATCCGTGGTCGGGTTGGCGCGCGCGATCCCGATGTGCGACCCGCCCCGGAAGTGGATCCGGCTGACCTCCTCGATCGTCAGCGGCATGACGTGGTCGATGTCGCCCTTCATCAGCCACTCGAAGCCGTCTCGGATGCCCAGGACGGGAACGCCCTCGAGCCTCGCCCGGATGGTGGCCGAGCTGATCACCGAGTTGATTCCGGGGGCCGGGCCCCCGCTCACCAGGATCGCGAGGTTTTTCTGCTGGCTCATCGCTCGAGCCTCCGTTCCTCCGATTCTGCCCCCGACAGGGGGCGGTAGACTCGGGTCAATAGAGCCGTGACCGCGCTGAAGATCGCCGTTGCCTCCGCCGATGGCCGGCTCGTCGAGCACGACGTGATCGGGGAGGCGCTCGTCGTCGGCCGCTCCTCCCGAGCGGACCTCACCATAGCCGACCGGTCGATGTCCCGGGAGCACGCCCGCTTCTTCCGGCGGGACGGCGATTGGTTCGTGGAGGACCTGGGCTCGCACAACGGGACGCGCGTGAACCAGGAGGAGCTGCAGGGGCCGAGACGCCTGAAGAACGGTGACTCGGTGCTGGCCGGCGATTGCGTCCTGATGATCCGCCTCGGCGACGAGCCGCTCCCCGGGCCGGCGATCCCGGGTGACGCCGCCGCCGTGTATCGCTCCGCGCGGGAGCTGCTGGGCCCGCCGTCCGAGGCCTCCTCGGGCTCCTTCTCGACCGGCGAGATCAGCCGCAGGCTCCTGGACCGGCTGAAGCTCCTGAACGACGTGAACCACGCGCTCGCGAGCTCCATCTCCCTGGAGGGGCTGCTCGAGCTGATCCTCGACGGCGCCTTCCAGCACCTCCGCCCCCAGGAAGGCGCGATCTACCTGCGCGACATGGACGGCCAGGACGTCTGCGCCGCCCGCCGCGTCGCGCCGGGCCGGGCCGCGCGGCCGCTCCACTCCCGGAGCCTCCTCTACGAGGTGATCGACAACGGCATGGCCGCGCGGATCACGGACGCCTCCCAGGACCAGCGTTTCGCGGCGGCCGAGAGCATCCTCAGCTCCGGGGTGAGGACGATCCTCGCGGCTCCGCTCCTCGATCCCCAGGGCGCGCTCGGGATGATCGTCCTCGCGACCACCGCGGGGGCGCGGTCGTACGGTGAGGAGGACCTCGAGCTCCTGGTCTCGCTCGCCTCGGTGGCCGCCCTCCGCATCCGGAACGTGCGTCTGGTCGCCGAAGCCCTCGAGAGGCAGAGGCTCGAGCAGGAGCTGCGCCTCGCCCGCACGATCCAGGTGGCCCTGCTCCCGTCCTCGCTGCCCGACCTGCCCGGCTACGAGATCCACGGAGGGAACGTCCCGTCCCGGGGCGTCTCGGGCGACTTCTACAAGGTCTCGCTGCGGTCCCTGGGGAGGGAGTGCGTCATCTTCCAGGCGGACGTCTCCGGCAAGGGGGTCGGGGCCGCGCTCCTGACGGCTTCGCTCGAGGCCCTCCTCGCGGTCCCCCTGGAGAGCGGGCAGGAGCCTGCCGCGGTGTGCGACCTGGTGTCGGCCCTCCTCTTCCAGCGCACGCCGATCGAAAAGTACGCCACGGCCTTCCTGGCCGTGCTGGACCTCGAGACCGGGCGCCTCCGGTACGTGAACGCGAGCCACAACGCGGCCCTCCTCCTTCGCGCCGACGGGGAGCCGCAGTGGCTTCGCTCCAACGGATTCCCGATCGGCCTCCAGCCCGGGTCCCGGTACCACACGCTCGAGACCGAGGTGCGCAGGGGAGACCTCCTGCTGGTCTACACGGACGGGATCTCGGAGGCGACGAACCCCGAGGAGGAGGAGTTCGGCCCGGCACGTCTCCTCGCGGCGGCGCGGACGCATCGCGACCTCTCGCCCCGGGAGCTCGCGCTGGCCCTGGAGCGGGACGTGGACCTCTTCGTGCGGGGGGAGCCGTACGCCGACGACCGGACGCTCGTCGTCCTGAGGCGGCTCCCGTGAGAGCCGCGCGCACCTGATGGTCGTTCGGTTCGTGCGCCTCCGCGTGAAGCCCGGCACGGTCTGGGAGCTCCGGTCGTTCTACGAGAGCCGGATCCTCTCGGCCCTGCAGCAGGCCGGCGGATGCCTCTTCGCGGGGCTCCTCGAGCCGGCGGACGCCGCCCGCGACGAGTGGATCTCGATGACGGTCTGGAGCGGCGAGGCGGAGGCCGGTGCCTACGAGTCGAGCGGTCTCTACGACCGGCTCCTCGACGAGAGCGACCCGTACCTGGCCGATGCCACCGAGTGGAGCGCCGACCTCGGGGGGCCGCGCGTCGGCGACCGCCCTCCGCTCCCCGACCCGGAGGTCGAGGCCTTCCCGGTGGAGGTGGCCCGGGTCGAGCCCCCGGCGGTCCCTCGCTCCGGCGGCCACCTGTATCTGCGGATCGTGGAGCTGCGCGTCGAGCCCACGCGCTTCGACGACCTGAGGAGACGCTACCGCGAGGCCGTCCTCCCCGGCCTGATGGAGACCCCGGGCTGTAGCGCGGTGTTCCTGCTCGAGGGTCCGCTGGGGAGCCACGCGCTCTCGGTCAGCCTCTGGGACAGCGAGGAGGACGCCATCCGCTACGAGGGTGGCGGGCGGTTCGAGGAGCTGATCGCCCACCTGCGCGAATACCTGTCGGGTCTCTACCTCTGGAAGCTGTCGGCCGTCTCCGCGGGCGGGCGGCGCCAGGTGGAGGGGCGCGACCTCGACGTGCGGGGATATCAGATCCTGGCCGGCCGGCAGCTCCGGGGCTGAGCCGCGCGGGCCGCGTTCAGCGCGCGAAGGCGATCGACTCGACGAGCCGCACGTCCTCTTCCGCCAGCTCGAACCGCTCGGACTCCAGGTCCTCGCGCATGTGCGCGGCGTCGGTGGTGCCGGTGAGGGGCAGCATCCCGACCTGGCGGGCGAAGCGGAAGACGACCTGCGCCGGGGTCATCGCGACGCGCTCCACCAGCTCCGCGAACGCCGGGTGCCGCAGCTCCCGCACGTTGGCCGTGAGGAGCGAGAAGCCCTGGTAGATCGCCCCGTTCGCCCGGCAGAAGGCGCGCACGTGGAGGTCCCAGCCGTTCCGGGCGAAGCAGCGGTTCTGGACGAAGGCGGGCGGCACGGCGGCGTGCTCCCACAGCTCCTCGAGCTGCTCGAGCGAGACGTTGCTCACGCCGAGGAGCCGGGTCCGTCCCGCGGCGTGCAGCTCCTCCATCGCGCGCCACACGTCCCGGTCGTCCGACGAGAGGCCGTTCCCGCTGGACGGGCCGTGCAGGACGTACGAGTCGAGCGAGTCGACGCCGAGGTGCGACAGGGAGCTCTCGAACGACTGGCGCACCTGCGTGGCCAGGTCGGCCTTCGGGTCGTACGGCAGGCGGTGGTCCTGGCCGCGGACGTAGGTGAACTTGGTCTGGAGGAAGAGCTCGTCACGCCTCACGAGCCCGGCCGCGACGGCGCCGGCGATCGCGGCTCCCACGCCCGCCTCGAAGTAGTGACGGCGCTGGTTCGCGGTGTCGATCCCTCGGAAGCCGGCCTCGAGGGCGAGCCGAGTCAGCCGCTCGGTCTCGTCCTCCTTCCAGGCGGTGCCGTAGAGGAACGGGGGCATGCCGGGACTCTGCGGGAAGGTGGAGGCGTTCACGGGCGGGATTATGGCGATCCTGCGGTCCGGGCCAGGAAAGCCCTTGCCTCGGCGAGCCTGGAGTCGTCCGCCGTCCGCGTTCGGGGAAGGCCTCTCCTTTTCGGCGAGCGGCCCCGGCCCAGTCCTTCCTCCGGAGCGCGACGATCCCCAGGTTGTTGCGTGCCCTTCCCCACTGCGGGTCGGCGTCGTTGGCTCCGACCATCTGGATCGCGTGGCGGTAGGCGTCCGCGGCGGAGTCGAGCTCGCCGGGGCCCAGGAAGGCGTTGCCGAGGTCGATCATCGTGTGGACCGCGCGCCCGCCCTCCTGACGCGAGCCTCGCCGGAAGAGAGCCAGCGACCTCTGGTACTGCCGGGCGGCCTCCACGGGGTTCCTCTGCAACGTGGCCAGCTTGCCGGCTCTTCGTGACGACGCTCCTGCCCCAGGACGCGCAGATCGCGGTGGAGCCGGCCGTCGCGGCGACGGGGTGCGGCTTCGGGAACGGGTTCCAGGCGACGGACGACCCGATCCGGAATCGCTTGAAGGTGGAAGCGCCGGGCGGCCCGGCTCGCACGCGATTCCACCACGTCCTGCGGGGCGCCGACGCGGGCGCGTCCGCGACCCGGTGGCCCTCCTCGCCAGCTCGTCGGGAACGCCGTACACCGGCGCCCTCGTGGTGGGGAGCGCTGTCCTCTTCCCGGTCGACGTCGACGCGCCCTTCACGTCGATGACGTACGCCGTTCCGGCGCCGGCGGGCTCGGCCATCCACCGGGTCACGGGTCTCGCGCCGACCGGCCGCTACACGGTCACGACTCGCGGCCCAGCCGGCGGGCACGAGGTGACGATCACCGCCTCGTCCTCCGGCCAGGCGCCCGACGCCTCGGGGGTGCTCCGGTTCCCCGAGAGCGTCACGGCTCCGGGCGAGACGGCGACGCTTCTGGTCCCGATCGTCCTGTCGTCCTCGGGGCTGAACGCCTTCCCGCACGACCTCGCTGGTGCCCGCGGGCACGCGGGCGGTCCGTCCGACGGCAACGTCACGGTCCGGCTCACCGCCCGTCCTTCCGACGGCGGCGCGCTCCGGCCCGTCGCCGAGATCGTCCTCCCGCCCGGCGGCGGGGGGCGTACGGCGTCTTCTACCCGGCCACGCCGAGCGGACGAGCGTCCGACGGTCCGGTCTGGCTCTACGGGATCCAGCAGAACGCCCAGACGCGCACGAACCTGGCGATCGTCAACACCGGGGAGGCGGGTGCCGGGACGGACGTCTTCCGGATCGAGATCTTCGACGGGGCGACCGGGGCGCTGGCGGGGACCGTCGACGGCCTCGCCGTCGAGGCGTCGGGATGGACCCAGATCGGCTCGCTCCTCGCCACCGACGCGCCCGGTGTCTCGAACGGCTACGTAAGGGTCACACGCGCCTCGGGGACGAACCCGTTCCTCGCCTACGCCGTCGTGAACGACGGAGGCGCGCCGGGGGAGAGGACCGGAGACGGGGCGTTCGTCGCGTCGCAGCCGGACTGAGCCGAGGGCTCCCCGGGAGACGTATCCTCCCCGCGAGGTCTTCGATGCCGCGCAGCACCTGCCGACCCCTCCTCCTCTCCGTGCTCACCGCGCTGGCCCTCCCGGCCGCCGCGCTTCCCGCCCGCTTCGTGCGGACCCCCGACGTCCGCGGCGAGACCGTCGTCTTCGCGTGGGAGGGCGACCTCTTCCGCGTGCCGCTCGCCGGCGGCGTCGCCACGCGCCTGACGACGCATCCCGGGAACGAGGAGGCGCCGAAGCTGTCGCCGGACGGCCGGTGGATCGCGTTCCGCGCGACCTACGACGGCCCGCCCGAGGTCTACCTGATGCCCCTCGGCGGAGGCGTTCCGAAGCGCCTCACCTACACGGGCAACGCCTCGCCGGTGACGTGGACGCCGGACGGCAAGCGAATCGTCTTCCGCTCCGGCTTCGATTCGACCTACAGGCCGATCCCGCGCCTCTACTCGGTCTCCCCGGAGGGGGAGCTACCCCAGCAGCTCCCGCCCGAGCGCGGCGTCCTGGGAACGTTCTCCGCCGACGGGACGAAGCTCGCCTACAACCGGCGGGGCGACGAGGAGTACTACTGGAAGCGGTACAAGGGAGGTCTTTACCAGGACATCTGGCTGTACGACTTCAGCGCGAAGAGCTTCACCCCGCTCACCGACTACGTGGGGAAGAACTCGTACCCGATGTGGGCGGGTGCCTCGATCCTCTTCGTCTCGGATCGTGCCTCGAAGGGCGTGGCGAATCTGTACCGGCTCGATCCGGCGACGAAGGCGGTCGCGCCGCTGACGTCCTACGACGACTTCGACGTCCAGATGCCGTCCACCGACGGCACGACGGTCGTGTTCACGCGGGCCGGCGTCCTGTACCGGATGGACGTCGCGGGCGGGAAGGTCGAGCCGGTCGCCGTCGACGTGCCGAGCGACCGCTGGGCCGTCGCCGAGCGGCGGGTGAGCGCCAGGGAGACCATCCAGTCGATGTCGGTCTCGAGCGACGGGAAGTGGACGGCGCTCGAGGCGCGCGGCGAGATCTTCCTGGTCTCGACCGAGGAGAGCGGGCCCACGCGCAACCTGACGCGCGCGCCGAAGAGCCGGGAGAGGTTCCCGCGCTTCTCGCCCGACGGGACGAAGGTGGCGTTCTTCTCCGACCGGACCGGCGAGTACCAGCTGTACGTCGCCGACGTCTCCGGGGAGAAGCCGTGGGAGGCGCTCACCACGACGCTCGACCGGACGACCTACCACGCCGAGTGGTCTCCGGACGGGACGAAGCTCGCCTTCGGCGACAAGGACCTGCGGGTCTTCGTGGTCGACCTGGCGACGAGGAAGCTGACGAAGATCGGCGAGTCCCGCCAGCTCGCGAACGACGAGTTCTCGTGGGAGATCTCCGACTACGCCTGGTCCCCTGACGGCGCGTGGATCGCTTACACGAAGATCGAGCCGAACCGGAACGGCCGGATCTGGCTCCACGAGCTCGCCACCGGCAAGGACGTGCCGGTCACGGACGGCTTCTACCACTCGGTCAATCCGTCCTTCGACCCGAAGGGCGACCTCCTCTACTTCCTCTCGTACCGGAGCTACACGTCGCGGGTCGACGTCTTCGAGGACGACCACGTGATCCCGAAGCCGGTGATGCCGGTGGCGGTGCAGCTCCGAGCGGGGCAGAGGCCGCCCTTCGAGAAGGGGACGGTGAGGACGGAGGAGAAGGCCAAGGTCGACGAGAAGGCCGGGGCGGCGAAGCCGCGGACCGCGATCGACGTCGACGGTCTGGCGACGCGGCTCTTCCCGCTCCCGGTGAAGCCCGGCGTCTACTTCCACCTGAAGGCGGGGAAGGGCTTCGTGACGTGGGGATCGACCGAGGAGTACGGCGAGGACGAGATCGAGCAGCTCTTCTCCCCGTCCGTCGGGAAGGACCTCCTGGGCCTCCACGTCTTCGACGTCGCGGCGCAGAAGGAGACCGCCGTCGACGGCGAGATCGCCGACTGGCGCCTCTCGCCGAACGGCGAGCAGGTGGTGATCCGGAAGGGAAAGGCGATCCACGCGAGCTCCCTCGAGAAGGTCTTCGCGTCGAAGGCCGTGGGGAGCCCGGTAGGTCTCGACGGTCTCGTCTGCGCGGTGAATCCCGTCGACGAGTGGCACCAGGTCTTCGACGACGCCTGGCGCTGGTACCGCGACTTCTTCTACGACCCCAACATGCACGGGCGCGACTGGAAGGCGATGGGGAAGGCGTACCGGGCGATGGTCCCCGAGCTCTCGTCCCGGAGCGAGCTGAACTGGCTGCTCTCCCAGATGGTGGGGGAGCTGTGCGTCTCGCACACGTACGTGGGCGGCGGCGACACCGGGCCGAAGAAGGCCCCTGAGCCGCTCGTCTTCACGGGCCGCCTCGGCGCCGATCTCGCGCCGGATACGAGCGGACGCTACGTCTTCCGCTCGGTCTTCCGTCCGTCCGGGCTCACCGGCGACCTGGCGGCGCCGCTCGCGCGTCCTGACGTCAACGTGAAGGACGGCGACTTCCTCCTTGCCATCGACGGGACCGACCTGAAGGCGCCCGAGAACCCGTTCCGGCTCCTGCAGGTCGTCAAGGGGCAGAAGGTCCGCCTGACCGTGGGCCCGAAGGCCGACGGCACCGGGAGCCGGGCGGTGGAGGTCGAGCCGCTTCGCTCGGAGGGCGAGCTGCGCTACGACCGTTGGGTCTCCCGGAACGTCGCCTATGTCGACAAGGCCTCGGGCGGCCAGATCGGCTACCTCCACCTGACCGCGATGGGGGCGGAGAACATCGCCCAGTTCGACCGCTTCTACCGGGCGTTCCACGACCGGAAGGGGCTGGTGATCGACGTGCGCGGCAACGGCGGCGGCTGGATCGAGTACTTCGTGATCGACAAGCTGGAGCGGAAGACCGTCGCCTACAACGTCCTCAAGAACATGGAGCCGTTCCGCTATCCGCCGGGCACCACCGACGCGCACGTGGCCGTCCTGTCCAACGAGTACAACGGCTCGGACGGCGAGGCCTTCATCGAGCATTTCAAGGCGCTCAAGCTCGGCACCGTGATCGGCGTCCCGTCCTGGGGCGGGCTCGTCGGGATCGTGAACACCCAGCCGACCGTCGACGGCGGGACGGTGAACCAGTCGAACAACGCGTTCTGGGGCCGGGACGGCAAGTGGCTGGTCGAGAACCACGGGGCCGACCCCGACATCCTCCTTCCGAACGACCCGGCGTCGGCCTCGGCCGGCAAGGACGTCCAGCTCGACAAGGCGCTCGAGGTGCTGACGAAGCAGATCGCCGAGAAGCCGTTCACCTTCCCGGCCCGTCCGGCCTATCCGGTCCGGTGACGTCGCCGAGGAACTTCGCCGTCACCGGCGTCGCCGGCTTCGTCGCGCCACGGCATCTGCGCGCCATCCGCGACACCGGGAACCGGCTCGTCGCGGCGGTGGATCCCCACGACTCGGTGGGGATCCTGGATTCTTTCGGCCCCGACGCCTCCTATTTCACCGAGTTCGAGCGCTTCGACCGGCACCTGGAGAAGCGCCGCCGCGGTCCGGAGCCGGAACGGGTCCACGTCGTCTCGGTCTGCTCTCCGAACCACCTCCACGACGCGCACGTCCGGCTCGCCCTTCGGATCGGGGCGGACGCGATCTGCGAGAAGCCCGTCGTGCTGAACCCGTGGAACCTCGACGCGCTCCAGGAGCTGGAGGCCGAGTCCGGGCGGCGCGTGAAGACGGTGCTCCAGCTCCGCTTCCACCCTGCCCTCGTCGAGCTGAAGCGCCGGGTCGACGCCGGGCCGGCCCGGCGCCGGCAGGTGGTGCTGAGCTACGTCACGCCCAGGGGGGACTGGTACCAGCGATCCTGGAAGGGCTCGCCCGAGAAGTCGGGGGGGCTCGCCACCAACATCGGAGTCCACCTCTTCGACCTGGCGGTCTGGCTCTTCGGAACGCCCGTGGGCGAGGCGGTTTCGCTGTCGACGCCGACGCGCGCCTCGGGCTCGCTGGAGCTGGCCGGTGCCGACGTGCTCTGGTACCTGTCGATCGAGAGGAGCGACCTGCCGGCTCCCGTCGGGCCCGGAGCGCCGGCGGCGCTCCGCTCGCTCACCGTCGACGGCGACGTGGTGGAGTTCGCGTCCGGGTTCGGCGACCTCCACACGCGGGTCTACGAGGAGACGCTCGCGGGCCGGGGCTTCGGCCTCGCCGACGCGCGCCCCTCGATCGAGCTGGCGTACCGGATCCGGAACGCGGCCGTCGAGCGCCGGCCCGAGGCCCGGCACCCGATGCTCGAGCGGCTCTCCAGGAGGTGACGGTGGCGTACTTCAAGCACGAGTCGGCGTACGTCGACGAGGGCTGCGAGATCGGCGAGGGGACCAGGGTGTGGCACTTCTGCCACGTCCAGAAGGGGGCCCGCATCGGCCGCTCCTGCATCCTCGGACAGAACGTGAACGTCGCGAACGACGTCGTGATCGGCGACTTCGTGAAGATCCAGAACAACGTCTCGATCTACACCGGCACGGTGCTCGAGGACCACGTCTTCCTCGGGCCGTCGTGTGTTCTGACCAACGTGACGAACCCGCGTTCCGAGGTGAACCGGCACGCGCTCTACGAGAGGACGGTGGTCCGGCGCGGGGCGTCCGTGGGCGCCAACGCCACTCTCGTCTGCGGGATCACGATCGGGCGGTACGCGTTCGTCGCGGCCGGCGCGGTCGTCACCCGCGACGTGCCGGACTACGCGCTCGTGGCGGGGGTCCCGGCCCGGCGGACCGGCTGGGTCAGCCGTCACGGCCTGCCGCTCCGGAAGCCGGATGCCGAGGGCGTGCTCCGCTGTCCGGAGAGCGGCCTCCGATACCTCCTCGAGGAGGGCCGGATGCGCTGCCTCGACCTGGCCGAGGACGAGCCGCTGCCGGACTCCCTGAGGCAGGGAAGTCTCTACTACGACGACCTCGTCCACGGGAGCCGGCTCGTCTGACGCCTCGTTCGCCAGGGGGACCTGTCGATCCGGCCCGACCTCGTTCGTCTCTACCGCGCGGGTGGAAGAGACTCCCCCGGGAAAGAGGACGACATGCAGTACCTGCTCCTGATCTACAGCGCCGAGAGTCACTGGGAGAGCCTGACCGAAGCCGAGCGGGAAGCGACGCTCGCGGAGTACGGCGCCTTCACGGAGTCGATCGCCAAGGCCGGGAAGTACCGGGCCGGCGAGGCCCTCCAGCCGACAGCGGCCGCGACCACGGTCCGGGTTCGCGAGGGGAAGCGGATCGTCACCGACGGCCCGTTCGCCGAGACCCGCGAGCAGCTGGGCGGCTTCTACCTGGTCGAGGCCAGGGACCTGGACGACGCCCTCGAGATGGCGGCGCGGATCCCGTCGGCGCGCGTCGGCAGCATCGAGGTGCGCCCGATCTTCCCGACCCATTGACGTTGTCCCCGGCCGAGAGCGTCCCGTTCATCCTGGAGCGGCTCTTCCGCGAGGAGTCGGGACGGATCCAGGCCACGCTGATTCGCCTCCTCGGCGACTTCGACCTCGCCGAGGAGGCGTTCCAGGAAGCGATGGCGTCGGCGCTGGCGACGTGGCCGCGCGACGGCATCCCGGCCAGCCCGAGGGCGTGGGTCGTGGCTTCGGCGCGCAACCGGGCGCTCGACGTGGTCCGGCGGTCGTCCCGGTGGGCAGCCCGGCGCGAGCAGCTGGCCAGGAGCCTCCCCGCGTCGACCGACCCCGTCGACCCGGACGACCGGATCGCCGACGACGTGCTGCGACTCGTCTTCACGTGCTGCCACCCGGCGCTCGCGCCCGACGCCCGCGTGGCGCTCACGCTCCGCACCGTCTGCGGCCTCTCGACCGACGAGATCGCGCGCGCCTTCCTGGTGCCCGTCGCCACGCTGTCCCAGCGCCTGGTGCGGGCGAAGGCGAAGATCCGCGACGCCGGGATCCCGTACGAGGTGCCGCCGCCGGATCGCCTTGCCGATCGGCTCGACAGCGTGCTCTCGGTCGTCTACGTCGTCTTCACCGAAGGGTACGCCGCCACGTCCGGCGACGCGCTCGTGCGCCGGGAGCTGTGCGGCGAGGCGATCCGGCTCGCCCGGCTCCTGACGTCGCTGGTGTCCGGTCCCGACACCCGCGAGGTGAACGCCCTCCTCGCGTTGATGCTCCTCCACGACGCGCGGCGCGACGCGCGCCAGACGCCGGAGGGCGACCTGGTGCGGCTCGCGGACCAGGATCGCGCCCGGTGGGATCGGACCGCCATCGCCGAGGGGCTCCGCCGCGTGGAGGAGTCGCTGGCC
>CAYLNK010000079.1:0-22071 GCA_964384675.1 uncultured Holophagales bacterium | reverse complement strand
CCGGCGCCGGAGCCGTTCGCCCGCGGGGTCGCGCGCCTTCGCGACGCGGTCGCCGCCGGAAGACCGCTCCCGCCGCCGGGCCTCGCGGTCTCGCTCACGCCCGACGAGACGATCGAGGAGAAGCGAGCCCGCGACCTGCCCTGAGGGCCGCGCGGGCGGGACTCAGCTCGTCCGGTCCCTCAGCATGACGGCGAAGTCGGCCAGGAGCGCCCCGCGCTTCCCGAACGCCGCCGCCGTGGTGTCGATCGCGTGCTGGGTCAGCTCGCCCACCAGCTTCCGCGCCCCGTCCGCCCCGACGTGCCGCGCGAACGTCGGGACCGGGGCGCGGCGGGCGTGCTTCCCGGTGTCGACCTCGGGCCGCGTCTCGAGGAGGTCGTCCACGATCTGGAACGCGAGGCCGATGTTCTTCGCATAGGAGCGGACCGCCGCCAGCTCCTTCGCGCTGGAGTTGCCGAGCACCGCGCCCAGCTCCGCTGCCGCCACGAAGAGGGCGCCCGTCTTCCGCGCGTGGATCCGCTCCAGGCGGTCGAAGTCCGCCTGGGCGTCCGCGGTGTGGAGGTCGAGGGCCTGTCCCGACGCCAGACCCGACAGCCCCGAGGCGTCGGCGAGCCTCGACACCGCGTCGAGCGCGGCCGAGGACGGCACGCCGCCGCCGCGCAGGGCCGACTCGGCCACCACGCCGAACGCGCGCGTCAGGAGCGTCACCGCGGCCAGGATCGCGACGTCCTCGCCGTGCGCCACGTGCAGCGCCGGCCGGCCGCGCCGGGTGGTGGCGTCGTCCATCGACGGGAGGTCGTCGAGCGCGAGCGATGCCGCGTGGATCATCTCGACCGCGCAGGCGGGATCGAGCAGCCGCCGGCGCGGGGCCCCGAACAGCTCCCCCGCCAGGAAGACCAGCCCCGGCCTCACCCTCTTCCCGGGCGAGAGGAGGGCGTCGCGGGCCGCGGCGGGCAGAGGGTCGAGGGGATCGCCCACCTCCTCCGCGTGGAGGGTCGACCCGAGGAGGTCGGGGAGGCGGCGGTCGACCGCGGCCTTCACCTCGGCCAGGAAGCGTACGAGCGTCGCGGACACGATGTGACGGGCCGGCGCGGCCCGCCTCGAGTCTACAGGCTCCTTCCCATTGCGCGACGAGGCTCCTACGATCGCCGCCGATGGAAGAGCACCAGCCCGAGGAGCCGGAGGGACGGCAGGTCCGGCTCTCGCTGCTGGTCACGCCGGCCACGGTCCTCCTCGTCTTCGCGCTGCTGGCCCTGGGCCCGCCGCCGGGGCCGACCCAGCTCCTCCTCGCCGGGATCCTCACCGCCGGGTTCGTCGCCACGTTCGCCCAGTGGGCCCGCGCCCGCGGGATCCGGGCCCGGGAGGCCACCCGCGACGCGCTCCACCGCACGGCTGGCGGCGACCTCACCCTCTCCCGCAAGGAGCTGGAGCGGTCCGGCGACCCCGAGCTCTCGAACGCGCTGCACGGCCTCCTCGTCGAGATGGAGCGGATCCTCGCCTCGTTCGTGAGGCTCGCCGGCGCCATCTCGGGGGTGGCGCGCGAGCTGACGTCGCGGGGCCGCGATCTCTCCCAGGCCGTCGCGCTCCAGAACGCGCGTGCCGAGGAGACCGCACTCGCCATCGAGAGGACCGATGCCGCTCTCCGCTCGCTGCGCTCCTCGATGGAGCAGCTCTCCGGCACCGCCGAGGACGCCGGCGCGTCGCTCCACGAGATGTCCGCGTCGATCACCGAGGTCTCCCTGTCGGCGCAGGGGCTGCGCACGTTCGTCGACGAGACGGCCGGCGCCCTCGGCGACATGCTCGGCTCCCTGGACGTGGTGGCGACCAGCGTGGAGAGGATGTCGGGCCTCGCCGAGGAGACCGCTCACGCCACCACGTCGATCAGGAGCGCGGCTCTCGAGACCGACCGGCAGACGAAGACCGCGGCGAGGCTCGCCGAACGGGTCTACGGCGCCGCGGCGCAGGGGAAGGCCGCCGTCTCCGGGACTCTCGACGGGATCGACGGGATCCGGATCGCGGTGGGCGGCGCCTCCGAGGCCGCCACGGCGCTCGGAGAGCGGTCCGTCAGGATCGGCGAGATCCTGCGTGTCATCGAGGAGATCGCGGGCGAGACGAACCTCCTCGCGCTGAACGCGTCGATCATCGCGGCGCAGGCCGGCGAGAGCGGGCGCGCCTTCTCGGTCCTGGCCGGCGACATCCGCGACCTCTCGGACCGCACGGCGTCGTCGACCGAGGAGGTGCGCGGCCTCGTCACCGCGGTGCGCGGCGGTGTCGACGAGGTGCGCCGGCTCCTCCACGACGCCCACCGGCGCACCGAGGACGGCGTCGAGCTGGCCCGCTCGGCCGACGGCACGCTCGACGACATCCAGCGGCTGTCCGCCGAATCGAAGAAGGCGTCCGACGGCATCGCGCTCGCCGCCGCGCAGCAGACCGTGGAGGTCGCCCGGGTCTCCGAGGCGACGGGCCGGGTCTCGGAGGAGGCGAGCCGCGTCTTCCGGGCGACGCGCGCCCAGGTGGAGACGGCCCGCGGCGTGAGCCTCCGGGCCGAGCGCGTGAAGGAGTCGACCGAGCAGCTCTCCCGCGCCATGCAGGAGCAGGCTGCCGGGAGCCGCACGCTCCTCGAGTCGATGGGGCGCGTGACGTCCACGACGGGCTCGATCGCCGAAGCCACGGCGACCCTGGCCGACGGCTCGTCGGCCGTCGTGCATTCCATGGAGGGGATCCGCAGCGCCACCGCGCAGAACGCGTTCGCCGCCACGCAGATGAACCAGACGGCGCAGGCCCTCGAGCAGGAAGCGCTCATGCTGAAGGAGCGGGCGGCCTTCTTCCGCCTTCCCGTGCCGGTCCCCGGCGGGCGCATCCGGGCCGCGCTGCGCTACGTCACGTTCGAGGACTTCGACCCGGCCTTCGCCACCACGGTGCCGCACGCCACGCTGGTCCGCACCTGGGGCGAGGGGCTCGTCCGCTTCGCCGAGGGGACGCGCATCGTCCCGGAGCTCGCCGAGCGATGGGAGTCCGATCCGACCGGGACCCTCTTCACCTTCCACCTCCGGCGCGGGGTCCACTTCCACGACGGCGGCGTCCTCACGTCCGCCGAGGTCAAGCGCTCGTTCGAGCGGTTCCTCTCGCCCGAGCTCGGGGCCCCTCTGGCGGGGGTCTTCGACGACGTCTCCGGCGCGCCCGATTTTCGCACCGGGAACGCGCCCGGCGTCTCGGGGCTCGAGGCGCCCGACCCGTCGACGCTCCGCTTCCGCCTCGAGCGGCCGGTCCCGTTCTTCCTCCACCTCCTGACTCTCCCCGACGTCACCGTCGTGCCGCCCTCCTGCCTGGACCGGAACCGGGCCCGCCTCTCCCCGAGCGGCACCGGGCCGTTCGTCCCGCGCGAGCTGCGCTTCGGCCAGTTCGCTCGGTTCGACCGCTTCGACGGGCACTGGGACCGCGCGAACGTGGCGCTCGACGGAGTCGATCTCGACCTCACCGAGGACTCCGAGGCCGGCGTCTTCCAGCGCTTCCTCGACGGCAAGCTCGACGTGATCTGGGACATCCCGTACCCGGAGGCCGCCCGGCTGATGGGCGACCCGAGGTGGCGCCCGTACATCGACACCTCGGTGCAGCTCCACACCTCTTTCCTGGTGCTCCGCTCCGACCAGAAGCCGCTCGACGACGTGCGCGTGAGGCGCGCGCTGAACCACGCGATCGACCGCCAGCGCCTGAACGACCGGTATTTCTCCGGTCTCACCGTGCCGGCCGCCTCGATCCTCCCGCCGCACCTCTTGGGGCACGACCCGAGCCTCAAGCCGTATCGCCACGACCCGGAGCGGGCCCGGGCTCTCCTCGCCGAGGCGGGATACGCCTCCGGGCTGACGCTGTCGACCTGGCTCAGCCCGAAGGACGCGAAGGACCCCCGGAACCCGACGCCGGCGCTGGTGGAAGACCTGGCGCTGGTGGGCGTCACCGTGAAGGTCGAGGTGCTGGCCGGAGAGGAGGTGACGGCCCGCCGCAAGCGGGGCGTGCACCCCGACCTCTTCCTCTCGCGCTGGTTCGCGGACTTCCCCGACCCGGACAGCTTCTTCAGCTCTCTCTTCTACTCGAAGACCGAGGACGTCGCCTGGTTCGGATACCGGAACGCGGACGTCGACCGGCTCGTCGAGAAGGGAGCCCGCGCCACCGACGGGCGCGAGCGCGAGGAGATCTACCGCCAGCTCGACCGGATGGTCCAGCTGGACGCGCCCGCGGTGTTCCTGTTCCACAACCGGGGATTCGTGGTGCACCGCCCGAGCCTGCGCGGCGTGAGGTCGTACTTCCTGCCGCCGCCGGTGCGGTGGACCGACCTGTCGTTCGAGCGCTGAGCAGGGGCGCGCGACGAGGGCGGGGGCTCGGGGGGAGCCCGGAAGGGCCCCCCCGAGGAACGTCAACCGAAGCTGGCGACCGCCTCTTCCTCGTTGGTGAAGACGTCGAACACCGTGATCAGCTGGGTGACCGTGAGGACGTCGCTGATCTTGGGCGGGAGGCTCATCAGCTTCAGCTTGGCACCCTTGTGGGTCGCCGTCGTGTAGCAGCCGACCAGCTCGCCGACGCCCGAGGAATCGATCGTCGACACGTTCTTCATGTCGATCAGCACCTTCGTGGCGCCGCCGTTCACGACCGTGTGGATCGCCTCGCGCATCTGGAGGTCGCCCGCGCCGATCGTGATCTTCCCCTTCAGCTCGACGATCTTCACGTCGCCGGCGTCCCGTATGGTGACCGTGGCCTTGCTCATCTGAACCTCCTCAGGTCTCTTCAGGCTTCTGTAGTGCCGAAAGGCTCTTTCGCATCTTGAGGACCGTGCCGCCGGCCTCGCTCCGGGAGAAGGCCACGTCGTCCATGAAGGTCTTCATGTAGAAGATCCCCCGGCCCGAGGTCTTCAGCTGGTTCGCCTCGGCGAGGGGGTCGGCGACCCGCTGCGGATCGAACCCCTCGCCCTCGTCGGAGACCTCGATCGTGATCTCGCCCGTCTGCCCTCCGAAGGCCAGGTGGACCTTCTTGGAAGGGTCCTGCCGGTTCCCGTGCTTGATGGCGTTCGCGACGGCCTCGCGCAGCGCCAGCCCCATCCAGTGCTCCGTGTCCTCGCCGATCCCGCGGTGGCGGCAGACGTGGGCGAGAGCGGCGAGCGCGAGCTCGATGTTCTCGTACCGGCTCGAGAGCCACACGAGGATCGGACCAGGCGAGGGCTCAGTCATTCCGTGCCGGGCGGCGGCTGCTAAGCTCGCCGGCCGATGATTACCTCCTCCAGAGCTCGGGGCTACTTCCGGATGATACGCGAGGCCCGGCCCGCGCGCCTCCGCCGGATCGGGGCCTTCGGGCTCGTCCTCCTCGCCTCGACTCTGGTCGCGGCGGCGGCGCTCCGCGCGGCGCCTCCACGGGAGCGTACCGCCGTCCCGAAGGTCCGCTCCCGCGAGCTCGCGGACTCCGTGAAGCGCGCTCAAAGGCTGGTCGAGAGGATCCGGGCCTTCCCCTTCCCCGGCACGGTCGCCTCGGCGTTCCTCCCGGAGAAGGACCTGGCGGTCGTGCTGGAGCGCAAGCTCGTGGAGGACCTCCCGACCTCCTTCGAGACGTACGCCGCCACCCTCTCCGCCGTGGGCCTGATCGAGCCCGATCCGGACCTCTTCCGGAAGCTGGTGCGGCTCTACGCGCGACAGGTGGCGGGGTTCTACGACCCCGCCGAGAGGAAGTTCTACGTCGTCCCCGAGCGCTCCCGGGAAGCAGCCGCGGGGGCCAGCATCGCGGGAGTTCCGGCAGCCGGTCTCATGGAAGACGTCCTCCTCGCCCACGAGCTCACCCATGCGCTCCAGGATCGGAGGCTCGACCTCGACCGCCGCCTCAAGGGGCTCAAGGACTCGACCGACGCGCTGCTCGCCCTCGAGTGCCTCCTCGAGGGCGAGGCCACCATCGTGATGACGCTCGCGCTCGTCGAGCGGCTGCCCGAGGACGCCCGGGCCCTCCTTTCCCCCGACACCCTTTCCGAGATGATGTCGAGCATCGCCGGGGCGGGCGGCTCGGGCTCGATCGAGGGGGCCGAAGGGGTCCCCGACTTCTTCGTCAAGGAGCTGCTCTTCCCGTACACGGCCGGCACGACGTGGGTCGAGAGGAAGAGGGCCGCCGGCGGCTGGCCGGCGGTCGACGCCTTGTACCGGCAGCTTCCCGGCTCCACCGCCGAGATCCTGCATCCCGACCGTCCGGCGGGCACGCGAGCCCGCCTGGCCGACGCTGACCGTCCCCAGGCGCGAGACCTGCCTGAGGGGCACACGGCCCTTTATGCCGACACGCTCGGGGAGTGGGTCCTCCGTTCCTTGCTGGAGCGGGCCGGCGCCGGTGAGTCCGCTGCGGAGCTGGCGGGCACCTGGCACGACGACCGCATCCTCTTCTCCCGGCACAGGGACGCCGTGGGCGCCGGTATCGGCTTCCTGTGGCGGATCCGGTGCGGCTCCGCGGAGGAGGCCGCCCGGCTCGCGACGGCCCTCGCCCCGCTCTACTCCGGCCGTCCCGTACCGGCCCGTCCGACGATCCTGGCGCGTGGCGACGTCGTCGAGGTCACCCGCGGTCTCTCCCCTTTGCCGCCGAGCTGAGGCTCTCGACTCAGCGTGGTGAAAGAGCCCGGAGGGCCACGGGCAGGATCACCAGGAGCTGGATCGCGTCGAACGTGCCGTGCGCCACGACGGGCGCGATCACCGATCCGGTGCGCGCGAAGGCCAGGGAGAGGACCGCCGTGATCCCCACGAGCACGAGGAGGAAGAACGGCTCTCCGTAGCCGCCGTGCGACAGCAGGAAGAGGATCGAGGCGGGCAGGGCTCCGATCCTGCGTTGCAGGAACGCCCGGAAATGGAGCTCCTCGAAGGTCATGGCGGCGGCGATGATCAGGAGCCTGTGCGAGACCGGCAGGACCGCGATCCACCCGACCAGCGGGGAGACGCCGCGCGGGCCGGGCACGTGCAGCAGGAAGACCACGACCGCGATCAGCAGGGTGAGCGTCCAGCCGATCAGACCGAGACAGACGCCCGCCCCCGCTTCCGTAAGGGGTCGTGCGCTGCGCAGCGCCAGGAAGTCGCGCAGGGGCGGGCGTCCCGCCAGGAGCCACCAGCCGACGAGGAACGCGGCGAGCATCGCCTGGACCGAGAACAGCTCGGGGAAGCGGAGCCGGGAGGTGTCGACCGTCCGGCCGGTCGCCAGGGCCGGCAGCAGCACGGTCCCGACCGTCACCAGAACGAGCAACGTCAGGGCGGCCCGGCGGCGCACGGGCGTCGGGAACTCGTCCCGTCGGAAGCAGCCCTTGCGATCGGCCGTCAGGACGATCGCGACGACCAGCGGGAGTCCGGCACCGAGGAGGAGGAGCGATTCGGCGCGATTCACGGGGCGGGCGATTCTAAGACCCGCGCCCCCTTCCGCATCGAGAGGAGAAAAAAAGAGGGAGGCCGTCAGGCCTCCCGTGGAGGAAGGACGAGGTGTCAACCGTTGGCTGCTGGTTGCTCGTTCGTCCGGCGTGAATCTGGGGCGCGCCGCGGGGCCGGACGAGGGGTGTGGGATGAAGGGCCAGTCCCGAGGGACGAAGCTGAGGTGGCCGCGGCGTCCTATCGGAGCCGCGCTTCGTCCAGGGCCCGGCAGCACGCGGCGGCCTCGACCACGGCGCGGCGCACCGGCTCGTCGGTCAGCACGGCCGCCATCGCCTCGAGGGACCGGAGCCCTTCGGCCGAGCCGAACACGCCGAGCTCCGTCGCGATTCGCGCCCGCACGCCCACGTCTTCCCGGCGGTCGAGCACGATCCCCGAGACGAAGCCGATCTGGCCCGGAAGGCGGACGAGCGCGACCGCCGCCCCTTGCCGCACCTCGGGGCGGGGCGAGAGCCGGGCGAGGTCCCGGAGCACGGGGACGACCCGGGGTCCGCCATGCCGGCCGATCACGGCGGTGAGACCGAGGGCCACCGAACGGTCGGCCGTCTGGAGGACCCGCCGCAGGTGGGCGACGCTCTCGCCGCCGAGGGCGCGGCCCAGCCAGTACGCGGGCCGGCCATCCTCGAAGCCCACGGACACCGGATCGGATTCGACCTGCTCGACCACGCCGGACGCCGAGTACCGGACGTAGACACAGCCCGCTCCGCGCCCCGAGAGGCCCGGGCCGTCATCCCGCGTCGTGTCGGCGCGCAGGCCCGGGCGCAGCTCGAAGGCGTAGCCGACCCAGAACCCGCCCACCGATCGCCGCGTCCGGGCGTCGTCGAGCGCCAGCGAGAGGCGGATGCCGAGGTCGTCGCCCTGCACCACGCGGAAGCGTCTCGGCGGCGCGGCCGAATCGCCCGGCGTGACGCGGCCGGTCTCGAAGTCCGGAGGCGGCAGCACCGCGACGGCGGGCGACGCGACGGCGAGCAGGACGAACGGCACGAGCCGGAACCTGATCGAGTTGCGCCGCGGATCGCTCACCCAGGACCTCCCGTCGTACTTGCACGGAGATACGACGGCGGGACGAAAAGGTTGCGCCGGCGCGTCACCGCGCCGGCGCAGGGTCACCCGAGGCGAAACGTCTCAGCTCAGAAGGAGACGCGGGCTCCGAGCCGGATCACGCGGGGCGTCTGCCAGTCGACGTCCCTTCCGAAGTTCGGGTTCGTGGCGCACGAGAGGTCGTACTTCCCGTTGGCGCAGGGCGCGTTCGAGGCGTTCGTCCCGTCGTTGTTGAACAGCTCGTCGCGGGTGATGGTGCCCTGGCGGTTCAGGAGGTTGAAGACGTCGAGGACCGGGGTGATCGAGAGGGAGCCGAGCTTGAGGGCGTATTCGAGGTGGAGGTCTGCCTCGAAGACGGCGGGCAGCTCGCCGCCCGAGCCGCGCGGCAGCAGGTAGCCCTCCTGGTTGTAGCCGGCGCCGCAGGCGACCGGGTCGAGGGCGCAGCCTCGCACCGAGAACGGCTTGCCCGACATGAAGAAGGTCGAGAGGCCCGCGGTGAGGCCGAAGGACGTGGAGTAGAAGCCGGACACCTTCACCTGGTGCTTCCGGTCGTTCGGAAGGCGGCCGAAGGCGTTCGCCACGAGGCCCGGGTAGTCGAAGTCCGCGTTGATGTTCGGGTCGGCCTGGCCGTTCTCGCGCGTCTGCGACAGGTTCCCGGAGTAGTTCCCCTGGAGGTTGGAGTAGAGGTACGACGCCAGGGCGTAGAAGCCGTTCGAGAAGCGGTGGTTGAGCGTCAGCTCGAGCGCCCGGTAGTAGCGCCGGGCCTGGGTCCCTTCGCACGGCTGGCTCGGCACGATGGCGCCGTTCGCGTCCGTGGAGCCGTTCGGGTAGCAGGTCGTGTCGAAGGAGTCCTTGATCGTCGCGAGACGGTCGTCGCTGCCCGGGTTGATCAGGGCGCACGTCGCCGGGTCACCCGGCACGAGGTAGGAGTTGAGATCGGGGTTGACCACGAGGTCGCAGCGGTCCTCGACCGTCCGGCCGAGGGACTTGTAGATCCCCTTGATGCCGAACGCCCAGTTCCGAGCGAACTCGTACTCGACGCCGCCGATCACCTCGTCCTGGTACATCCCCTTCAGGCCGTCCTGGGTCAGCTCGCCGCCCTGGGCGACGGCGTAGCCGAAGATGCCGGCGTCCACCGGGTCGGCGCGGTCGGCGGTGTTGTTCCGGACGATCATCGTGTACTCGTTGCCGAGCGCGCGGGTCTGGATGTCCTGCGGGATCACCTCGTAGAAGCGCCCGAAGTTGGCGTACGCCTTCGACTTCCCGTTGCCGAGGAAGTCCCACACGATCCCGACGCGCGGCGACCACTCCTGGTCGATCTTGATCACGGTGTTCCCGGCGTAGTCCTTCAGGCTCTGGGTCTCGTAGCGCAGGCCGCCGTTGATGGTGAGGTTGGGAAGCACCTTGAACGAGTCCTGCAGGAAGAACGCGACGTTGTCCGTGGTGGGCTCGTTGTCGACCGACGGCGCGATGTTGTAGCCGCTGCAGTTGGCCGGGGAGTACGGCTGCGACGGGTCGTTGATGGCGATGCAGTTCGACGCGATCGGGGTCTTCGCGAAGTACCGGTGCTGCACGTTGCGCAACGCGCCGGCGACGCTCAGCCGCAGGCGGATCCGGTCGCCTCCGCCGTACGCCTCGCTGAAGCTCGAGCTCAGGTGCTCCCAATCGAGCCCGCCCTTCAGCTCGTTGGCGCCGAGGAACAGCGACGACGACGCCTTGTAGGCGTACCGGGTGTACTTCTGGGTGTACAGGATGTCGGGGCCGGAGCCGGGAAGCGCGTCGTTCGTGAAGCCGGGCTGGAAGCGCTCGAGGAAGTACTGGTTCGCGAAGGGGGACGACTCGTCGGCCTTGTCCGTGTGGGACGCGAACTGGGCCTGAGCGAGGACCTTGGTGGAGAGGATGCCGTCGTACTTCACCGAGAGGTCCGTCCCGCCGCTCTTACCGCTGCCGAGGTTCGCCGAGTCGGCGCCGACGTTGGTCGGCTTGACCCCGCGGAACACCTGGAGCCGGCCCTCGAACGTGCCGGGGTCGCCGAAGGCCGAGGCCGTGATCGAGTGACCGGTGCCCAGGCGCGCCGTGAGCTTTCCGGCGAAGAGGGAGCTGCGGGTCTGCTCCTGGCCGTCGCTCGTCGCGTTCGTGTGGGAGTCGATCGAGCGGCGGAAGTCCTGGTCCTGCGCCACGCGGTCGACGGCGCCGAAGAACCAGAGCTGGTCCTTGAGGAAGTAGCCGCCCAGGTCCGCGCCCAGGTCGTAGCGGGTCGGCGCGAAGTAGATGGGCCGGCTCACGGCGGTCCGGTCGGCCTCGTGGGCGTCGGAGGAGCCGAGCGACGAGGAGTCGTAGTAGCCGAACGCGTCGCCGTGGAACTCGTTGCCGCCCGACTTGGTGATGACGTTGATCGTGCCGCCGAGGACGCGGCCGTACTCGGCCTCGTAGCCCCCGGTCTTGACCTCGACCTCCTGCACGAACTCGTTGTTCAGGCTCTTGGCCTGGGCGCCGGTCTTGACGCCGGTCGTGTTGACGCCGTCGACGATGTACGCGTTCTCGAGGCTGGTGGCCCCGTACACCGTGAGGCCGCCCGTGAAGTCGGAGCCGGTCCCGGCGACGGTCTGCGCGATCGACGCGAAGTTGCGCCCGAGGGGGAGCTTCGCGATCGTCTCGGCCGGCGCCGACGTGCCGATCGTCGTCTTCGCCACGTCGATCACCGGCACCTCCCCGGTGACGACGACCTCCTCGGACTGGGACAGCGCGAGCTGGATCGGCACGCTCGCCGAGGCGCCCAGCACGACGCGGACGCCCGCCTTCTCCACCTTCCTGAACCCGGACAGCGAGGCCGAGACGGTGTAGCCCCCGGGCGGGAGGGCCGGGAAACGGTATCGCCCTGCCGCGTCGGTGACGACGGTCCGCACGCCCTGCAGCGCCGCGGACTTCGCCTCGACCGTCACGCCCGGCAGCGGCTGGCCGCCGCCGTCGGACACGACGCCATCGATGTCGCCCGTCGTCTGCGCGAGGAGCGGCGAGGCCGCCAGCGCGCACACCACGACGAGGAGTGATCCCAGCCGGTTCTTCATTTCTCCACCTCCCTGTCCAGGACCCTCCTCGACCACGAAGCGTCCGGTCCGAGCCCTGGGTATGGCCGAAGCTGGAGCGCTCGGGGACGGAGGCCGAGGAACGAGGGACGGAACGCGAGAAGCCCGGGACGGAGAGCGAGGCTCCCGAGGACGGTCTCGCGAGGTCCTCGCCCTCATCCAAGAATCTCGATCCAGATCCAAGACGACGACCGGTCGCGTCCGTCCCGGCCGCGGCTCACTTCACCCCAGACGCCTACACGCGGGCGCCTCCGGCGGCCAAGTTGGGCGCTATGAGACGGAACGCAGCGCGACAGATCGCCACAGTCTCCGCACTCACGCTCCTCATCGCGTCCGCGGCCCAGGCCGAGCCGCCATCGGGGCCACCGGCCTGGAGTAACCTCGCCGGATTCGCGGCGCCGGTGGCCGCCGACCGGCACGGCCTGCGGCACCTGTTCTGCCTCTGGCAGGCCTCGGGATTCGGGACGGCCCGCAGCGAGCGGGCGGGCTGGGTCGTCCGGGACCCGAACGGAGCGCTCCGGATCGTCCCCTGGCCGTTCCACGCGACCGACCGCCGCGAGACGTGGCGCGGTCCGGCGCCGGCCGGATCCCTCGGCGTGGTCCACACCCACTGGAAGGGCGACAGCACGCGGCCTTCGGTCGGGGACATCCGGCTCGCGCGCCAGCTCCAGCTGCCGGTCTCCGTCATCACGCGCGACGGCCTCGTGACGGCGCGACCCGACGGCACCGTCGTGGACGAGGCGGGACCGCTCTGGTTCGCGGCCTACGCGGGACGCAAGGGCTGCGACTGCTCGCCCGACGCCCTGCGCGCGGCTACGACGATCGTCGCTGAAGCTCCAGCAGGCTCTCCCGATAGCCCACGCTCAGAGTCAGCTCCTTTCCGTTCTGGAGAATGACGACGTACTCGCCGTGGAACCACGGCTGGATCTCCTTGATCCGCTCGATGTTCACCATGGTGGAGCGGTGGATCCGCATGAACCGCGCCGGATCCAGCTTCGACTCGATCGCGGTCATCGTCTCGCGCAGGAGGTGCTCGTCCTTCCCGCAGTGGAGCTTGAGGTAGTTCCCGGCGCTCTCGATCCAGTCGATCTGCTCCGACCGCACGAAGACGAACCGCCCGCCCGTCTTCACCACGATGCGGTCGAGGTGCTTCTTCTCGTTCGAGCGAAGCTCCTGGTACAGCGAGGCGAGGCGGTCGCCCAGATCGGATTCCCAGGTCGTGCGCAGGTGGGCTCGAGCCGCCTCGAGGGCCTCCACGAAGCGCTCGCGTCCGAACGGCTTGAGCAGGTAGTCGACGGCGTGCACCTCGAAGGCGCGAAGCGCGTACGTGTCGTAGGCGGTGACGAAGACGACCGCGGCCTCGCTGGTCCCGATCGTGTCGAGCAGCTCGAAGCCGTTGAGCTGGGGCATCTGGATATCGAGGAAGATGAGGTCGGGCTTCACCTCCTCGATGCCGACGGCCGCCTTGTAGCCGTCGCCGTACTCCCCGACGACCTCGATGTCGGGCTCGCCTTCCAGGAGCTGGCGCACGCGCTCGCGGGCCAGCGGCTCGTCGTCGACCACGACCGTACGGATGATCCGTGACCGTCTCATAGGGTTGAGGTACGCGGGAACGGCCGCGCGGTTTCCGCTTCGCCGCGCATTTCGGAGGCTGTGCACGTCCGAGGGTGAAGCAAGAGTCGTGCAGGCACCGGACCCGGCTCTTCGGAGGCCGGCCGCGGCGCCACGGTCGTCCGGAACGGAAGGGTGAGCTCCACGGCCAGGCCCTCGCCCTCGCCCGAGCGGAGCTCCAGGCTCGCCGCGCTGCCGTACAGGTGCCGGAGACGCCCCCTCACGTTCGAGAGGCCGATCCCCTCCGGCGGGGCCGACCCGCCCGCGAAGCCGCGCCCGTTGTCGACGACCTCGAGGATCAGAGAATCCCAGGCGCGACGGGCGCGTACGACGAGGTGGCCCGGACCCGGGCTCGGCGCGAGGCCGTGCCGGATCGCGTTCTCGACGAGGGGCTGGAGGATGAGGTTCGGGACCTCGGCCTCGAGCGCGGCCGGATCGAGCTCGTACGCGACGGAGAGCCGATCTCCGAAGCGCGTCTCCTCGATCCTGAGATAGCGGCGCAGAAAGCGGATCTCCTCGTCCAGGGTGACCTGCTCCCGTCCGGCGTTGTGGAGCGTCAGGCGGAGGAACTCCGACAGCTCCACGACCATCTGCTCGGCCGCCACGGGTCGCTTGGGGATCAGCGCGGCGATGGCGTTCAGGGTATTGAAGACGAAATGCGGGTGGAGCTGCATCTTGAGCGCCGAGAGCTCGGCCTGCACCAGCCGGGTCCGGAGCTCCGAGGCCTGGAGCTCACGCTCCCGGAAGCGCCGGTAGTAGTCGTAGGTCCAGGCGAGCGACACCACGCCCCAGTAGGTCAGGAAGTTCGCGTGGAAGTTCTCGCGGAAGAAGACCGCCGACGCCGACGAGAACGACGACAGCTCGTGACGCATGTCGAGGGAATGGGACGCGAAGAGAAGGACGTGCGCGACCAGGAGCTGCAGGCTCGACAGCACCAGGCTCGTCGGCCCGTGGACGGCGAGCGAGCGGATCCAGCGACCGCGCTCGAGCGGGAAGCGCCGTGCCAGCCAGAGGATGAGCGGCGTGAGCAGCGACCACAGGTAGTAGAAGGGCAGGTTGATCGCGAGGGCCTGGGCGAACGTGATGCTGCGTCCGACCGTCACGGGCCAGAGGACGTACAGCTGGCTCGCGAAGAAGAACCCGACGACCGTCCAGAGACCGAAGACCACCGCGAAGAGGGACGCCGGGGATCGGCGCGGGGTCGTCACGGCGCCGGTCTACTCCTCGCCGGCGGACCGCCGGCCAGGCTCGGGACGAATCCCGATCCTGCGGGGACGAAACCGTCGATGGGGGGGACGGCCGTCCGTCATGTGGGCGACGACGCCGACACCGCCAGCGGGGCGTCAGTGGCGCGAGACCGCTCGCCGGCTCGCTCGGACTGACGCCGGCCGAGCCGGAGCGACAGAGCGATCCACGCCACCGCGACCGGCGTGAAGGCCAGCGCGAGCCCGGCGGGGCCGAGCCCCAGCACGACGAGCAGCCGGTCGGCCCAGGCGCCGACGACGTCCCCGCCCCGGTAGACGAACGTGTCGATGAACGTCTTCGAGGTGTACTTCTCCTCGCGGCTCACGACCGTGAAGAGGACCTCGCGCGCCGGCCGCACCACGGCGAACTCGGCCGCGCGCCGGACCACCTGGACCACGAGGAGCACGCCGGTGGTGGAGCGAAGGGCCAGGGCGCCGAAGCCACCGGCCGTCACGACGGCCAGCGCGGAGAGCGCGGGCCCGACGCCGAGCCACGACAGGATCCGGCCGGTGAGCGACGACTGGGTGAGCGCGGTCAGGAGGTTGACGTAGAGATCGATCCGGGCGAAATACGCCGTGCGCTCCCCGGCGCTCCGGAACGCGGCCTTCACGATGCGCGCCTGCTCGAAGTAGAGGAACGTCGAGCTGACCGTGAAGAAGAGGAGGAACAGGCAGATCCCGCCGAGGTACGGTGAGCGGACCACCATCCGGACGCCCTCGACGAAGCCGCGCCCCGGCGGCGCCCCTTCCCCGCCCTCCCGGACGATGTCGACGCGGAAGACGTCCGAGAGCTGCCGCACGCAGAGGACCGCGATCTCGAGGAAGGCGGCGGCGACGAGGATCAGCGGCACCGGCCCGACGACCTTCGCGAGCGCGGCGGTCACGGCGGAGCCGGCGATCCCGCCGAGCGTGCCGCCCGCCCCGATCATGCCGAACAGCCGCTTCCCCTGATCGGCCCGGAAGAGATCGACCATGAAGCCCCAGAAGACCGACACGGCGAACATGTTGAAGACGCTCGCCCAGACGAAGAAGAAGCGGGCCACGGCCAGGCGCGCCGGGTCGTGGAGGAACGTCAGGAGAGCCCAGAAGAGCACCAGGTTGAGCGACAGCACCCGGTAGACGACCGGCAGGAAGACCCGGCGCGGATACCGGGAGACGAGCGCCGCGAAGAGCGGGTTCGCGGCCAGCGTGCCGGCCAGCGTGCCGACGAAGAGCCACGACAGCGCGCTGGTCCCGCCGGAGCCCGCGATCCCCATCTCGTCGCGGAGGGGCCGGATGACGTAGTAGCTGCCGAGGAGGAAGAAGAAGTACGCCCCGGCCCAGAAGACGCCGCGTCCTTCGCCCTTCTCGATCCGGAGCAGGCTCTTCGGCATCAGCCCTTCGTCCCGTCCCCCGCCGTGGCGCTCGTCGGGGGCGCGGCTCGCGCGTCGAGCGCCCGCAGCACCTCGGCCTCGCGCTCGGGGCTGATCCCGGCCCGCATCTTCGTGCGGCGCTCCGCCGGCAGGGACCGCCAGTACGCGAGCGTGTCCTCGACCGTGGCGGCGAGAGGCCGGAAGGTGAGGCCCCTGGCGATCGCCTTGCGGGCGCTCACCGCGCTCGCGCCCGCGGTCTCCCCCGCCGGGGGAAGCCAGACCGGCATGTCGCTCCACGCGGAGACCTTGCTCGCCTCGAGGAACGCCGCGTCGGCCCAGCGGAACGTCGCGTCGCTCCTGCTCACGTCCTTGCACGTGGCGAGTAGGGTCCCGATCGTGAGGACGTCCTTCGGCCCCGTCGCGTTGAAGACGCCCGCGACGCGCTCGTCGGCGGCGCGCACGATCCAGGCGGCGAGGTCCCGCACGTCGATGATCTGGATCGGATCCGTCGGCGCTCCGGGGGCGAGCACCGCGCCTCCCCGAGCCACGCGCACCGGCCAGTACGTGAAGCGGTCGGAGCGGTCGCCCGGTCCCACGATCAGACCGGGCCGCACGTTCAGGACGCGCCCCGGCATCGCCTTCTCGGCCGCCTCCTCGCAGAGCGCCTTCAACGGCCCGTAGGAGCCCCCCGTGATCTTCGTGAGCGAGTCGGGGTCGGTCCCGGCCGGGAGCCTACCGACCGGCGACGACTCGTCGAGCCCGGGCCTCGACGTGTCGTCGAAGACCGAGATCGAGGAGACGAAGACGTAGTGCTTCGTGCTCTTCGCGAGGAGCCCGGCCGACGCGCGCACCTGCTTCGGGAAGTAGCCGGAGGTGTCGACGACGACGTCCCACGTCCGTCCCTCGAGCGCCTTCAGGTCGCCGTCGCGGTCCCCGCGGAGCTTCTCGAGGTCGGGGAACATCCCGGGGTTGGTCTTGCCGCGGTTGAACAGCGTGATCCGGTAGCCGAGGCCCTTCGCCTCCGCCACGACCTCCGGCCCGAGGAACGCCGTTCCCCCCAGGACGAGCATGGTCTTGGCGGCCTTCGCCTCTTCTTTCGGCGCCGCCACGTCCCCGGCGGCCACGTTCCGGGGCAGGAGCCCCAGAACGCCGCCCGCCGCCGCCGACACCAAGAGCTCTCGCCTGGTCTTCATCGATCGCACCTCCCGGACAGAGTCCCGCCGTCGAGACGTGTTACGGGAGATCGCGTCTCAGGTTGCAGGCACCCCCTTCCTCCGCAGCTCCATCACCCAGTTCGGCTCCCAGGCGCGGCCGTCGAAGGAGAACGACTGCTCCCAGCTTGCCGAGTCCGGGCCCAGCCGGAGCCAGACGAACCGCACCTTCACGGGCCGGCCTGCGTCTTCGTCCTCGCCGTAGAACTCTCCCCTCTCCGCGGCGAAGCCCCCGACCACCGGCGGGTAGAGCCTCCCCGTCCGGCTGCTGAGCCAGTGGATCGCCCACTGCCGCTTCTCCACGTCGAACGCGCGCACCGTCATCCCCGCCCATCCCCCGGCCGGGAAGACGATCTCCTCCACGTTCGCGGCACCGCCCAGATGGCGGCGGCAGACGCTCGTCGCCGGAAACGCCTCCCAGTCGCGGCTCCCGGCGCCGCGAGCGGCGAGACGCCGGTTCACGATCTCCCACTCCCCCTCGAGGAAGTCGAAGTCGTGCGGGTCGCCCGTCCGCCCGGTGGTGAAGCCGGGGGGGGCCTCAGCGGCCTCGGCGCCGCGCGCCCGTCCCGTCGCTCTCTGCTTCGATGGCATGGTGTCTCCCTTCCGGAGCGAGGATCGGTCCCATACATGCCATCTCATGTCATCTATTTGATACCGTTCGCCGGTCGATGCGTGCGAGCCGGCTCCTCTCGGTCCTGATGCTCCTCCAGTCGCGGGGGCGGACGAGCGCGCGGGCGCTCTCCGCCGAGCTGGGCGTCTCGGTCCGGACGATCCTCCGCGACCTCGAGCACCTCGGCGAAGCGGGCATCCCGGTCACGGCCGAGCGGGGCCGGGGAGGCGGCTTCGAGCTCCTCGACGGCTGGCGGACGCGGCTCACCGGTCTCACGCCCGACGAGGCGCGGGCCCTCTTCCTCGCAGGCCTCCCCGGGCCGGCCGCCGACCTCGGGCTGGGCGAGGCGCTGGCGTCCGCCGAGCTGAAGCTCCTGGCGACGCTCCCGGAGGGCTGGAGCCTCGACGCCCGGCGGATCCGGGCCCGGCTCCACCTGGACCCCTTCCCCTGGTACCGGAGCGCGACGCGTTCACGCCACCTGGTCGACGTCTCCGGGGCGGTCTGGGAGGACAGGCGTCTGAGGATCCGCTACGAGAGCTGGAAGGGCGTCGTCGAGCGCTCGATCGACCCGCTGGGCCTCGTCCTGAAAGCGGGAGAGTGGTACGTCGTCGGCCGGAGCGGAGGCGAGCCGCGGACGTACCGGCTGTCGAGCGTCGTCGAGCTCAGCGTCGAGGGCGCCCGCTTCGTCCGGCCCGCGTCCTTCGAGCTCGCGACGTACTGGGCCGGGTTCACGGCGCGCTTCGAGAAGGAGATCAACCGCGGCAGCGCGGTCCTGCGGGCCACCGCGGCGGGCCTGAAGAAGCTGCGCGCCTGGAACGCCGCGGTGGCATCCGCGGTCGACGGGACGGCCCCCGTCCCCGCCGGGCGCCGGCGGCTTCGCGTCACCATCCCGATCGAGTCGGTGGAGCACGCCGCGGCGGAGCTCCTCCGCCTGGGGCCGGATGTCGAGGTGCTCGAGCCGGTCGAGCTCCGCCGCCGGGTGGCCCAGGGCGCGGCCGCCGTGCTCCGGCTGTACCGCGCCCCTCGGCGCCCGTCAGGACGGGCGATCAGGACGCGAGGAGGTCGACGACCTTCTTGACGCCTTTGATCGAGTGCGCCTTGCGGATCGCCACCCGCGCGGTCTCGGGGCTGTTGACCCTGCCACGCAGGCTGACGACGCCGTCGGTCGCCTCGACCTCGATCCTCAGCGCGTTGGCGCCGATCTCGGAGATCAGGACGTTCTTCACCTTGCTCTCGAGGAGGGCGTCCTTCACCTCGGATCCCGCGGCTTTGAGCGCGCCGGCGTGGCCCCTCTCCTCGAGCTTGTCGTCGACCGACTTGATCCCCTCGACCGACCGGGCCACCTCCTCGGCCAGCTCCTGGGTCACCTTCTTCTCGACGTGTCCGGTGAGGGTCGCCGTGTCGCCCGACACCGACACCGAGATGGAGAGGGCGTCGGCGCCGAGCTTCTCGATCAGCTTCGACTTCACCGAGATGGCCTGGAGGGCGTCACGCACCTCCTGGGAGGCCGTGGCCGCGCTCCTCTCCTCGGCCGCGAGAGGAGACGGGACTCCGATCGAGCTCGCGAAGACGAGCGCGCCGACGGTACGAACGAGTGGCTTCAGCATGGAGACCTCCTTCTGATGGCTGTCCTTGCCGCCCCGTGGCCAGGGCGGCGGTTGGTCCGGTGCCGTCGATCAGTCGTGGACGCCGGACCCGGCCACGAGGCCCAGCACCGCGACGGCCCCGAGCAGTCCGAGAGCGACCCCGAGAGGAGCGAGCCGGGGGCGCGGCTTCACGACGTGCAGCGTCTCGCCCGCCCGCCGGAGCAGCTTCGGCCCCTCCGCCTCCAGGAAGTGGATCATCGTGTCGGCTCCCCGCCGGAAGGCCTTCACGGTCTGACGGACGTGTTTGCGGTCGATCATCTGTCGCTCCTTTCGGGGACCGGCCGGCCCGCGCCGCGGACCGGGGCGGCCCCTGCTCCAGGCGCAACAACCGTGCCGCGGCCGAGCCGTCCGGCGAGCACCGGATCGGCGCGACGACCCGTGGGCGCCGTGAAAGAACGACCTGAGCGTTGAAAAAAGGTGCGCCCTGATCGGGACGGCGGCGACCGCGTCCCATGCTAGATTCCGTCCGCCCGAGCCCCAAAGGCGCGTGTCTGACGGACGGTGGTGATGAAGGTCCTGATCGTCGAGGACGACCCGGCTACGCGTACAGGCCTCGAGAAGCTGATCCGGGGGCTGGGCTTCGACGTGGAGAGCGCTGGGACGCTCGCCGACGCCCATCGGCTCCTCTCCGAAGGGAAGCCCGATCTCTGCCTCACGGACATGGTCCTTCCGGATGGTGACGGGCTCGACCTGATCCGTGCCGCCCGGGTCGACAACCCGTCCCGGGAGGTCATCGCCTTGACGGGCCACGGCTCCGTGAAGGTCGCGGTCGAGGCGATGAAGGCGGGAGCCTACGACTTCCTACTCAAGCCGCTGAACCCCAGGCACCTCGTCGCGCTCCTCGAGCGGTTCACCGCCCGGACCGCGCTGGAGCCGGAGAGCGTCGAGCTGGACCCCGCCGCCGAGGCCGGCGGCTTCGGCTCGATGGTCGGCGCGTCCCCGGCGATTCGGGAGATTTTCCGGGTGATCTCACGCGTCGCGCGCTCCGACGCGCCGGTGATGATCACGGGCGAGAGCGGGAGCGGGAAGGAGGCCGCGGCCCAGGCGATCCACGAGCGGTCGCGACGCCGCGGGAAGCCCCTCGTCGCGGTCAACTGCGGCGCCGTCTCGTCCACCCTGATCGAGAGCGAGCTGTTCGGGCACGAGCGCGGCGCCTTCACGGGCGCCGACCGCCGGCGCCTCGGCTACTTCGAGATGGCCCACGGCGGAACGCTGTTCCTGGACGAGGTCACCGAGATGTCGAACGAGCTGCAGGTGAAGTTCCTGCGCGTCCTCGAGACCCGCTCGTTCCGGCGGGTCGGCGGGAACGAAGAGCTCAACGTCGACGTGAGGATCGTCGCCAGCAGCAACCGCGATCTCCTGGAGGCCGTCCGTACGGAGAAGCTGCGGGGGGACCTCTACTACAGGCTGAACGTCTTCCCCCTCCGGCTGCCTCCGCTCCGGGAGCGAAGGGAGGACGTCCCCCTCCTCGCCCGGCACTTCCTCGCGCGGATCGAGGAGAACGAGCACGTCGGGATCTCGGGCTTCGATCCCGACGCCCTCGAGCTCCTCCAGGCTCACGACTGGCCCGGGAACGTGCGCGAGCTGCGGAACGTGGTCCACCGGGGCTACGTCCTTTCGGACGGTCCGACCCTCACGGCCCAGGCGCTCCGTTCCGTCCTCGACGGGGACCCGGGCCCGACCGCTCCGGTCGGAGCGCCTCCGACCGCATCCGCTCCGGTCGATCCCGGGATCCTGCAGATCCGGATCGGCGAATCGCTCGAGGAGATCGAGCGCCGGACCCTGCAGAAGACGCTCGAGTCGGTGGGCGGGAACAAGCGGCGGGCCGCCGAGATCCTCGGCATCAGCCTGAAGACGATCTACAACAAGCTGAAACGCTTCGGGCTCTGAGCGGCCTCTCTGCGTCTCGGCGCGGCCCTCAGTCGATCGGCCGGCGTCCCTGGATCACGCGGATCAGCACCACCGCGATCGCCAGGATCAGCAGCAGGTGGATGAAGCCGCCCAGGGTGTACGAGCTGACCATGCCGAGCATCCAGAGAACCAGCAGGATCACGAAGATGGTCCAGAGCATCGTTCCTCCTCTTTCGTCGTTCCCGGCCGCCGCGGGCGACGACGGAGATGGAGCAAGCCCGTTGCCACTCGCGAGCCGGCGAGACGCGCGGGCGGCCGGTACGAGCCTTGCTCCGCACCACTCGCCGGTCGCTCACGATCGGCAGGGGAGGCGCGAACGTGACCAGCATGGCCCTGGAAGTCGACCGTCTCGATTCGCTCCTCCGCGACGAGGTCGAAGCCCTTGCCGATTACGGTGAGGCCCTCCGCGCCTCGAGCGAGGCGTCCGCCCCGGACGCGGAGCTGCTCGGCCGATTCGCGCACGAGCACCGGCGCTCGATCGAGACCCTGAAGGCGGTCATCCAGTCGCTCGGCGGCTCGCCGAACCAGACGACGGACGACCGGGTGGAGTCGGCTCGGAGCGGGCCGAAGCCGCCCTCCCTCCCCGGCAGCCACGTCTCCGTCGGGCGCCTCCTCGAGCGGGAGCAACGAGGCCTGGTTTCCTACCAGGCCTCGCTCGGCTCGCTCCAGCCTCCGGCCCGGCGCGTCGTCGAGTCCGAGCTGATCCCGCGCCAGCGAAAGCACGTCGTGGCCCTGTCGGCGATGAAGTTCTCGCTGCGCTTCCCGGACTAGCTCCGGGGCCTCACCACCCGACCTGCCGGCGCTCCCGGGAGGCCGCCCAGCCGCGGAACAGCTCGCGGGTCTCCTCGAGCGGAACCCCGGGGCAGGCGGCCGGGCCCTGCAGGGCATCGCAGCCGGCGTCCCGGGCGAACGCGAGCGCCGCCTCCGAGCCGAGCCCG
>CAYLNK010000078.1:5672-22111 GCA_964384675.1 uncultured Holophagales bacterium | reverse complement strand
GGGCGCGCGCAAGCGGGCGGCTCAGGTCTCGGCGGGGCGGCTGAAGGGGCTCCACGAAGAGCGCGTGGCCGCCGCGGGCGAGGCGCTTTCCCGGGCGCGCCGGGAGCTGCCGCCCGAGCCGTCGATCGACGTCGACCTCGAGGCGACAAGCGTGCCGTCGAGGAAGCGCCTGGTCGAGGCGGACGGCGTGAACGTCGGGCTGCCGGACGGCTGGCTGTGGGGCGAGCCGCTCTCCTTCGAGGTCGTCGGCCCCGAACGGATCTGGCTCCGCGGGGAGAACGGGGCGGGGAAGTCGACGCTCCTCGCGCTCCTTTCGGGCCGGCCCCCCGACGCCGGGAGCCTCCGGCTGGGGGCGACGCGCGTGGCTCGCCTCGACCAGGACGCGACGCTCCTCGGCGAAGGTGGAAGCGTGGCGGACGCGCTGCGCCGCCTGGCGCCCGGGCGGCCCGAGCACGAGCGCCGGCTCCTCCTGGGCCGTTTCGGCTTCGTGCAGGAGGCGGGGCTGAAGCCGCTCGCCGCGCTCTCGGGCGGTGAGCGGATCCGCGCGGGGCTCGCGGCTCTCCTCGCCGCCGCGCAGGCCCCCGAGCTGCTGCTCCTGGACGAGCCGTCGAACCACCTCGACCTCGCGGGGCTCGAGGCGGTGGCGTCGGCCCTCCGCGCGTATCGCGGGGCGCTCGTCCTGGTGACCCACGACGTCACGTTCGCGGAGGAGGTGGAGGTGACCCGGGAGCTCCACCTCCCCGCGCGCAGATGGGGAGACGTCAGCGCGTCGCCCGGGTGCCCCCCGGCAGGACCAGCTTCGCGCCGTCGAAGCGGACCTCCGTGACCCGGCCGCTCCTCACGTCGAACGTGGCCGCCGTGTCCGGCCCCGTCGGCGTCAGGACGGCGGCGGGCGGCGCGTCGAGCATGCGGATCCCGGCGAGGCGCCCCTGCTCCCACACCATCTGCCGGTACGCCGCGCCCCGTTCGAAATCGAGCCGGACGAGCACCGCGATCGCGCCCTCGCGGGCGGGAAAGGCGGCGAGTACCGTCGTACCGCGGAACGCTCCGTGCGCGGCCTCGGCGTCCTTCCAGCGCTCGGCCTCGTTCGTGCGGACGCGCTCGAGGGGGATGCCGCCCCCGAACGCCTCGTGGATCGGCGCGACGTTCCCCTTCCGGCTCTCCTCGAGGAGCGTCTTCGAGCGCTGCTTGAGGGCGGCCGCCCGCGGCGCGTCGACGCTCGCCTCGCCGAGGAGCGCCGCCATCGCGGCCGCGCCGTCCGCGGTGAAGGCGAGCCGGCCGTCCTTGACGGCGACCGTCACGGTGCCGCCGTCGGACAGGCGATACGTCCCGGCGCGCGCGGCGAGCGCGTCGGGCGAGAGGGCGACCGCTCGCGGCGGGAGCGGCGCCTCGCCGCGGAAGACCAGCCCCGCCAGGAGGTCGCTCACCGGGATCGCCGGCATGCCGGCCTCGTTCGACGCGATGAACCAGACGGTCTTCTCGTCCACGTACCGACGGAAGTCCGCCGCGAAGATCCCGTTCCCGCCGTTGTGCGTGATCAGCGTCGTCTTCCGCGGCGTCGTGGCGATCGACCAGCCGTAGCCGTACGACGACTCGGGCATCTCCTCCGCGACGTGGCGTCCGTACAGCTTCTTCTTGGCTTCCTCGGAGAGGATCGCGGTGCCGAGGAGGGCCTGGTGCCAGCGCCACATGTCGCGCGCGGTGGCGTGGATCCCGCCGTTCCCGCGGAGGTTCCACCACGGCTGGCCGTCGGGCGCCCACGGACGTTCGATCGTCGTCCCCCACTCCTCGTCCCCCCGCCATCCGCGCGCCAGCTCGCCGGGCTTCCAGCCGGGGAGCTTGTAGCCGGTCCGGGTCATCCCCGCGGGGAGGAAGAGCTGCTCGCGGAGATACGCCTCGTACGGCCCTTTCGTCGTGAGCTCGACGACCGCGGCGAGGAGGCTGTAGCCCGCGTTCGAGTAGCGGAACCTCTCGCCGGGCGCCGAGAGGAGCGGTGCGGAGAGGACACGCGAGACGATCTCCTCGCGCGACACCGGCTCGAAGTCGGTCTCCCCGTAGTCCTCGCGCAGGCCGGCGGTGTGGGTGAGGAGGTGGTGGAGCGTGATCCCCTTCTTGTCGTCGGGGACGCCCGGGAAGAAGCGGGAGATCGGGTCGGTGACCGACAGCTTCCCCTGCATCTCGAGCTTCAGGATCGCGGCGGCGGTGAACTGCTTGGTGATCGACCCGATGCAGTAGACCGTGTCGGGCGTGGCCGGCAGCTTCCTGCCGCGGTCCGCGAGGCCGTACCCCTTCTCGAGGACGATCTCGCCGTCCCTGGCGAGGAGGAGGACGCCCGAGAAGCCGTGGCCCTCGAGGCGGGTCATCAGGTCGTCGACCCGCTCGCGGAGCGGGGCGGGAGGGGAGAGGAGAGTCGCGGCGAGAGCCAGTGTCGTCAGCATGAGGGGAAGGTAGGACCGGCCTGTGCGTTTTCCGTGACGGGCCACGTCGTCTCGAACGTCGCGCCCGGACCTGGCCCGCTCGTGGCACGAACGGTGCCCCCGTGCGCGGTGACGAGGCTCCTCACGATCGCGAGCCCGAGGCCGCCCCCGCCGGCGCCCCCGCGCGTCCGGGACGCATCGACGCGATGGAACCTCTCGAACACGCGCTCGAGCTGCCCGGGGGGAATCCCGGGGCCGTCGTCGGAGACGCGGAGCGAGAGGAGCGAGCCCTCGCGCGAGGCGTTGATGGTCACCCGGCCGCCCCGCGCCGAAGACCCCGAAGCCCCGTGGGTCACCGCGTTCTCGATCAGGTTGCGCAGGACCTGGGCCAGGCGGTCGGGATCGGCGTCGACGGCGGGGAGGTCGCCCGGCACGTCGACCTCGAGCGTCCCGCCGGAGGCCGCCACCCTCGGCGCGAACGCCTCGGCGACGCGAGCCGCCAGCTCGCCGACGTCGACGGGCCGGCGCGCCAGGCGGAGCTCTCCGGCGTCGGCGAGGGCGAGCTCCTGCAGGTCGTCGACGAGCCGTGAGAGCGCGAGCACCTCGGCGTGGAGCGCGTCGATCCGGTCGGGAGTCGGCGGCGCGAGGCCGTCCTGCAGCGCCTCGAGGTGGCCCCGCAGGTTCGTGAGCGGGGAACGCAGCTCGTGCGCCACGTCGGAGACCATCGCGCGGCGCGCGCGCTCGTTGGCGTCGAGGGCGGCGGAGAGCTCGTCGAACGCGAGCGCCAGCCGGCCCAGCTCGTCACGCCGCGTGACCGGGGAAGGAGACGTCCGCTCGCCCCGCGCCAGCCGCCGCACGCGCTCCGTCAGCTCCGAGAGCGGCCGGACGAGCCGCCCGGTCAGGACGAACGTCAGGAGGGCGCCGGCCGCCGCGACGCCGGCCACGGCGGTCAGGAGCTCCCGGTTCACCGAGCGCATGAAGCGCGTCTCCACCGGCTCGGCGGGCTCCCGCTCCAGGGGCACGGGGACGAGCCGGGCCGGGACGCCGCCGGGAGGCGCGAGGCGCACCGACGGCCCCCGCATCACCCTCACCTCCCGCGAGCCGCGCTCGTCGGTCTCGATCCGGAGAGCGCCGTCCGGCCCGGCGGTGATCGTCGCGGACGAGAGGGCCGCCGGCGCCGCTCCCAGCACGCGCCCGTCCTCGGAGAGGAGGACGAGGCCGCGGGCCGACCCGCCCGCCAGCCCCTGGAGAGCCGCGCCCACGCCCTCCCACGAGCCGTGCGAGCGGTGGTGGGCGAGGAGAGCCTCGCGGAGCGGAGCCAGGTCGATCGGGACGCCGCGCTCGACGACCGACTCGAGCCGGCGGTACTCGGAGCGGCTGATGCGGCTGGAGAGGAGGCCGAGGGCGCCGGCCGTGGCGATCACCAGCGCGGCCGACAGGAGCGACAGCCGCAGGCGGAGGCCGGGACCGTCACCTCGCACGGGACGGGTCCACCAGCCGATAGCCCGCGCCGAAGACCGTGAGGAGCCGCTCCGGCGCCGCCGGGTGGGCCTCGATCTTCCGGCGCAGGCGCATCACGTGCGCGTCGATGGTCCGCTCGAGCGCTTCCTCACCGTCCTCGAAGAGCCGGGTCACGAGCTCGGCGCGGCTGTACGTGCGGCCCGGGCGCTCGGCGAGGATCGAGAGGAGCCTGTACTCCGCGGGCGTCGCGTGGACGTCGCGTCCTTCGACGAGCACCGAACGCGCCGCCGGCTCGAGCAGGAGGTCGCCGACGCGGCGGGGCGCCTCCAGCCGCAGGTCGGCCGTGCGACGCAGGACGGCCCGCACGCGCGCGACGAGCTCCCGCGGGCTGAACGGCTTCGTCACGTAGTCGTCGGCCCCGAGGTCCAGGCCCGCCAGACGATCGTCCTCGGTCGTTCGCGCGGTCAGCAGGATCACCGGCACCTGGCCCTCGGTGCGGAGGGCCCGGCAGACGGCGAGACCGTCGAGCCCGGGCAGCATGACGTCGAGGACCACGAGGTCGGGCGCGGCCTCCCGCGCGACCCGCAGCGCCTCGGGCCCGCTCGCGGCCGTCAGCACGGCGAAACGGGCGTTCTCCAGGTAGAGACGGACGAAGTCGACCGTCTTGGCGTCGTCGTCGACGACGAGGATCCGCGGGGCGCCCACACGAGGATTCTGAGCGCCTCCCGTGACGGATCGATGACGGCTACCGCCGGGAGGGGCGCATCTCCTCGACGCGGATCCCGAAACCGATGCCGGGGCTCCAGTCGACCCGGCGCGAGACCGCGAGCGCCTCGCTCTGGACGAGGAGCGGCAGGACGGGTCTCTGATCGGCCACGCGGGCGAGCGCCCGCTGCAGCGCCTCGATCCGCCGCGCCGGGTCCAGCGCCCGGTCGCTCTCCTCGAGGAGCCCGTCGAGGACGGGATCGCGGAACCCGGCGCTGTTGGCCGTCCCGAGGCCGGCGCCCGGCGACGCGACGAGCGCCTCCAGCGCCTCGCCCGCCTCTCCGGATCCGCAGCTCCAACCGACGAGATGGAACCGGGAGCGCCCGGAGTCGACGAGCGGGAAGAAGGAGGCCTTGTCCAGGGCGTTCACGGTGACCCGGATGCCGACGCGCGCGAGCTGGCGCGCCAGCTCGGCGAGGATCCGCCGGTCGTTGACGTACCGGTTGTGCGTCCCGTCGAGGCGCACGTCGAGGCCGCTGGGATATCCGGCCTCGGCCAGCAGCGCGCGGGAGCGGGTGAGGTCGATTCGCGCGGCGGGGATCGACGGGTTGTAGCCGACGATCGAGGGCGGGACGAGCTGGGTGGCCGTGACGGTCTTGCCGTCGTACGCCCGGGCCACCAGCTCCTGGCGGTCGATCGCCAGATCGACGGCCTCCCGGACGCGCGGGTCGGAGAAAGGGGGCTCGGTCACGCGGAGGGTGAGAAAGAGGACACGAAGGGAGGGTCCGGAGAAGACCCGGATGCCCGGTTCCTTCCTCAGCTCGTCGGTCCGCTGGAGCGGGATCTCGTCCGCGACGTCGACGCGCCCCGAGAGGAGCCTCGCGATCCGCTCCTCGGGGTCGGGGACGACCTCGAAGCGCGCCTTCCGGAGCACGGGCGGGGGTCCCCGGTACGTCTCGCTCCGCTCGAGCGCGAAGCCCTTCCCGGGCTGCCATGAGGCCAGCCGATACGGCCCCGTGCCCACCAGCGGGACCGGATTCTCGGAGAGGCGCGCGGCCGGGAGGACGTATCCCCAGTGCAGCTTGTAGAGGAGGAGCGGGTACGGGACGCGCGTGCGGATCACCAGCCGGAGCGGTCCGTCGGCTCGTGCGGACTCGATGTTGCGCAGGTAGCCGGCGGTGGGCCAGCCCCTCGACGTGTTCGCGAGGAGCGAGGCGGCAACGTCGGTCGCGGTCAGCGGACGGCCGTCCGAGAAGCGGAGCCCGGCCTGGAGGTGGAAGACGTACGTGAGCTCGTCCGGCGTCTCCCACCGCTCGGCGATGGCGGCGGTGAGGCGCCACTCGGGGTCGAAGCGTACGAGCCCCTCCAGCACCTCGCCGTTCACCGAATTCGTGAACGACTCGTCGACCATCGGCGGGTTCGGGAAGAACCCGGTGACGTCCGCCCGCACGGCGATCGTGACGGCGCTCTGGTCGGGCCCCCGCCGGCACGAGGCCACGAGAAAAAGAAGCCAGAGCCCGACGACGCGCCGCACGGCGCCCGATTCTCTCCCCCGGCGGGCGCGTGGCGGGCTTCTACCGCACGAGGCCGTCCTTCTTCCGGAGGATCTCCTTCAGGAACCACCGCTGCTTCTGGTGGGTCTGGACGAGCCGCGTGTAGAGGTCGGCGGTGCCGATGTCGCCCGCCTTCCCCGCGAGGTCCGCGTCGGCGTGCATCTCGCGGATCACCACGTCGTGGTTCGCGATCGCCTCCTCGAGCATCTCCTCGACGCTCCGGGCGCCGCTCGAGGGCGTCACCGTGGCGGCGGGCAGGTACGTGGCTGGATCGGCCAGGGGCCGTCCGTCCAGCATCAACGCCCGCTCGGCCAGCTCGTCCACCATGGCGTGGATCAGGGTGGCGTGCTCCTCGAACAGGAGGTGGAGGTCGCGGAAGAGGGGCCCGAAGGTGAGCCAGTGGTACTTCTTGTAATTGAGGTACGAGACGAGGGCGTTGGCCTGTTCGCGGTTGAGCGTGGAGACGACGTCGCCGGCCGTTGCGGGGGCTTTTTCCTTGTTCTTTTTCGCCATGGACATAATTTAGATCAAGTCTAAAGAAAGTCAAGCCCGTCGCTGGTACTCTTCGCGCCCCATGGCAAACCAGTTCATCTTCACGATGCAGAACCTCCGGAAGGTCGTTCCCCCCCACCGGGAGATCCTCCGGGGCATCTACCTCTCCTTCTATCCGGGCGCCAAGATCGGGATCCTCGGCCTCAACGGCGCCGGCAAATCGACCGTCCTCCGGATCATGGCCGGGGTCGACAAGGAGTTCACCGGCGAGGCGAACCCGGCCGAAGGGACGCGGATCGGCTACCTCGCCCAGGATCCGTACCTCGACCCGAAGAAGACGGTCCTCGAGAACGTCGAGGAGGCCGTCCAGCCCGTCAAGAAGCTCATGGCCCGCTTCGACGAGCTGGGCGAGAAGATGGGCGAGGCGCTCCCGGACGACGAGATGGAACGCGTGATGGCGGAGTACGGCAAGGTGCAGGACGCCATCGACGCGGCCAACGGCTGGGAGCTCGACCGGACCCTGGAGACGGCGATGGACGCGCTCCGCTGCCCGGCTCCGGACGCCGACGTCACGAAGATCTCGGGAGGCGAGCGCCGCCGGGTCGCGCTCTGCCGGGTGCTCCTGGAGCGTCCCGATCTCCTCCTCCTCGACGAGCCGACCAATCACCTGGACGCCGAGTCGGTCGCCTGGCTGGAGCAGCACCTCGCGGAGTATCCCGGCACCGTGGTCGCGGTCACCCATGACCGGTACTTCCTGGACAACGTCGCCGGCTGGATCCTGGAGCTCGACCGGGGCGCCGGGATCCCGTGGAAGGGGAACTACTCCTCGTGGCTCGAGCAGAAGCAGGCCCGCCTCCAGCAAGAGGAGAAGGCCGAGAGCGCCCGACAGCGCACGCTCAAGCACGAGCTCGAGTGGGTACGGATGTCGCCCCGCGCCCGGCAGGCCAAGAGCAAGGCCCGGCTCCAGCACTACGAGGAGCTCCTCGAGCAGTCCGGCGTCGAGGGACGCGGCGAGACGAACGAGATCTACATCCCGCCCGGTCCGCGGCTGGGCGACGTGGTCGTCCGGGCGGAAGGGGTGAAGAAGTCGTTCGGGGAGAAGCTCCTCTTCGACGACCTGAGCTTCGACCTGCCCAAGGGCGGGATCGTCGGGATCATCGGACCGAACGGCGCCGGCAAGACGACGCTGTTCAAGATGATCATGGGCCTGGAGACGCCCGACGGCGGGGTGCTGAAGGTGGGCGAGACCGTGGAGCCGTCGTACGTCGACCAGGGGCGCGAGCGGCCCGACGCCGCGAAGACCGTCCACGACGAGCTGTCGCAGGGGAACGACCTCGTCCTCCTCGGCAAGAGGGAGATCCCGAGCCGGGCGTTCTGCGCCATGTACAACTTCAAGGGCGGCGACCAGCAGAAGCTCGTGAAGGATCTGTCCGGCGGGGAGATGAACCGGCTCCACCTGGCCCGCACGCTCAAGAAGGGCGGCAACCTCCTGCTCCTCGACGAGCCGACGAACGACCTCGACGTCGACACGCTGCGCGCTCTCGAGGAGGCTCTCCTCGGCTTCGGCGGCTGCGCGGTCGTCATCAGCCACGACCGGTGGTTCCTGGACCGCGTGGCGACTCACATCCTGGCCTTCGAGGGGGATTCGAAGACCGTCTGGTACGAGGGGAACTACCAGGACTACGAGGCGGACCGGCACCGGCGGCTCGGCGCCGAAGCCGACAATCCCCATCGAATCAAGTACAGGAAGCTGACGACCGGCTGAGCCGGAGCCGACCGGTCCCGGGCCCTGTCAGCCTGGGCCCCGCGGAATCGTCTACCAGAGGCCCACCCGCAGAATGATCGTCAGCGTCGTGATCCCGGCCCGGAACGCGGCCCGAACCCTCCCGGAGTGCCTGACGGCGCTCTCCGAGTCGATCCTCCGCCCGGCGGAGGTGATCGTCGTGGTGGACGGGCCGTGCGCGGACGCCACCGAGGAGGTCGCCCGGGCGCGCGGGGTGGAGGTTCTCTGCCTTCCCGGGAGGCTCGGCCCGGGCGGGGCCCGCAACGCCGGCGTCGCCGTCGCCCGAGGCGACGTGGTGGTCTTCGTCGACGCCGACGTCGCCGTCCGTCCGAACGCGCTCTCGCTCCTCGTGTCCGCCCTCGAGGAAGCGCCGGTCGCCGCCGTGTTCGGGTCGTACGACAACCTCCCGCCCGGCACGAACCTGGCGTCGCAGTACAAGAACCTGCTCCACCACTTCGTCCATCAGAGCGCGCGCGAGGAGGCCCAGACGTTCTGGGCCGGGCTCGGTGCCGTCCGGCGCGAGCCGTTCGAAAGGGTCGGCGGGTTCGACGCCGAACGGTACCGCCGGCCCTCGATCGAGGACGTCGAGCTCGGACACCGGATCCTCGCGGCCGGGGGACGGATCCTCCTCGTCAAGACGGCCCAGGGGGCTCACCTGAAGCGGTGGGACGTGGCCCGCGCCTTCCGGACCGACGTGCTCGACCGGGCGCTTCCGTGGACCGAGCTGATCCTCGAGACCCGGCAGATGCCGGATGACCTGAACCTCGGCCTCCGTCACCGCCTGGGGGTCGCCTCCACGGGGCTCCTCCTCGTCGCCCTCGTGGGGGTGGGCTTCGGACGCTTCTGGTGGTGGGTGGCGCTGGCGGCGCTGCTCGTCGCCCTGGCGGCGGGGTCGGACGTCCTGCGCTACCTCGCCCGCGAGCGGGGCGTGCTCTTCGCGATCCGCGCCGCGCCGCTGCACATCGCGTACTTCCTCGCCTCGGGGCTCGGGTTCGCCCTGGGCGTGGTCCGGAAGACGGCGCCGCGAGCCGAGCCGGCGACGAGCCACTCGACGTCGGGTCCGCTGCGGGTCGCCGAGAGGAGGCGCGTGCTCGACGCGACGCTCACGCTCGGGCTCGGCGGGATGGTGATCAAGGGCCTGGGCCTGGTCTCGCTGGTCTGGCTCGCCCGGGTCCTGGGGCCGTCGGCGCTGGGCCAGCTCGAGCTCGCTCTGGTGGTTGCGCTCTGCGCCGGCGTCCTCTCGACCTTCGGCCTCGACGAGGCCGGCATGCAGCGGGCCTCGCAGGATCCCGGCTCGATCCGACGCGTCGCCGTCGCCGTGGTGGGGCTGCGGCTCGCCCTCTCGCTCGCGGCCCTCGCGTCCGTCTGGTGGCTGGCCCGCAACGTGGCGCTCTTCCAGGGGATCCGCGACCTCGCCCTCTTCGCTTCGCTCGGGTTCGTCATCCAGGCGGTGTCCGTGGCGTGGATCTTCCTCGGGATGGAGCGCACGCGGTACGTCACGGCGGCGGCCGTCACCGGGCAGGCGCTCTACGTGACGGCCGTCGTCCTGCTCGTGCACGGTCCCGACGACCTGGTCCGCGTTCCGATTCTGGCCGCCTCCGGTACCGCCGTCACGGTCGGGCTGCTGGCGCTGCTCCGCCTCGGAGACCTGGGTCGGCTCGACGACGTCTCGCCGCGGCCCGGCTCCGCACGCCTCCTCGCGGAGTCCGTCCCGCACGCGCTCCGTTCGTCCGGCAGCCTCCTGGCCGAGAGCTCGGCGGTGCTGGTCCTGGCGTTGACTTCCGGGAGCTACATGATCGGCCTCTACCAGGCCGCCGCGCGCCTGACCGACACCCTGGCGACGATCGGCGCGGCGTTCACGCTGGCGGCCTTCCCCTCGATGGCCCGCAACGCGACCCGGCCCGAGCGGCTGCGGCGTGCGATCGACTGGGCCGTGGTCACGAGCGCCGCCGGCTGGATCGTCATCCTCCTGATCCTGGTGCCCCTGGCGCGGATCATCGTCATGTCGATGCTGGGCGCGCCCTTCGAGGGGACCGTGGGGATCTTCCGGCTCCTCCTCGTGGCGGCGGCCGTGGGAGGTATCCGGGCCCAGTACCAGACGGCCCTCGCTGCCCTCGACCGTCCGCGCCGCGCCCTGGGGCCCATTTGGGCGACGGCGTTCACCGCCCTGGCTCTCGCGGCCGCCCTGATCCCGTCTCTCGGTCTGCGCGGCGCCGGGATCGCGGCCATCGGGGCCGAGGTCCTGCGGCTCCTCCTGACCCGGTACGAGCTGGTGACCGTCCTCACGGACAACGCGCGGAACACGGTCCGGACGACGGCACCGGCCGAACAGAGGGGATGATGGAACGGTGACGCGCCGCCTCGATCCGCTCGTCGCCACGCTCGGCGCGGCTCCGGTCGTGAAGCGGCTCCTCGGGCGGATCGAGGCAGGGGTGCTCGGGACGTCGACCGGGCCCGTATCGCTGGTCGGCACTCCGCCCGGCCTCGCGCCGTACCTGCTCGGCGCGGTCGGGGCGCCGCTCGGCCTGAAATGGGCCTGCGTCTTCGCTCACGAGCGCGACGCCCTGGCGTTCCACCGGGACGCGAGCGCGGTCTTCGGCGCCGAGCGCGTGGCCCTCTTTCCGGCCCCGGCGTTGACGCCGTACCAGGGGATCGCCCCGTCGCTCAAGGTCCGCCGCGAGGAGTTCGGCTCGCTCGCCCGGCTCGCCGAAGGGACCGTGGAGCTGCTCGTCGTGCCGGCGCGCGCCCTGCTCCGGATCCTGCCGTCCCCCGAGGCCTTCCGGGCCCGCTGTCGGAGAGTCGCCCGGGGCGACGAGACGACGCCCGCCCGGATCGTCTCCGCGCTCCTCGACGAGGGCTACAACCGCGTCGACCTGGTGACGGAGTGCGGCGACCTGGCGGTCCGCGGTTCGCTCCTCGACGTCTTCCCGCCCCACCTCCCGGGCCCGATCCGGATCGAGCTCGGGTTCGACACCGTGGAGTCGATCCGGAGCTTCGACCCCGACACCCAGCGCACCACCGGCACCCGCGAGGCGGTGCTCCTCCCGCCGATGGCGGCCACGCCGGACACGCGCGTCTCGCGCGAGGCCGCGCAGCGGGTCCTCGCCGACTGCCGGACCGCGGACGACGACCCGCCGGTGCCGCGAGACCTCTCCCTGGCGAGGAAGAACGATGGTCTCGAGGAGCTGCTCCCCCTCCTCGCCGACGGGCGGCAGGCGCTCCACGTCCTCGACCACGCATCGTCGTTCGTCCTCGCCGTGGACGACACCGAGACGGTCGCCGAGGAGCTGATCCGGGCCGCCGACGTGCTGAGGCTCGACTACGAGAAGCTCCGTCGGGGCGGGAAAGTCGTGCCCGATCCGGTCCGGCTGGCCGGAGACCCCGACGCGCTCCGCGAGGCGGTGACGGCGCGGGCCGTCGTGGCCCTCGCCCCCGCGGTGCCGGGGACGGACTCGATCGCGCTCGGCGCCGAGTCGGTCGCCTCGTACGAGGATCGCCTCCCCGCCGTGGCCCGGGAGATCGAGCGCGCGCGCCGGGACGGGCTCGCCGTCGTCCTGACGGCGGGCGTGAAGGGCGCGCGCGAGCACGTCCAGCGGCTCCTCGCCGAGTACGAGGTCGACCACGCCGGGGACGAGGGCGACGTCGAGGCGCCCCTTCTCCCGGGCGCGTGCCGCCTGCAGAGCGGCGGCCCGGCATCCGGGTTCCTGTTCCGCGGCGCGGGTCTCCTCCTCCTGACGGCCGGCGACCTCTTCGGCGAGCCGCGCGTGCCCCCACCCCGCCGCTCCGGCGGCTCGGAGGCGTTCCTTTCGGACCTCAGGGACCTGAAGCCCGGCGACGTGGTCGTGCACCGCGAGTACGGCCTCGGCATCTTCCACGGCCTCGCGCGGATCCAGGACGGCGCCGTCCTGCGCGAGATGGTCGACCTGCGCTACGCCGGCGACGCCAAGCTGCTGGTGCCGGTCGAGCGGCTCGACCTGATCCAGAAATACTCGGGCGGCGGGGACGGCGTCACCCCGGCGCTCGACAAGCTGGGCGGGCTCGGCTGGTCGAAGCGGAAGGCGTCGGTCAAGAAGGCCGTCAAGGACATCGCCGATCAGCTCCTGAAGCTGTACGCGCGGCGGGCCGCCTCGGCGGGGCACGCCTTCTCGAAGGACTCGCCGTGGCAGAAGGAGTTCGAGGACGCGTTCGAGTACACCGAGACGCCCGACCAGCTCGCCGCCATCCGCGACGTCAAGCGGGACATGGAGTCGGAGAAGCCGATGGACCGGCTCCTGTGCGGAGACGTCGGCTACGGCAAGACCGAGGTCGCGATGCGGGCGCTCTTCAAGTGCGTCCTGGACGGCAAGCAGGCCGCGCTGCTGGCCCCGACGACGATCCTGGCCGACCAGCACTACCGTACCCTGAAGCGGCGCTTCGCCGCCTTCCCGGTGACCATCGAGCTGCTCTCCCGCTTCCGTTCCGCCGAGGACCGCAAGGAGACCCTGCGCCGCCTCACGGAAGGAACGCTGGACGTGGTCGTCGGTACCCACCGGCTCCTCTCGAAGGACGTCAAGTTCAAGGACCTCGGCGTCCTCGTGATCGACGAGGAGCAGCGGTTCGGCGTGGCGCAGAAGGAGAAGATGAAGGAGTGGCGGGCGAGCGTCGACGTCCTGTCGATGTCGGCCACCCCCATCCCGCGCACGCTTCACCTCTCGCTCGCCGGCATCCGCGACCTCTCGGTCATCGAGACGCCTCCGAAGGACCGGCTCGCGATCGCCACCCACGTCGTTCCGACCGACGACACCGTCGTGGCCGAGGCGATCCGGGCGGAGATCGAGCGGGGCGGGCAGGTGTACGTCGTCCACAACCGGGTGGAGTCGCTCGGGTTCTGGGTGGAGAAGCTGAAGGAGCTGGTGCCCGACGTGAAGGTCGTGGTGGGGCACGGGCAGATGTCGGAGGCGGAGCTGGAGCGGACCATGCGGGCGTTCACCACGCGCGCGGCCGACCTCCTCCTCGCCACCACGATCATCGAGAACGGCATCGACATCCCGTCGGCCAACACGATGATCATCGACCGCGCCGACCTGTACGGGCTCGCCCAGCTGTACCAGCTGCGCGGGCGCGTCGGCCGGAGCGACAAGCCCGCCTCGTGCTGGCTCCTCGTCCCGCCCGGGATGCCGCTCTCGGACGACGCGCGGCGGCGCCTGCGCGCCATCCAGGAGTTCTCGGACCTCGGGGCCGGGTTCCGGATCGCCGCGCGGGACCTGGAGATCCGGGGCGCCGGCTCGATGCTGGGCGGCGAGCAGTCGGGGCAGATCGAGTCGGTCGGGTTCGAGACGTACGTCGACCTCCTCGAGGAGGCGATGGCGGAGCTGAAGGGTGAGCCGGTGAAGGAGACGCGCGAGGTGACCCTGCAGCTGGGCGTGCCGCTGGCGCTCCCGCCCACCTGGATCGTGGAGGAGAGCCTCCGGATGGCTCTCTACAAGAAGATCGCCGCGGCCCGCGAGCCGGACCTCCTGGAGCGCGAGGCGGCCGACGCGGCGGACCGCTATGGCGCGCCTCCGCCCGAGTTCGAGCGGCTCCTCGACGTGGCGCGCCTCCGGCTGGTGGCGCTCGCGCTCGGTGTGCGGGCGCTCCAGCGCCGGGGCGACGAGCTCGCGGCGACCCTCGAGCCCGACCACAAGATCGACCCCGAGCGCGTGCTCTCGCTCCTCCGGAAAGGCGAGCTCGCGGCCACGGGGCCGGACGCCTTCCGCGCGGCGAAGGTCTTCGCCGGCCTTCCGGCGGACGGTCCAGCCGTGTGCGAACGCGCGGCCCGCTTCCTCGCCACGCTCGCGAGGAAGAGCGCGTTCCAGGCGCTCGGCGAGAAGGCGCCGTTCGGGCTGGCGGGGCTGTGAGGGCCGTGAGGCGCGGGATCCTCGTCCTCCTCGCGCTCGCCTCCCTGGCGGTCCCCTCCTGCGCCCGCCGAGGGCCGCGGGCCGCGCGGCGGGCGTCGGTCGTGGCGATGATCGGGGACCGGCCGGTCGAATACTCGGCCTACGCCGCCTACGTGAAGGCGGCCGCGCGAGAGGAGCCGAAGGACGTGTCGCCGAAGGTCGCGTCGAGCCTCCTCGACCAGTACGTCGAGGAGCTGCTTCTCTCGAGGGCCGTCGAGAGCGCCGACCCGCCGCTCCTGGGGAAGACGGAGGTGGAGAAGCGGCGCGAGCTGATCGGACGGCTGGCGCGGATCGGCGAGATCGGCGACGCGGAGCTGCGGGCCGAGTACGACGCTCATCCGGAACGGTACCGGAAGCCGGCCGTGGTGCGGCTGTCGCAGCTCTTCCTGAAGACGCGGGAGGATGCCGACAAGGCCGTTCGGCGGCTCGCCGCGGGGGCCGCCTGGGTGGACGTCTCCCGGGACCTCTCGATCGCGCCGAACGCGGCGACGGGAGGCTCCCTCGGGCTCCTCTCGCGGACCGATCTCCCGCGGGACTTCGAGAAGGCGGTCTGGGGACTCCAGGCCGGGAAGATCTCGCCCGTCCTCCCGGCGACCCGTGGCTTTCACCTTTTCCGGGTCGACGAGCGGTTCGAGGAGCGGGTCATCCCCCTCGAGGAGGCGGCGCCGGCGCTCCGGCTCCTCCTCGCGGAGGAGCGCAGCGTCAAGGCGGCGGCCGACCTGATCGATTCGGCCCGCAAGGCGTTCCCGGTCGTGATCGTGGAGGAGCACCTGCCGTTTCCGTACGTCGGGAGCTCGGCGCGGTCGGGGGGGTAGGGGCGCGCCGGCACCCGCTTACGGCGCGCTGGCGCTCGTTTACTGCGTGGGTCTCCTCCCTCGCTCCGCTCGGGACTCGATCCACGCCAGAGAACTCTGCCATCGCGCAGGCGCGCTGGCACTCGTTTGGCTAGACTCCGGCTCGTGAAGTCTTTTCGGCGTGCTCTCGCCCCCTCCGCGCTCTCCGCGCTCCTCCTCCTCGCCACGCCCCTCCCGGCGGCCGAGGTGATCGACCGGATCCTCGTCCGCGTCAACGCCCGCGTCGTCACCCAGAGCCACCTCGACGGCCGCATCGAGCAGACGATCCGCGAGAGCGGCGCGCCTCCCGACGCCACCCGGGCCGAGGAGCTGAAGAAGGCGCTGATGGAGGAGCTCGTCAACGAGACGCTCCTTGAGGACCGCGCCCGCGACCTCGACCTGACGACCTCCGACGCCGAGGTCGAGGAGCAGGTCAAGAAGCTGAAGGAGCAGAACCAGGTCACGACCGACGAGGAGTTCCAGAAGGCCCTCGCCACCTCGGGCCTCACCGTCGACCGCCTGCGAGACCAGCTGCGCCGCACCCTGACGGTCCAGCGGGTCGTCGGACGCGAGGTCAACAGCAAGGTCGACCTCTCGGACGACGCGATGCGCGTGATCTACGAGCGCGAGAAGGAAGGGAAGTGGGGCGTTCCGGAGAGGGCGCGCGTTGCCGAGGTGCTGATCGCGCCGGGCGACAACGACACCTCGCGCGCCTGGGTCGAGCGCCGGGCCAAGGAGGCGTCCGACAAGCTCAAGGCGGGCGCGAAGTTCGAGCAGGTCGTCAAAGACTACTCCGACGGGGGCACCAAGGCGCGCGGCGGCGACCTCGGGACGGTGGCTCGCGGCGAGCTCGCCCCCGAGATCGACAAGGCGGTCTTCTCCCTTCCGGCCGGCGGCGTGACGGATCCGATCCTCACCCGATCGGGCTGGCACCTCGTGAAGCTCGTCGAGAAGATCCCGGCCAGCTACAAGCCGTTCGCCGAGGTGAAGGCCGAGATCCTCAAGCACGAGCAGGAGACCCAGTTCCAGAAGAAGCTCGCGGAGTACCTCGACAAGCTGAAGCACGACGCCGTGATCCGCGTCGCTCCCGAGGCGGCCGCGTACTACCAGGCTCCCGTCACCGTCGCCAACCCACCCGCGCCTCCTCCCGCGACCAAGGGGAAGGACAAGAAGAAGAAGGGCTGAGGCCCGGGATCAGGCCAGCGATCCGGGTGGAGGGGACGGTGGAACCCGGCGCCCGGGTTCCCCGGGATCAGGCCAGCGATCCGGGTGGAGGGGAC
>CAYLNK010000078.1:0-5572 GCA_964384675.1 uncultured Holophagales bacterium | reverse complement strand
ATCAGGCCAGCGATCCGGGTGGAGGGGACGGGGGAACCCGGCGCCCGGGTTCCCCGGGATCAGGCCAGCGATCCGGGTGGAGGGGACGGGGGAACCCGGCGCCCGGGTTCCCCGGGATCAGGCCAGCGATCCGGGTGGAGGGGACGGGGGAACCCGGCGCCCGGGTTCCCCATCAACTAACAGCCCCGCTCTCCACCGGGAAATCCCCGACTCGCCCGCCACCTTTTCCGGTCCAGCCTGTCGATCGCGGAGGAGGACGCGGGCCGCGGCCGTCAGGTGTCCCTTCGACGCGACGACTCCCGGGTCGAGGCCCAGCTCCTTGGCCCGGCGATCGCGCTTGGTCTTGAGACGCTCGATGACCGGCTGGAGCGCCGGGTCGACCTCTTCCTTCCCTCCGCGGCGCGGGCCCGGCCACTCGGAGGTGGGGGCGGAGCGCGCCTTCACGAGGGCGTCGCGGATCGAGCGCTCGAACGCCGGGGGAAGCGGCCGTCCGGGAAACAGCGTTGCCAGGTCGCTCTGCCCCTCCGCCGCCGCGCGAGCGGCGGCCAGCAGCCGCTCGTTCGTCAGGACGCGGAACGGCGGCCGGTCGAGCTGCTGGGCGCGCTCCTCGCGGGCGTGCCAGAGGGCCCTCACGACGCTCCGTTCGAGCGGGCTCAGCGCGTTGGTGCCCTTGAGGCGCCAATCGTTTTCCGGATCGTCCCCGCGCGGCGTGAAGTCGGTGACCGAAAGGCGCGCGCACTCCTCGGCGTGCCACTCGAGCCGGCCCTTCGCCTCGAGGTCCGTCCTCAGGGAGGCCACCAGCTCGGCCAGGTACGCCACGTCCGCGGCCGCGTAGACGCGCCGGTCGGCGGACAGAGGCCTCTCGCTCCAGTCCGCCTTCTGGTGCGCCTTGTCGAGCGAGACGCCGACGCGCCGCGAGAGGAGCGCCGCGAGGCCGATCTCGCGCTCCCCCAGCAGCTGCGCGGCGATCATGGTGTCGAACAGCTCCCGCGCGCGGAGGCCGTAAGCCCGGTGCAGGAGGCGGAGGTCGTAGTCGGCTCCGTGCAGGAGCAGGGGGCGGCGCGCGAGATGCTCGAGGACGGGGCCGAGGTCGAGCCCGGCCAGCGGGTCGACGAGGAAGACCTCGTCGCCGAGGCCGATCTGGAGGAGACAGACCTTCTCGAAGTAGTGGTGGAAGGAGTCCGCCTCGGTGTCGATCGCGACCGCCGCGCCGGGATTCGCCTCCAGCGCCCGGTACAGGGGCTCGAGTCCCGCGGGCTCCCGGATCAGCTCGGGTGGCGCAAGTTGGACGTGGGTCGTCTGGGGCTGCGGAGCGGACACTCGAGCGGGACGATAGCATCGCCAAAGCCGCATTCCACGCGGTTTCCGCTTGACTCGCCGGAAACCGCGGCCGGATACTTTGCGTGGTCAAAAGTGGTTACTAGGGGATGGCAGTGGGTGTAGCGGGCCGCGCCGTCGCCACCGAGACCCTGCGAGAAGTATGGAACGCCTGCGAGGAAGCGCCGAGACGACGATCGACGAGAAGGGCCGTTTCAAGGTCCCGGCCGTTTTCCGTCAACCGATCGAGGAGACGTACGGCGTCGATTTCTTCGTCACCTCCGTGACCGGACACGACGTGCTGGTCTACCCGATGCCGATCTGGAACGGCATCGAGGAGAAGCTCGCCAAGGCGCCCGCGGTCCTTCCCGCGAAGCGGAAGTTCCTGGAGCGCGTCAACACGTTCGGTCAGGTCGCGAAGATGGACGCCCAGGGGCGCCTCCTCATCCCGTCGCTGCTCCGTGAGACCGCGGGGCTGGCGGGCGACGGGCTGGTTCTCGGCCAGACGGATTTCCTGAAGCTCGTCGACCGGGCGAAGCACCTCGAGTCGCTGCGGGCCACGGCCATGGGCGACGAGGACTACGACGCGCTCAGTCCCTACCTCGCCTGACGGAGGACGATGAATGCAGCTCATCTCCCCGTCCTCCTCACCGAGGTGGTCGTCGCGCTCCGGCCCGGGCGTGGCGGCCTCTTCGTGGACGCCACCCTCGGGCTCGGCGGGCACGCCGAGGCCCTCCTCGACGCCTCGCCCGACGTGCGGGTCGTCGGGATCGACCGGGACCCGGAGGCGCTCCGCCTCTCCCGCGAGCGGCTCGCCCGTTTCGGCGACCGTCTCGTCACGGTGGAGGGGCGCCACGAGGACCTGGCCGAGCACCTCGACCGGCTCGGGATCGCCCGTGTCGACGGGGTCCTCGCCGACCTCGGCGTCTCCTCGATGCAGCTCGATCAGCCGGAAAGGGGGTTCTCCTTCATGAAGAACGGGCCGCTCGACATGCGGATGGGCCGGGACGGCGCGACCGCCGCCGAACTCGTCGCGACGCTCCCGGAGCAGGAGCTGGCGCGGGTCTTCGCCGAGTACGGCGAGGAGCCGATGGCGCGCCGCGTGGCGCGTGCCGTGGTGCGCGAGCGCGAGGCGAAGCCGATCGAGACGACGGGACAGCTCCGCGACGTCGTCGCCCGTGCCCTCGGCCCGCGCCGCCCGCAGCAGAAGGACCCCGCGACCCGCGTCTTCCAGGCTCTCCGCATCGCCACGAACCGTGAGCTGATCGACCTCGAGCGGTTCCTCGACGACGCCATCGAGCGGCTTTCCCTCGGTGCCCGCCTGTCGGTGCTGGCCTATCACTCGCTCGAGGACCGGATCGTCAAGCACGTCTTCGCCCGGCACACGGCCGGCTGCACCTGCCCGCCCTCGTTTCCCGTCTGCGTCTGCTCCCGACGCCGGGTCCTGGCCCTGGTCACCAAGAAGCCGCTCCGTCCGCAGCTCTCCGAGATCCGTGACAACCCGCGCTCCCGGTCCGCCCGGATGCGCGTCTTGGAGCGGACCGCCGAGGGGCGAGCGGAGGGGCCTCCCCCCGTGCGGTAGGCGATGTACGCGGTCCATCGGTCGGTCGACAACCGTTACCTCGTCCGTGAAAGGGACCGCCGGCGGACCCGGGAGCTCCTCGCCTTCGCGCTGGCCGCGCTCCCCCCGATGGCCGTCCTGTTCGCCGCGATCTGGTCGAACCTCGAGACGGTCCGGCTCGGGTACCAGATCGAGCGGATCTCCAGGCAGCGCGAGACGCAGGTGGAGCGGAACCGGCAGCTCCAGCTGGAGCGCGCGAGGTCGAGCGCCCTCGACCGGGTGGAGTCGATCGCGACGTCGCGGCTGGGGCTCTCCGCCCCGCGCCCGGAGCAGCTGATCCTGGTCCAGGACGGCTCGTTCACGCCGGTCCCGCCGCGACCCGTCGATACGCCGAAGCTGCCGGACCTGATCGGCCCGCCCGCCCCCCTCTCGACCGAGGAGGGGTTCTGAGCCCGTCCATCCAGCGCCGTGCCCTCGTGCTGATGGCGGGCGTCGGCCTCTGGGTCGTCGTCCTCCTGTGGCGCCTCGTCGACCTGCAGGTCGTGCGGCGCGAGGAGTTCGCGAAGAAGGCCCGGAAGCAGCACGAGCGCACCGTGGAGCTGCCGCCGCGAAGGGGGCAGATCACCGACGCCGCGGGACGTTCGCTCGCGGTCACCGCCCAGGTCGACTCGGTCTTCGCGATTCCCTCGGAGGTCGAGGACCCCGCGGCGGTCGCGGCCGCGCTCGCCCCCCTGGTCGACGTGCCGCGCAAGGAGCTCGAGAAGAAGCTCGACAACGCGGAGCGCGACTTCGTCTGGGTGGCGCGCCGCGTCCCGGAGGAGATCGCGCAGCGAGTCGCCGCGCGGCACCTGCCCGGCGTACGCCTGGTGAAGGAGTCGACCCGCCGCTATCCGCAGGGCGCGTTCGCCGCGGCCGTGCTCGGCTACGTCGGCGCCGACAACCAGGGGCTGGCCGGGCTGGAGTACCGCTACGACTCGGAGGTGCGGGGCCGGCCCGCTCACGTGACCTTCCTGCGCGACGCCGCGCGCCGCTTCTACGCTTCGCCCGGCACCGACGGGCGGGGGCGCTCGGCGCTGGCCGACGGCGTGGAGGGCGCCTCGCTGGTCCTCACGCTCGACTCGGCCATCCAGCACGCGGCGGAGCGCGAGCTCGACGCCGCCGTCGAGAAGTGGCAGGCGAAGGGTGGCTCGGCCGTCGTCCTCGATCCCGAGACCGGAGCCGTCCTGGCCCTCGCGTCCAACCCGTCGTTCGACCCGAACCGGTACGGAGAGTCGGACGCCGACTCCCGCCGCTGCCGCCCGGTGATGGACGTCTACGAGCCCGGCTCGACGTTCAAGATCATCACGGCCGCGGGAGCGCTCGAGAAGGGGACGGTCTCGCCCGACGACCTGATCGACTGCGGCGGCGGCGCGCTCACGATCGGGTCGACGACGATCCACGAGCACGGCCGCAACCGCTGGAGCGTGCTCTCGCTCGCCGACGTGATCGCCCACTCCTCCAACATCGGCATCGCCCACGTCGCGCTCGGCCTCGGCCGCGGTCCCTTCCACGCGAACGTACGGTCCTTCGGCTTCGGCCAGAAGACCGGAATCGACCTGGACGGCGAGACCGTCGGCATCCTCGCGAACCCGAGCACCTGGAGCGCCCTGACGCTGCCCACGATGTCGTTCGGACAGGAGATCGGTGTGACGGTGCTCCAGATGGCCCGGGCCTACGCCGCGATCGCCAATGGCGGGGTCCTGCCGACGCTCCGCATCGTGGGCGAGGTCCGCCGCCCGGACGGCCGCATCGTCCGGGTGGAGCCGCCGCAGGGTCCGCGCGTGATCGGCGAGGGGACCGCCCGCGAGCTGCGCCGGCTCCTGTCGCGCGTCGTGGAGGCGGGGACCGGGAAGCTGGCGTCGATTCCCGGCTACACCGTGGCCGGGAAGACCGGCACCTCCCAGAAGGCGAGCCCTGGCGGCGGCTACTCGCGTGACCGGCACGTGGCCTCGTTCATCGGCTTCGTTCCGGCGGAGGCTCCGCGGCTGGTGATCGCCGTCGTCGTGGACGAGCCGAAGGGGAAGATCTACGGCGGCGACGTCGCGGCCCCCGTCTTCGCCTCGATCGGAGCGGAAGCGCTGCGCGTGCGGCGCGTCCCGGCCCAGCCGTCGCCGGACCGGATCGTCCCGACGATCCTCACCGCCGACCTGAGCCGCAACGCCCGGTCCGAGACGGGACCGGTCCTCTCGGGCGACCTCGTACCGACGGCGCATCGCGCGCCGCGCGTGGAGGCGGAAGAAGGGACCATCCCCGGGCTCGACGGGCTGGCGGCCAACGAGGCCGCCCGCCGCCTCGCCCAGCGTGGCTACGTCCCGAAGCTCGTGGGCCACGGCTTCGTGGTCTCGCAGGACCCGCCCGCCGGCACGCCGGCCGGACCCGGAACGCCGTGCACCCTGGTCCTCTCGCTCGTCCCGCCGGTGACGAACGCCGCGCTGGCTCTGCCCGAGGAGCCCGGAGCGGTGCGTTGAGGCTGTCGGCCCTCGTCGCGACCCTGGACGAGGCGGTCGTCCGCGGGGACGGAGATCCGGAGGTGCTGTCGGTCACCCACGACTCGCGGAAGGTGACGGCCGGTGCGCTCTTCGCCGCCTTCGACGGGTTCAAGCGGGACGGAAGGGCGTTCCTGGCGGATGCCGTCGCGCACGGCGCGGTCGCGGC
>CAYLNK010000077.1:0-22123 GCA_964384675.1 uncultured Holophagales bacterium | reverse complement strand
CGCCGTGGCCGCCGCGGCCGGGGCGGCGATCGTCGCCCTGGCCGGCGAGGAGCGCCCGCGGCTCGTGGACGAGATGCTCGCTCAGAGCGATCCGGTGCGGCGGGCCGCGCTGGAGGAGCTGCTCCTCCTCAAGGACCCGCGGGCCTCGGGCCGGGCCGCGATCGCCATCCATCACGAGGACGTGGAGACCGCCCGCGCGGCGATCGAGGCCCAGGAGTGGACGCCCGCCCGGGCCGCCGAGGTCACCCTGGCCCACGCCCTCGGCGACTCGCGCCTGGAGGTCCGGCAGACGGCCGCGGAGGTGATCGGGCGCCGGCCGGCGCCCGAGAGCGCCGACGGACCGCTGTCGCGGGCGTTGGCCACCGCGCTCCACGCCGAGCGTGAGGCGGAGGTGCTCGAGGCGCTCTTCCCGGCCGTCGCGGTCGCCGGCGGGAGGGAATGTCTGGAGCCGCTCACGATCGTCCTGGCGGCGGAGTCCGGCAGCACGGCCGACGGAGCCGCCGAGGCGCTGGCCCATCGATTCCCCGCCGAGGTGCGCGCCCTCTGGGCCGACGCGCCGGCGCGAGCGGAACGCCGCTGGGCCCGGGCCATCGCGAAGAGCTCGGGGCGCCGCGGGCGGGAGACGGCATGACGGGGCGGTCGAACGCAGGGGGGGGCGGGAGCCAAGGCCCGCGCTGACGATGACGTCACGACCCCTCGAGCTCTCCGAGACGGTCTTCCGTCTGTTCGCCGACCTGGTGCGGCGGCGGACGGGATTCGTCATCTCCTCGGCCCACAAGCCGCGGCTCGAGAGCCGGCTCGCGGCCGAGGCGAGAGCCGCAGGCTCGTACTACCAGCTGTACGCGCTTTGGCGTGACCTGCCGACGCACCACCCGTCGTTCGGCCGCCTGCTCGACGGGAGCGTCAACGGCGAGACGTATTTCTTTCGCGATCCCGACGGGCTCGCGGCGTTCTCCGAGGAGATCGCCCCGGAGCGCCTCCTCGCGGCGGGAGGGGACGGGAGCTTCGACGTCTGGTCCGCCGGGTGCGCCACCGGCGAGGAGCCGTACACCCTGGCGATGCTCCTCTTCGAGCGGGGGATGCTCCCGGGACGCCGCGTGAGGATCCACGGGACGGACCTCTCCCCCGACAGCGTGAGGCGCGCGCGTCAGGCGATGTACGGAATGCACGCTCTGCGGGCCACCTCGCTCGAGCGGCGCGAGCGGCACTTCGAGCCCGGCGACGCCGGCCGCCTGGCGGTGCGACCCGAGATCCGCGAGGTCGTCGACCTCGAGTGGCGCTCGATCCTGGACGAGCCGAAGTCCGGTGCGAGCTTCGACGTGATCGTCTGCCGCAACGTGCTGATCTACCTGGACGAGGACGCGCGCCGGCACGCGGCCGAGATCTTCGCGGCGCGTCTGAAGCCGGGCGGCTACCTCCTCCTCGGTCCGTCCGACGCCCTGGCCGCGGCCGCCACGTCCCTCACCCTCATCCGGCTCTCGCACGACGTCGCCTACCGCCGATGAGGGGCCGATGAGGGTGCTCGTCGTCGACGACTCTGCGACCCACCGTCTCCTCCTCGCCTCCGCCCTGCGGGACCGTCCGGAAACGCGTGAGGTCGAGACCGCCGCGTCGGGGGAGGAGGCTCTCAGGCGCCTCGTGGCGACGACCTTCGACCTCGTCTGCCTCGACATCGAGATGCCGGGGATGGACGGCTTCGCGGTGCTGCGCTGGATCATGGCCCGGCACCCGATCCCGGTGCTCGTCGTGTCGGATCGCCGCCACGACCGGACGGCCCTGACGGCTCTCGAGCTCGGCGCGTTCGAGGTCCTGGGCAAACCGTCGCCGCGCGCCGGCAGCCTCGTCGAGTGGAAGAAGCAGCTGGCCGACATCGTGCGCGAGGTCTCGAGCATCCGCGTCGACGTCCTGGCCGGTCGCGCCCGGGCGGCCGAGGAGGCCCAGACCCGCACAGGACGGATCCGGCGGATCAAGGCGGCCGGCGCGGAGGCGACGGCCGCGGAGACTCCTCCCGCCGCGACGCGGACCGACGTCCTTCCGCCGGCGGCCGCACGGCCCGCCCTGGTGGTCGCCTCCTCGACGGGCGGCCCACCCGCGCTCCGCGACCTCTTCGCCGCGCTCCCGCCCCGGCCCGTGATCGCGGCCGTCGCGCAGCACATGCCGTCGCCGTTCACGCGCTCACTCGCCGCCCGGCTCGCCCGGGTGACGGGCTGGGACGCCCGCGAAGCGCAGGGAGGCGAGGAGGCGGTCCCCGGGATCCTCTGGATCGCGCCGGGCGGGCGACATCTGCGCTTCGCGCGCGCCGACGATCGGATCGTGACCCGGATCTCCGCCGACGACGAAGGGGCACCGTGGTGCCCGTCTGCCGACCTGCTCTTCGAGTCCGCGGCCGCGATGTGGGGCAGTCGGGTGGTCGCCGTCGTCCTCACCGGCATGGGGGACGACGGCGCGGCCGGCGCCCGCACCGTGGCGCGGGCGGGAGGCACCGTGCTCTGCGAGAGCCGGGACACGGCGGTGATCCCCGGCATGCCGGACGCCGCGGCCCGCGCGGTCCCCACCGCCCGCCGCCTCCGCGTCGAGGACTTGGGGTCAGGTCTTGATTCTCTACTATAGCTCGCTATAGTAGAGAATCAAGACCTGACCCCAAGGGAGCCATGTGCTACGCTCGCCGGCCCTTATGAGCCGTTCCGAAGAGATCGTCGCGATCGAGAAGAAGTGGCAGAAACGGTGGGCCGAGGCGGGAGTCGCGTTCGTCGACACCGGCGATCCCGCGCAGTCCGGCACCTATCTGCTCGTGATGCTGCCGTACCCGTCCGGGGACCGCCTTCACGTCGGCCACGCACGGACCTACTTCCTCACGGATGCCCTGCACCGGTACCTCCGGCAGCGGGGGCGGAACGTCCTCTGCCCGATGGGCTGGGACGCGTTCGGGCTGCCGGCCGAGAACCACGCGATCAAGAAGGGGATCCACCCGAGAACCTCCACGCTCGCCAACATCGCCGCGATGAAGGAGCAGTTCCGCGACTGGGGCGTCCTCTACGACTGGACGAAGGAAGCCACGACCTGCGAGCCCGACTACTACCGCTGGAACCAGTGGTTCTTCCTCCGCTGCCTGGAGAAGGGCCTGGTCGAGCGGAAGAAGTCGCCGGTGAACTGGTGCCCGTCGTGCCTGACGGTCCTGGCGAACGAGCAGGCGGACGGGGGAGTGTGCGAGCGGTGCAAGAGCGCCGTCGTGAAGCGCGAGCTGGAGCAGTGGTTCTTCAAGATCACCGGCTACGCCGACTCCCTGCTGGAAGGCCTCGACACCCTCGACGCCTGGCCGGAGAAGGTCCGGACCATGCAGCGGAACTGGATCGGACGCTCGGTGGGCGCCGACCTCGACTTCGAGATCCCCGCGCTCGGCGAGACCGTGCGCGTCTTCACGACGCGCCCCGACACCGTCTTCGGCGCGACGGCGCTGGTGCTGGCGCCGGAGCACCCGCTCGTCCCGCGCCTCCTCGCCGGCCACCCGGAACGCGCCGCGCTGGAGGAGTGGGTCACGTCGATCCGGAACCAGGAGCGGATCACCCGCGAGGCGGAGGGTGCGGAGAAGGACGGACGCGCGACGGGCGTCACGGCGATCAATCCGTTCACCGGCGAGAGCATCCCGGTCTGGCTCGGCAGCTTCGTGATCGCCGACTACGGGACCGGAGCGCTGATGGCGGTTCCGGCGCACGACGAGCGGGACTGGGACTTCTGCTCGAAGTACGGGATCCCGATCGTGCGCGTCGTCGAGGGCGGCGACGCGGGGACCTGCTACCCGGGCGAGGGGACCCTGACGCGCTCGGGCCGCTTCGACGGCCTGGACTCGGCCGCCGCCCGCGAGGCGATCGCCGCGGACGCCGCCGCGCGTGGGATCGGCGGAGCGCGTGTCCGCTACCGGCTCCGCGACTGGCTGATCTCCCGCCAGCGCTACTGGGGGACGCCCATTCCCATGGTGTCGTGCCCGGCCTGCGGCTGGGTTCCGGTGCCGGACGACCAGCTGCCGGTCGTCCTTCCGCCTGACGCGCCGTTCACGGGCACGCGCGGCAACCCTCTCGAGAAGGTCGAGTCGTTCGTCGCGACGACGTGCCCGCGCTGCGGCGGGGCCGCGCGGCGCGAGACCGACACGATGGACACGTTCGTCGACTCGTCCTGGTACTACCTCCGCTACCTGGACCCCAGGAACGACGCGGCGCCGTTCGACCCGGCCGTCGCCCGGCGGTGGGCGCCCGTGAACCAGTACATCGGCGGCATCGAGCACGCCATCCTGCACCTCCTGTACGCGCGGTTCTTCGCGCGGGTGATGAAGGACCTGGGCCTCGTCACGTTCGAGGAGCCGTTCGCGGCGCTCTTCAACCAGGGGATGATCACGAACATGTCTCCCGAGGGACGCGTCGAGAAGATGTCGAAGTCGCGCAACAACGCGGTCTCGCTCGACCCTCTGATCGCCGAGAAGGGGGCGGACGCGGTTCGCACGTTCGTCCTGTTCCTGGGGCCGGCCGAGAAGGACGCCGAGTGGAGCGACGACGGCATCGCCGGTGCCGAGCGCTTCCTGGGCCGCGTCCGGACGACCGTCGAGCGCTTCCTGGAGTCGGGTCGCGATCCGCAGGGCCGGCCCGCGGCGGCGGACTCGCCGGCCGCCCGCGTCCGGCACATCGCGGTGAAGCGCGTCACCGAGGACTTCGACGCCTTCTCGTTCCACACCCCGGTCGCGCGGCTGATGGAGCTGTCGCGGCACGCGGCCGATCTCGTGGGCGACGCCGAGGCCGAGCCGGGCGAGGTCGCGACCACGCTCCGGACCCTGGTGCAGCTCCTCCACCCGATGGCACCCCACCTCTCCGAGGAGCTGTGGGAGCGGATGGGGGAAGGCGCCAGCCTCCTCCGCTCGGGGTGGCCCGTGTTCGATCCGGCGCTCGCCGTCGAGGAGACCGCCACCATCGTCGTCCAGGTGAACGGGGCCAGGCGTGGCCAGGTCCCCATGCCGCGCGGGGCGGACCGGGACGCCGTTCTCGCCGCCGCGCTCGCGGAGCCCACGATCGCGCGCTGGCTGGAGGGGAAGGAACGGGTCAAGGTGATCCTCGTCCCGGACCGCCTCCTGAACGTCGTCGTCAAGTGACGCGCGCCCGGACCCTCGCGCTCGCCGGGCTGCTCGCTCTCGCCACGGTCGAGGCGGGGTGCGGCTACGGGCTCGTCGGGACGGGGAGCAGCGCGATCCCGACGACGGTGGAGACCGTCTACGTCTCGACGTTCGTGAACCAGACGGCCCGGGTCGGGCTCGAGCAGCGCCTCACCGACGCCGTGATCCGCGAGCTTGCCGCACGGCGCCGCCTCCGGCCGGTCTCCGAGCTGGCCAAGGCCGACGCCGAGCTGACCGCGACGCTCCTTTCCTACCAGGTCGACCCGGTCCGCTACGACGACGCGGGGCGAGCGCTCGAGTACCAGATCTCGGTCACCGCCCGGATCGTTCTCACGGAGAAGGGAGCCGAGAAGCCCGTCTTCTCGGAGCCGTCGTTCCTCTACCGGCAGCCGTACACGATCCCGCCGTCGGCCCGGAGCTTTTTCGACGTGGAGCCGGCCGCCATCGACGAGCTGTCCCGCCCGTTCGCGCGGAGCCTGGTGACCACGATGCTCGAGGGGTTCTAGCGCGCGATAGGGGCCCGCTGGCTTCGTTACTGGATCGGGCGGGGCGCGCCCAGCCCGATCCCGGAGACCGTCGCCTTCGGCTCGGGTTGTCGTTCGTTCGGCTGCCTTGCGGCGTGGCGCTGCCACGCCGCGATCGCCTCACTCCTTCGCCTTGCCAGCGAACCCTTTCGGCGCGCCCCAGCGACTCTCGAGGTCCCCGCTCTACTTCTTCCCGACCTTGTTGGCGGCCTTGGCCGCCCGGGACTTCAGGCGAGCCGCGGTGTTCCGGTGGAGCACCTTCTTGCGGGCGGCCACGTCGAGCGTCGACTGCGTCGACGGGAGGAGCGCCTGCGCCGCCTTCGGCTCGGTCGTCGACTCGACCGCGGCCCGGATCGTCTTGAGGGTGCCGCGGACTCGCGTCTTCACGGAGCGGTTGGAGGCGCGGAGCCGGAGGCTCTGGGCGGCTCGCTTCTTCGCCTGCTTGGTGTTAGCCATCTGTTCGGGTTCTTCCTTCCTCTTGGGGTGCGTTGATACGGATTAGCGGGAATCGGACCCGAGGGCCTTCAGGCGCTGTCGCGCGCTCTTGGCCTCGTCGGAGCCGGAGTACTCGTGGACGACCCACTGGAGCTGCACGATCGCCTCGCGCTTCTGGCCGAGCTCGAGGTGGGCGAGCGCCTTTTTCAGGTAGGCGGCCGCGGCCTTGTCGCTCTGGGGGTAGAGCTTCAGCAGCCGGTCGAAGGCGGTGATCGCGTCGGCGGGCTTCTTGAGGGCCGAATAGCACTCGCCCATCCAGTACGCGGCGTCGTCGGACAGGTCGGTCTTCGGATAGGTCTCCAGGTACTCCTGGAAGCCCTGGCGCGCCAGCTCGTACTGCCCGCGCTGGTAGTCGGCGGTGGCCTGGGCGAAGAGGTCGGCGGGCGAGGGCCCGCGCGGAGACGTGACGAGCCCGCTCGTCGGCGCGGAGGGAGCCGACCCGGTCGGGGAGCCGACCGTGCCGGCGGATCCGACCGGAGACGACGGCGGGGCGCTCGGCGGGACCGCCTGAGCCGCGAGGCCGGCGGAGGCGATCTGCTGGGAGAGCTGCGAGAGCCGGCGGTTCGCGTCCTCGAGCTTGCCGGCGAGCGTCTGCATCTCCCGGATCAGCTCGTCGAAGCGCGTCCCGAGGTCGGCGTTCGAGCGCAGGATCGTCTGGGCCTGCTTCTGGATGGCGTCGCTGAGCTTCGCGACCTCCTCCTTGGAGCTGGACTGCTTGGAGGCGGCATCGACCTTCTTGTCGACCTCGGCGAGGTGGCGGTGGATCCCCTCGATATCGGTGCCGCTGACGCAGCCGCCGGCGGCGAGCAGGGAGGCCAGGCCGAGGGAGAGCCGGAGCGACGCGGCTGTCTTCACGGTCTTCGTTCGCCTCAGCGCGCGGTGACGACGAAGTGAGCGCGCCGGTTCTTCGCCCAGGAGTCCTCGTCGTGCCCGGGCACGAGCGGCTTCTCCTTGCCGTACGACACCGTCTCGACGCGGTTCGTCTCGACACCGAGCGAGACGAGGTAGTCGCGGACCGCGGAGGCGCGCCTCTCGCCCAGGGCGAGGTTGTACTGCGCGGTGCCCCGCTCGTCACAATGGCCCTCGGTCCTGAACTTGATGGTCGGGTTCTTCCTCAGCCAGTCGGCGTTCTGCGCCAGGATCTCGCGCGCGTCGTCGCGCACGTCGAACTTGTCGAAGTCGAAGTTGACGTCCTTGAGGTAGCCGCGGCGGTTGATCTCCTCGACGCTCCCGGGGAGCACCTCGGACTTCACGGCGGGGGTCGGGCTCGGCTTCGACTCGAAGTCGCGGTCCGGCTTCACGGGCTCGGCCTTGGGGGCGGCCGGTGTGGGGGTGGGGGCGGCCTGGTCCTCGGTCTTGGGGGCCTTCTTCGGGCAGCCGACGACCACGGCGAGCGACGCCGCGAGGACGAGATAGGTGGCGGACCTCAGGGAGCTCTTCATCGAATCAAACCTCCGTTGAGCGAGCCGCGGGCAGGGCGCCGCACGGACCATCGCATGTTACCAGTCCGGAGCCGGACCCGGAAAGGCGCCGGCCCACGCCGCGCCAGGCCGCGGCTATTCGAGGTTCCGGGACCAGGACGGGGAGTAGCTGCTCCCCTGCGTCGTGACGACCTTCGGGCTCGAGCCGTCCGAGTTCGCGACGACGATCTGGCTCGACCCGCGGGTGGTGGTCTCCCAGGCGAGCTTCGAGCCGTCCGGAGACCAGGTGGGGCTCTCCGAGGAGCCGGAGCCCTGCGAGACCTGGACCGTCCGTCCGTCGGGCTTGTCCATGTCCTTCACGCAGATCTGGTAAGACGCGTCGACCCAGCAGGCGAAGGCCAGCTTCGAGCCGTCGGGGGAGAACGACGCCTCGTCGTTCCAGGTGCCGTCGTACGTGACGCGCCGTACGTTGGCCCCCTCGAGGTCCATCAGGTAGATCTGCGGGCTGCCCTGGCGGTTCGAGGTGAACGCGATCTCGCGGCCGTTCGGGGACCACCGCGGCGTCGAGTCGATCGCGGCGGAGTCGGTCAGGCGCTTCAGGTTCGTGCCATCGACGTTCACCGTGAAGATCTCGGGGTTGCCCTTGACGCTGCCGCAATACGCGATCGTCTTGCCGTCGGGAGAGAACGAAGGGGACGCGTTCAACGAGGTCGGGAGCGGGATCTGCTTCTTCTCGCCGCCCTCCTTCGAGATCACGAAGAGCCCCGGCGTGTCCTTCAGGTACGACTGGTAGACGATCTTCGAGCCGTCCCCGGACCAGTCGGGGGCGAGCGACAGGTTCGAGTGATAGGTGATCCGGCGCTGGTTCTCGCCGTCCCAGTCCATCAGGTAGATCTCCTTGTTCTTCCCGATCGCGTCCCGGTCGGACGAGAAGGTGATCTTGGTGAGGAACGGGCCGGGCTTGCCGAAGAAGTGGCGGACGATGTCGTTCGCCAGGACGTGGGCGATCTTGCGGGACGAGCGGGCGTCGCCCGTGTAGCGCTTGGCGAGGATCGACTTCAGCTCCTTCAGGTCCCACAGCTCCGCGATGACGACGACCTGTTCGCCCTGCGGCTGGACCTGGGTGTCGAGGAGGTAGCGGGCGCCGGACGCCATCCAGGCGTCCCCCTGCTCGCGACCCTGGGGCGGGCGGCTCCCCTTCGGGTAGAGCGCCGGGTCGGTGACGACGAAGCCGGCCCAGCCCCCGAGGTCCTGGCCGATCGTCTGGTCGAACGGGTCGACGGTCTTGGCCTGGAGGTCGGGCGTGATCGGCGCGATGGCGGGCGGGATGGCGAGCGGGACGCGCCCGCCCGCCTGGCCCCTGATCTCGATGCCGATCTGCGGTTGCGCACCAGGCGCCAGCGGAGGGCGGAACGTGTCGACCGGGGTGGGTGCCGGCGCGGGCGCCGACTGGCCGAGGAGCCGCGGGAACGCGAAAGGCGCCGCGAGGAGGAGCGCTCCGGCGAGGCGCCAGGCGTTGCGGTTCGAGGTCATCGGCGGGAACCTCCTACAGGAACTTGATGTGGACGCCCAGGCTGTCGCCCTTGAACTCGGGCGGCAGGGGCGGAAGCGGGTTCGCCTGGTAGACGGCGCGGGACGCCGCCCGATCGAAGAACGGAAAGCCCGAGGTGGCGTCGACCTTGACGTCGGTCACCTGGCCGGAGCGGAGGATCTTGAACGAGACGACGCAGGCCGTCCCGTCCGGGGTATTCGGCTTGAGCCAGTTCGCGCCGATGAGGGAGACGAGCTGCTCGGCGTAGTACGAGTACGGGAAGTCGACGTCGAAGGCGGAGACCGACGCGCCGAAGCTCGCCGTGCCCCCCTGGTCGCCGCCGCCGTTCCCCGGGACGGTGGGCGCGTCGATCTGCGGCCCGGCGTCCTTCGGAGCGGTGGCCACGGGGGCCTTGGTCTCGGCCCTGGCGGCGACCGGCACCGGCTTCTCCTTCTCCTTCGTCTTCACCGGCAGCTTCATCTGCGTCGGCGAGGCGGGTGCATCCTGGTTCGGCTTCTCGATCGCCGGCTTCGGCTTGGCGGCGACCGCGACAGGGGCAGGCGCCTGCCGGGCGAGCGACCCGCCCGAGACGACCCGGACCGGCATGATGGTGGGGACGAACGCCAGCTTCTTCGGCTTGCTGATCAGGAGCAGGAGGACCAGGAACGATCCGTGGAACAGGAGCGAGAGCGCGACCGACAGCCCCCGGGGCGGGTCGCCGGCGCGGACCCGCGTGGCCAGGATGTCGGAGACGGTGATCTCCACGCTACTTCGCGGCTCCCTTCCCGGTCTCGCTCCGGAGCTCCGTGACCATCCCGAGGCTCTCCACACCCAGCCGGTTCAGGGTGTCCATCGTTTCGACCACGACACCGTACGGAAGGTTCCGGTCCGCCTTCAGATAGACGGCCTTGTCCTTCCGGGTGCGGAGGATCCCCTTGAGCTTGTCCTTCAGGAGGGCCTTGGCGATCGGCGTCTCGTTCAGGTAGTAGACCTCGCTCTTGGTGATCGACAGGATCAGCGGGTCCTCGGGGGACTGCGACAGGTTCTGGGAGACGGAGCGGGGCAGCTTCACCTCCACACCTTGATGCAGGAGCGGTGCCGTGACCATGAAGATCACGAGGAGGACGAGCATGACGTCGACGAGGGGTGTGACGTTGATGTCGGAAAACGCGTCGACGTCGTCGTCCAGCTTGAAGGCCATCTCAGCAACCTCTTGCGCAGGCGTCCGCGACGAGGGGAACCCGGCGGCGGTCCCCCGGATCCACTACGTGAAATGCCGCTCGGCCAGGTTCATGAACTCGAGCGCGAAGTCCCGCATCTCGGCGCGCACGATCTTCATCCGGCCGTTGAAGTTGTTGTAGGCGATCAGGGCGGGCACGGCGGCGACGAGGCCGGCGGCCGTGTTGATCAGGGCTTCCGAGATGCCCGGAGCCACCGCCACGATCGACGTCGAGCCGCTCGTGGCGATCTGGCGGAAGGCGCCCATGATTCCCCAGACGGTGCCGAAGAGGCCGATGAACGGGGTGGCCGAGGCCGTCGTGGCCAGGAACGGAAGGCGGCGGGTCAGCCGCGTCGTTTCGACGCCCGCGGCTCTCTCGAGGGCGCGCTCGATGCCGGCGAGGCTCTTCACGAAGAGGCGGCCGGTGTCGGACGGCGCGACCTCGCGCCCGGCCTTCACCTGCTGGTCGAGCTCCGCGTAGCCGGCCTTGAAGATCCCCACGAGCGGGCTGGCCGGGAAGCGGTCGCAGATCCCGAGCACGTCGGCGAACTTGCGGCTCTTCCGGAAGTGAGAGAGGAAGCCCCGGGAATCGGACTCGGCGCGTGAGAAACTCCAGAGCTTTGCGATGATGATCGTCCACGAAGCGAGCGAGAAGAGAGCCAGCGTGCCGAGCACCGCCTTGGCGGTCGGGCCGGCTTGCAGAAAGAGCTTGACGATGTTGACGCTGTCGGTTTCATTCATGGGTTCGGGGGGCTTTCTCGCTCGTGAAGCTCGGGCAAGGTAGCATGGAATCTTCAGACCGGTCAAAGCCTTGGATCACGCTGGGCGCGCTCCTGCTGGGTCTCGCGGTCGGCCCGGGATGGGCCTCCGGCGGCGCCCCGCTGCCCCCCGCGTCGAAGCAGGCTCCCCAGCCTTCCGTTCCGGAGATCCTGCGGCTCGCCGAGGTGAGGCCCGGGATGAAGGGGTACGGCCTGACCGTGGTATCCGGCGAGACGATCGAACGGTTCGAGGTGGAAGTCCTCGGCGTGATGCCGAACGGGTCGCCTGGGCGTCCGACGATCGTGGTGAAGCTCTCGGGGCTCGGGCTCGAGGAGAGCGGGATCGTGGCCGGAATGAGCGGGAGCCCGGTCTTCCTCGACGGCAAGCTCGCGGGAGCGGTCGCCTCGGGCTGGGGCTTCTCCAAGCAGCCGATCGGGAACCTGACGCCGATCGAGCAGATGCTGCCGATCGACTCGGCCGAGCCCCTGGTGTCCGCCCCCTACCGGCCGGCGACCGGTCTGGACGGGGCCCGTTTCCGGGCGGCGCTGGCCGCGCTGAGCTCTTACGAGGGAGAGCGGATCCAGGCGCTCCGGGCGTTCCTGGACCTCCATCCTCTGCCCCTCGCGGCCGGGAGCGCCGGGAGCAGCCGCCCGCTTCTCCTGCCCGCCGCCGTCGGGATCCCGCCCGAGACCTTCCAGCGCTTCGGAAAGGAGCTGGCCGGGCTCGGCCTCTCGGACCTGGCCGGGCTGGCCTCGGCGCCGGCCGTGCCGCGGGAGCGCGGTCCACGTGAGGCGACGCCCCCTTCGCCCCTCACCTTCGGCTCGGCGATGACCGCGCTCCTCGTGGACGGCGACCTGCGCCTCGGGGCGACCGGCACCGTCACGAACGTCACGCCGGACGGGCGCTTCGTCGCCTTCGGCCACCCGTTCCTCTCCTTCGGCGACCTCGAGCTGCCGGTCGCGCCGGCCCGGGTGGTGACCGTGCTTCCCAACGCGTTCCAGTCCTTCAAGCTCGCGTACCCTCTCGAGGCCGTCTACCGGCTCACGCGTGATCGGGATTCGGGCATTGCAGGCAAGATGGACCGCACGGCCCCGATGGTTCCGGTCCGGTTCCGCTTCGAAGCGGAACCGGGACAGGTGAGGGCGATGTCGTGGAGCGTGGCCCCGAGCCCTCGCCTCCTCCCGATCCTCCTGTCGATCACGACCGATGCGGCCCTCACCCTGGTCGACCCGACCCCCCGTGAACGGACGCTCCGCTTTCGAGTCCAGCTGGAGACCGCCGCGGGCCCGGTCGCGTACGAGGACGACTCGACCGGCGCGCGCGCCAAGGAGGTCGCCACGCTCTCCACGGCCACCCTCGCGGCGCTGATCGGCGACAACGACCTCGAGGACCCGCGCATCAGCAGCGTCGACCTGTCGTTCCGGAGCGCCCCGGGGGAGCGACGCCTGCGCCTGGCCGGGGCCACGCTCGTGTCCCGCCGTGTCGCGCGCGGGGGCAGCGTGTCGGCCACGCTCCGATTCGTCGACCGGCGCGGGCTGGAGACGGTTCGCGTGGTGACGGTGCCCGTGCCGAAGGAGACGCCGGAAGGGAAGGCGACCCTCGTCCTCGCCGACGGCAGCAACGCGTCGATGCTCCGCTTCGCGCTCGAGCCGGTGGAGCCCCGCACGTTGGCGGGCCTGGTGCGCGCCCTCGGGCGGCTCGTCCCGACGAACCGTCTCCTGGCCGCGGTCGTGGTCGCGTCGCGGGGGGCGGCGACCGGAACCCGCGCCCTCACCGCGCTCCCGCCCAGCGCCGCCGCGCTTCTCACCGGCTCCGCCGAGCCGGGTGAGGCGGCGCGCCCCGACGTCCCGAGCCGTCTCCTCGCCGAGGAGATGCTCACGTTCGATCGACCGGTCGCCGGCTCCCTCCGCCTCGACTTCGAGGTGGAGCGCCCGCGGACGTAGCCCGTCCACGCGAGTCGGGACGCTGAATGAGGATCGTGTTGAAGAAAGCCGCGCTTGCCTTGACGCTCGCCGTCTCGCCCGTCCTCCAGGGTGCGAGCCACATCGCCTCGACCGCCACCGCGCGGGACTTCCTGGCCGGTGAGGCCCGAGGAACCGCCGTGGGGTCCGACGGCCGTCTCTCGCTCGGCGCGCCCCTGGCGCCGCGGGCCTGGCCCGAGGACGCGGCCGACGCCGTGGTCTTCGGGGCGGCCGTCGACGGCGCCGGCCGTGTCTACGTGGCGACGGGCGGCGGGACGGGGCGGCTCTTCGTCTCGGCCCCGGACGGCACCGTGTCGCTCCTCTTCACGGCGCCGGAGCCGAACCTGACGGCCATCGCCGTCGCCCCCGACGGCGCGGTCGTCGTCGGCTCCTCGCCGAACGGCAAGCTGTACCGGGTCGACCCCAAGGCGAAGGGACCGGAGACGGAAAAGGAATGGGGCGACCCGCAAGAGTCCGCGATCTGGGCCCTCGCGTTCGGGCCGGACGGCACCCTCTACGTGGGCACCGGGAGCAAGGGGCGGCTCTATCGACGGACCACGGCCGGCAAGCTGGAGATGCACGCGGAGATCGAGGACACCACCGTGCGCAGCCTCGTCGTCGGAAAGGACGGCACGGTCTACGCCGGCACCTCGGAGCGTGGCCTCGTCGTGGCCGTCTCGCCGTCCGGCGCGGTCCGCACCCTTCACGACTTCGGCCGGCCGGAGGTGGTCGGCCTCGCCGTCCGGGCGGACGGCACCCTGTACGCGGCGGCCACCTCGGTCGAGCTTCCCTCCCTCGGCGCGGCCCCGGCCGGAGCGGCCGCGCGTCCGGCGTCGCCGGCGGCGGCGGCGCCCGCCCCCCCTCGGGAAGAGGTCCCGAGGGGCTCGGTCTCGGTGTCGGTGGGGCCGGTACGCCTGGCCCCGTCCACGACGAAGGAGCCGCCGCGCGAAGGGAGCGCCGAGATCGTCATCCTGCAGCCGGACGGCTTCGCGGAGCCCGCCTGGACCCTTCCCGACGACACGATCTACTCGCTGCGGCTCGACGGGGAGACGCTGGTGATGGGGACCGGCGGACGCGGCCGTGTCTACAGCTGGAAGGATCGCCGGCTCCGTCTGGAGGCCCAGACCGAGCAGAAGCAGGTCGTCGCGGCGCTGGCCGTACCCGGCGGCTTGACCGCCGTCACCATGTCGTCGGCAGGGGTCTTCCGCCCGGCGGCCGCGATGGGGGCGATCACGGGCTCGTACCTCGCGGCCGTGAAGGACGCCGGTCGCCTGGCCGTGGCGGGCCGCCTCCGACACGACGCGAGCGTGCCCACCGGGGCGTCGCTCGTGTTCTCGTTGCGCGGCGGCAACTCCGAGAAGCCGGACGCCACCTGGTCCGCCTGGACGCCGGTCGGACCCGACGGCGCACCGAAGACCGCGATTCCCGCTTCCCGTTTCCTCCAGTGGAAGGTCGACCTGACGTCGAGCCCCAAGGGGGAGTCGCCGTCGATCGAGAGAGTGGAGCTGTCGTACGCGGACCGGAACGCGCGGCCGATCCTCGAGGGGGTCACGGTACTCGAGCCGGGTGCGGTCTTCCCGAAGAGCAGCGGCGGGTCGAGCACGGCCGTGCTCTCGATCGCGAATCCGGACGAGAGCGGCATCTACGCCGGGCTCGAGCAGCCGCGCGACGGCGGTCCCGACATGCCCGGGAAGAAGCTGTACCGGAAGGGGTACCGGACCTTCCAGTGGAAGGGGACCGACCCGAACGGCGACACGCTCCGGTATGACGTCGAGGCCCGCCGGGAGGGGAACGCGCCGTGGTTCCCGATCCGGCGGGACCAGGAGGATTCGTACCTGTCGATCGATACGACGTCCCTTCCGGACGGCCGTTACCGCTTCCGCGTCACGGCCTCCGATCGGGCCTCGAATCCAGAAGGTCAGTGGCTCGCGGCCTCCGAGGAGACCGGGGTGGTCGTGATCGACAACACGCCGCCGGCGCTGAAGATCGAATCGCGGTCGGCGGAGAAGGGCGAGCTCGTGCTGCGGGTCTCGGCCGTCGACGCGCTCTCGCCGCTGGCCCGCGCCGAGGGCTCCGTCAACGCCGACCGCTGGCGTCTGCTGACGCCGGACGACGGCGTCGCCGACGGCTCCGACGAGCGGTACACGTTCCGTATCCCGGGGCCGGACGGTCCGGCGGTCGTCTCGATCCGGGTCCTGGACGCGGCCGGGAACGTGGCGGCCATCGCGGTGGAGGCGTCCGCGGCCGGCAAGGAGGCGAAGTGAAGAGACGCTGGCTGCTGCCGATACTCCTTCTCGCCTCGGCCTGCGGCGTGACGGGGAAGGACCAGGGCCTCGTGGTGAAGCGCCGGCTCGACGGCGAGCCGAAGACGCTCAACCCGCTCCTGATCACGGGCGACCCGGACCAGGTGGTGCTGTCGCTCCTCTCGCGGAACCTCCTCGACTACGACGAGAAGCTGACCCTGATCCCGGGCCTCGCGGAGTCGGTCGAGGTGGACGCCAGCCGGCTCGTCTACACGGTGAAGCTCCGCGCCGACGCCCGCTGGGAGGACGGCTCGCCGGTCACGTCCGACGACGTCTCCTACACCATCGAGACCCTCGTCGACCCGAAGACGCCGTCGCTCAACCGGCGTGCCTTCTTCGACGGCTTCGTGAAGGTCGAGAAGCCAGACGCCCGGACGGCCACCGTCACGTTCGAGGAGCCGTACGCCGGCCGCCGCGACGCCTTCGTCCTGCCGCTCCTCCCGGCGAAGCTGTACCGCGGGACGGACGTCAATACCAACCCGCGCAACAGGAACCCGCTCGCCAACGGCCCGTTCCGCCTGGCGCGCTGGGAGGCGGGGCGCGCGCTCGAGCTGGTGCGCAACACCCAGTACTTCGGGGAGAAGCCGCCGGCCGAGCAGGTCGTCTTCCGCATCGTCCCCGAGTCGGCCTCGGCGTTCCAGGGCCTCCTCGCCGGTGAGCTCGACGAGATGCGCCTGAACACGGCGGAGCAGAAGAACGCGATCACGGGGAAGGCGGGCCCGATCCGGCCGCTCATCTACGACGAGCTCGCCTACACCTACTTCGGGTGGAACAACCGGAACCCGCTCTTCACTGACGCCCGGGTGCGTCGGGCCCTCACCATGCTGCTCGACCGGGAGGCGATCGGCCGGACCCTCTACGCGGGCCTCGCCAAGCCCGCGAACGGCCCGATCCCCCCCGGGTTCTGGTCGTACGACCCCACCGTCGCCCCGTGGCCGCACGACCCCGCCGCGGCGGAGAAGCTCCTCGACGAGGCGGGCTTCACACGCGGGAAGGACGGCGTGAGGCAGAAGGCCGGCCGGCGGTTCGCGTTCGAGCTGTCCTTCGGGGCGGGCAGCGTGATCCAGCAGCAGCTGGCCGAGCTGGCCCAGCAGGCGTACAAGCAGGCCGGCATCGAGATGTCGCTCCGGCCGATGGAGTGGTCGGCGTTCATCTCGAAGAACGACGCCGGCGACTTCGAGGCGTGCGCCCTGGCGATGAGCCTCGACCCGAACCCCGACCTCGGCCCGAACTGGCATTCGGCCCAGGCGCCGCCCAACGGCTTCAACTCGGTCTTCTACCGGAACCCGGAGGTCGACGCGCTGATCGACCAGCTGCGGGTCACGTTCGACCGGGAAGAGGCGAAGGGGATCTACGCGCGCCTCCAGCGGCTGATCCACGAGGACGAGCCGATCAGCTTCCTCCACAACGTCTCCGTGAAGTGGGCGATCAACCGGCGGATCGAGGGAGTCTCGACCTCGCCGATCGGCATCTCCCTCTTCTGGCCCGGCGCCTCCGCGTGGAGGCCCACCAAGTCGAAAGCCCCCATCACCTGAGAAGGAACGCATGAAGACACGACTCCTCACCGCCCTCCTGCCGGTGGTCCTGGCGACCGCCGCCTCCGCCGAGCAGCCGCTCCTCCCCCTGAAGGTCACCGAGAAGACGCTGCCGAACGGGCTCCGCGTCATGGTCGTGCCCACGGGGTTCCCGAACCTGGTCACCCTGCAGATCCCGATGCAGACGGGCTCGCGCAACGAGGTGGAGCCGGGCAAGTCCGGCTTCGCCCACTTCTTCGAGCACATGATGTTCCGCGGGACGAAGAACGTCAGCGCCGAGGAGTGGAACCGCATCGTGTCGCGCGCCGGCGCCAACCCGAACGCGTTCACCAGCGACGACTTCACGAACTACCACATGACGTTCGCCAAGGAGGACCTCGAGACGATCCTGAAGCTCGAGGCCGACCGCTTCCAGAACCTCGACTACCCGGAAGCCGCGTTCAAGACCGAGGCCCGCGCGGTCCTCGGCGAGTACAACAAGAACAGCGCGAGCCCGTTCAGCAAGCTGTTCGAGGTGATGCAGGACGCCGCCTACACCACCCACACCTACAAGCACACGACCATGGGCTTCCTCAAGGACATCGAGGACATGCCCAACCAGTACGCCTACTCGAAGACGTTCTTCGACCGCTGGTACCGTCCGGAGTACGCCGCGGTCATCGTCGCGGGCGACGTCACCCCCGAGGCCGTGCTGCCGCTCGTCGAGAAGTACTGGGGGAGCTGGAAGCGGGGGAGCTACACGGTGGAGATCCCGCGCGAGCCGGAGGCGAAGGGGCCGATCCGCGCCCACGTGCCGTGGCCTTCGGACACGCTCCCGCTCGTGACCGTCGCGTTCCACGGCCCCGCCTTCTCGGAGACCGAGAAGGACCCGGCGGCGATGGACCTCCTCTTCAACCTCTACTTCGGCGAGACGTCGGACCTCTACAAGAAGCTCGTCGAGCAGGAGCAGAAGGTCGACCGGATGTTCGGCGACGGCTCCGCCAGCGTGGATCCCGGGCTCCTCGTCGCGGCCGCGCGAGTGAAGAAGCTGGAGGACACGGTCTACGTCCGCGACGAGATCCTCCGGACGTTCGCCCAGGCCCGCTCGAAGCCGGTCACCCGGGAGCGCCTCGATGACGCCCGCGCCAACGCGAAGTACGACCTCCTGCGCGGGCTCACCAGCACCGGGGCGATCGGGAGCCTGGTCGCCCGCTACGCGCGCTTCCGGCGCTCCTTCGACACGCTCAACGCGTACTACAAGGTGTACGAGTCGCTCACCCCGGACGACCTCGTGGCCGCCGCCCGCCGGTACTTCACCGACGCCAACCTCGTGGTGACCACGCTCTCCCGCCCGGCGATGCCGGCGGCGTTCGAGAAGACGCCCTCGCTCGCCAGCTTCGCGGCGAGCGTCCCCGCGGCCACGTTGACCACGCTCGAGCAGCGCTCGGCCCTGCCGCAGCTCGCCGTCAAGCTCTTCTTCCCCGTCGGCTCCGCCCACGACCCGAAGGGGAAGGAGGGCCTCGCCCGGCTGGCGGCCTCGATGCTGTCCGAGGCGGGCTCGAAGGACCTGAAGATCGACGAGATCAACAAGGCCCTCTTCCCGATGGCCGCCGGGATCGGCGCCTCCGTCGACCGGGAGATGACGGTCTTCACGGCCGCCGTCCATCGCGACAACTGGTCCCGCTTCCTGGACGTCGCCCTGCCGATGCTCACCCGTCCCGGCTTCCGCCAGGAGGACTTCGACCGCCTGCGTGAGGCCCAGAAGAACGCCCTCGTCCAGGACCTCCGCTCCTCCAACGAGGAGGAGCTCGGCAAGGAGCGGCTCCAGGAACGGCTCTTCGCCGGGACCCCGTACGGCCACACCGTGCTCGGCACCGAGGCGAGCCTCGCCGCGATCACGCTCGACGACGTCAAGGACTTCGTGGCCAGGGCGTACACGCAGGCGGCCCTCGTCGTCGGCCTCTCCGGCGACGTCCCGGCCGAGATGAAGGCGCGTCTCGCACAGGACCTGGCGGCTCTCCCGGCCGGCCCGGCCCTCGCCGCCCCGCAGGGCGTCGCTGCGCGGAAGCCGAAGGGGTACGAGGTCGAGATCGTCGAGAAGGAGACCCGGGCCACGGCGATCTCGTTCGGCCATCCGATCGACGTCACCCGCTCCCATCCCGACTTCGCCGCGCTCACCGTGGCGCGCAGCTTCCTGGGCGAGCACCGTTCGTCCAGCTCGTGGCTCTTCCAGCGGATCCGCGAGATCCGCGGCATGAACTACGGCGACTACGCGTACATCGAGGCGTTCCCCGGCGGGATGTTCCGCTCCATCCCCGGCGCCAACGTCGGCCGCCGCGCCCAGCTGTTCGAGGTCTGGATCCGTCCGGTCGTGCCGGCCAACGCCCACATGGCCACCCGCATCGCCCTCCACGAGCTGCAGAAGCTCGTCGAGAAGGGGATGACCCAGAAGCAGTTCGAGACGACGCGCGACTACCTGATGAAGTACGTCTACTCGATGACCTCCACCCAGGACCTCGCGCTCGGCTACGCGCTCGACGCTCGCTGGTACGGCACCGACGAGTTCACGAAGATGATGCGCGACCGCCTCTCGAAGCTGACCGTGGCGGACGTCAACCGCGCCGTCAGGAAGCACCTCTCGTGGAAGGACCTCTCCTTCGTCTTCATCACGAAGGACGCCGAGGGTCTGAAGAAGCAGCTCCTCGCCGACGGCGTCTCGACGGTCACGTACGACGCCGCCAAGCCCAAGGAGATCCTGGACGAGGACAAGGTGATCGGCGCGCGGAAGCTCGGCCTCACGCCCGACCGCGTGACGATCACGAAGGCCGAAACGGTCTTCGCGAAGTAGAGCCCCGGGACGGCGAAGGGCGCCCGCCCTTCGCCGTTTTCAACGGCCCGGACCTCCCGTCGCCGCCGCCGACGACGCACAATGCCGGCGACGTGCTCCGCTTCGCGCTCCGCCGCACCGCCGCGGCCCTCCTCACGCTGCTGGGCGTCCTGGCGCTCGTCTTCACGCTGCTCGAGGCGGCTCCCGGCGATCCGGCGTCGCTCGCGGCGCGCTCGGGCGGGATGCGGGGGGGCGCGGTCTCGTCCGAGGCGCTCCGCTCCTTCCGCGCCGCGTACGGGCTCGACCGCCCGGCGCCGGTGCGGTTCGCGCTCTGGCTGAGGAACGCCGGCACGCTCGACTTCGGCCGCTCCCTGCTGGACGGCCGCGGCGTGACGGAGCGGATCGCGGAGACGTTGCCGACCACGCTCGGTCTCAACGCGGCCGCGCTCCTCCTCGCCGTCGGTCTCTCGCTCGCGAGCGGCATCGCGGCCGCCCGCCGTCCGGACGGGGCGTTCGACCGCGTCTCCGGCCTGGTCGGCGACGCGCTCTTCGCCCTGCCGGCGTTCGTCCTCGGCCTGGTCCTCCTGATGGTCTTCTCGGTCTCGCTCCGCTGGGTCCCGCTCTTCCCGGACGGCGCGACGGCCCTCGTCCTGCCGGTTGCCACGCTCGCCCTCTCCTCCCTGGCGTTCCTGACCCGCTTCGTGCGGCGCTGTCTCCTCGCGGCGCTCGGCGCGACGTGCAGCACCGCGGCCCGGGCACGGGGGGCCGGGGAACGCGAGGTGATCCTCCGCGCGCTCCGCCGCTCGGCGATCCCGTTCGCCGCGATGGGCGCCGCGCTCGTCCCCGGGGTCGTCACCGGCTCCGTCCTCGTGGAAAGGCTGTTCGCGATCCCCGGCTCCGGCCGCCTCCTCGCCGACGCGGTCTCCGCGCGCGACGTGCCGACGGTCCTCGCGCTCACCGCTCTGGCGGGCGTCCTGGTCGTCGTCGCGAGCCTGGCCGCCGACCTCGTCGCCGCCGTCATCGATCCGAGGATCCGCGAGGCGTCTGGACCCGGCGCTCCGGAGCCGGCATGACGCAGCCGACGCCTCTTCCCCGGGCGCCCCTCGCGGCGGCCCTCGCGATCGCGGCGATGGCGCTCCTGGCCCCGCTCCTGGCTTCGTCTCGACCGGGCTCGCCGGTGCCGTACGCGCCGGAGGCCACCGACCTCTCGTCGCACCTCGAGCCCCCGTCGACACGACACTGGCTGGGCACCGACGAGCTGGGGCGCGACATCCTCTCCCGGCTCATCCACGGCGCCCGGGTGTCCGTGGCGGCGGGAGCGCTCGCCGCCTCGCTCGCCCTGGTCCTCGGCGCGACCCTCGGCGGAGCCGCGGGGATGGGTGGCGGGCGGGTGGACGCCGCGGTGCGCTACCTGATCGACGTCGTGCAGGCGTTCCCGCCTCTGGTTCTCGTCGCGGCAGGCTCGGCGTTCCTCCCGCCGTCCTTCGCCACGGCCCCGATCCTCATCGCGCTCACGGGCTGGACGGACGCCGCGCGCCTGGTCCGGGCCGAGGCCCGTCGCACACGCGCCGCCCCGTTCGTGGAGGCGGCCCGGGCCGTGGGCGCGTCGCGGGGACGGATCCTCTTCCGCCACGTCCTGCCTCACTCGTTGCCACCGGCGCTCGCGACGCTGCCGTACGTCCTCGGCGCGGCGGTCGTCACCGAGGCGTCGCTCTCGTTCCTCGGCCTCGGCACGCCGCCGCCGACGCCGTCCTGGGGGCGATCCCTGGCCGCCGCCGCCGACGCACGCACCACGCTGGGGGAGGCCTGGTGGTGCCTGCTGCCGCCGGCGATCGCCCTCCTCGTCTTCGTCTTCTCGGTGCGCCGTCTCGGTGACGCGCTGACGGAGGGCCGCTTAGAATCCCGCCCGCTTTGAAAGTCGCCGTCTATCCCGGCTCCTTCGACCCCCTCACGAACGGCCACGTCGACCTGGTGCGGCGCGGCTGCCGGATCTTCGACCGGGTCCTGGTGGCCGTCCTCCAGAACGGAGAGAAGGCGCCCCTCTTCACGGTCACCGAGCGGATCGACATGATCCGCTCGATCTTCCGGCGCCAGCCCAAGGTGCGGGTGAAGTCGTTCAGCGGCCTCCTGGTCGATTTCCTGCGGGCGGAGCGGGCGAACGTCGTCGTCCGCGGGCTCCGCGTCGTCTCCGACTTCGAGTACGAGTTCCAGATGGCGCTCATGAACCGGAAGCTCGACCCCGAGGTGGAGACGATCTTCCTGACGCCCAAGGAGGAGCTGTCGTACCTGTCGAGCCGGATCGTCAAGGAGGTCCACACGCTCGGCGGAGACGTCTCCGGCCTCGTCCCCTCGCTCGTCCACCGGGCGCTCCACCAGAAGCTCCCCTCGGGCGCGCGGCGCGCTTGAGCACGGCC
>CAYLNK010000076.1:0-22151 GCA_964384675.1 uncultured Holophagales bacterium | reverse complement strand
CCGGCACGACGAACGCCTGGACGATGCCGATCAAGGCCCGGATCGACATGCTCTCGACGGGCGTCCGCACGCCGATCGGCATCAAGGTCTTCGGCTCGGACGTGAAGGAGATCGAGCGGATCGGCGAAGCGGTCGAGAAGATCGTCCGCCAGGTCCCCGGCACACGTTCGGTGTACGCCGAGCGCGTGGCGGGCGGCTACTTCGTCGACTTCGAGCTCAAGCGTGAGGCGCTCGCCCGCTACGGCCTGACGGTGGACGACGCGAACGCCGTGATCATGACGGCGATCGGCGGCGAGGACATCACGACCACCGTCGAGGGACGCCAGCGCTTCAGCGTGAACCTCCGCTACCCCCGCGAGCTCCGGGAGGACCTCTCCCGCCTCGAGCGCGTCCTCGTCCCCACGATGGCCGGCGCCCAGGTGCCGCTCTCGCAGATCGCGGACATCCGCATGACGACCGGGCCTTCGATGATCCGCGACGAGAACGGCCTCCTCGCCGGCTACGTCTACGTGGACTTCGACACCGCCAAGCGCGACGTGGGCTCGTACGTGACCGACGCCAAGCGGGCCGTCGAGGCCCAGCTCCAGGTCCCGACGGGCTACACCCTCGTCTGGAGCGGCCAGTACGAGAACATGATCCGCGTCAGAGAGCGCCTCAAGCTCGTCCTCCCCATCACGCTCGTCCTGATCTTCGTCCTCCTGTACATGAACACGAAGTCGGCCTTCAAGGCGACGATCGTGATGCTCGCGGTGCCGTTCTCGATGATCGGGGCGGTCTGGCTGCTCTACCTCCTCGGCTACAACATGTCGATCGCGGTCTGGGTCGGGATCATCGCGCTGATGGGGCTCGACGCCGAGACGGGCGTCTTCATGCTCCTCTTCCTCGACTTGGCCTACGACGAGGCCAAGGCGAAGGGCAAGCTCCAGAACCGGCTCGACCTCATCGAAGCGATCATCCACGGGGCCGTGAAGCGCGCCCGCCCGAAGGCGATGACGGTCTGCGCGGCGTTCATGGGTCTCCTCCCGATCATGTGGTCCATGGGAGCGGGCTCGGACGTGATGAAGCGGATCGCGGCGCCCATGGTGGGCGGCCTGATCACGTCGTTCCTCCTCGAGCTTCTCGTCTACCCGGCGATCTACATCCTGTGGAAGGGGCGCGAGCTCCGGCAGGAGGCGCCGCTCCTGGCTCCCGCCGAGCCCGCTCCGATCTGACCGCGGCGCCCGAGAAGGAGGCGGAGATGAAACGCAAGCGACCCCACAAGGCAGCGGCCGCGACGGAGCTGGCGCCCTGGATGGGCGTCCTTGCGGTGGGCTTGGTCATCCTCGTCGCCGCGATCACCACGTACTCGTACCTGCGACCCGCCGCGATGCGCGGGGAGGCGCCGAAGACCAGCTCCGTGCCGCCAGCGAGCGCCGCGGTCCAAGCGAGGGCGCGCGAGCTGATCCGGTACGCGGACATGACCCTGGCGCCGGAGCAGCAGGCCATCAAGGTCGAGGTCCTGGGCTCGATGCCGGCGTACTGCTGCAAGAAGTTCCCGCTCCTGACCTGCTGCTGCCCGTGCAACCTCTCCAAGACCGTCTGGGGACTCTCGAACTATCTGATCGTCGTGGAGCAGGCGGATGCGGCGCGCCTGCGCACCGAGGTGAAGGACTGGATCAAGCGCACCAACCCCGGCGGCTACAGCGGCGACGGATGTTTCCACGGTGGGTGCAAGCGTCCGTTCAATCAGAACGGCTGCGGCGGGATGGACCAGGCCAACGTGTTGTTCTGAGGAGGGAGGATGCTGCCATGACGATGACGCTCGTGACCGCGATCATCCGGACCAGTGTCGTCGAGCGAGTCGAAGAGCGGCTCCGCGACCTGGGGGTAAACGGAATCACGGTGACCAAGGTCAGAGGGTTCGGCGAGTACATGGACTTCTACCGAGAGGACTGGCTCTCGGAGAGCGTTCGCATCGACATCTACACCAGCACGGTCCGCGCCGAGACCGTGGCGACCGTGATCGCGGAGGCGGCTCACACCGGCGTGCCCGGCGACGGGTTCGTGGCGCTGCTGCCGGTCGAGCGGCTTCTCCGCGTGCGTGAGTACGCCCCCGCCTCGGAGGGCGCGTAGCGTGGCCCGGCTTCGCGGTCGTAACAGATGGCAGCTGGGGCTGGGGGCATGGCCCCTGGCGCTCAGCGCTAGGAGTGCGCCTGACGGAGACGAGGCACCCAAGCCTGCCTGGTGGCCATCGCTGCGCGGGCGGATCATCGCCTGGACTACCGGCGTGTTCGGTCTGACCCTGGGCGTCTTCGCGGTCGTCTGGATCGGCGAGGTCCGGGGTCAGATCCGCGACCTCGAATCCGCTCAGGCCGAGGCGCTCCTGGGACACCTGGCGGGAATGCCGGACTTCCAAGCGGACGAGAGCGCGGCGAGGGCGCGGCTCGCGTCGTTGCTCCCGTCGCTACGACGGGCGGGAGGGGACATCGTGCTGGTGAGTCCCGCCAACGAGAGCACGAGCGCACGCAGGGCGGAGACGCTCGCTAGCCGGCCGCTCTCGCTCGGTGGCAGGGCGTTCGAGCTTCGCTACCAGAGCGACGGGAAGCGTCTAGCAGACTTGACGAAGCGAACCGCCGTCGCGCACACGGTCCAGGCCCTGCTGGCCGCTGGCGCCCTCCTGGCTGGGCTCTGGTGGATTCTGACGAGGAATCTCGTTGCCCCCCTGCGAGAGATCTGCCGGGCTCTCCACCGCATGCGGCGCGGGAACGGCTGGCTCTTCACCGTCCCGCAGACGGACGCGGAGCTCTCGCCGCTGGTGCAGGCGGTGGCGGCGCTCGGGCCGGGTCTCGAGGAGCAGGTCTACGGATGGATCACGGCCGAGCGCCGTGCCGCCGTGGCCACCGCCCTGTCCTCGGTCGAGCGCGGTGTCGCGGGGCCGCTCGCGCGGGTCCGGGCCGTCGTGGCCGAGGGTGAAGCGGAAACGGTCGCCCCGGAGGAGCGAGCCCGCTGGCGCGCGCTTCGGGCCGAGCTCGACCGCGTGTCGGACGCGCTCGCGAAGGGGGAGCAGCAACAGCTCGTCCGGGCCGACGCGCCGAGCCGAGCGTGGGGGCGCGCGGCAGGTGGCGCGAGTGCCTGATCTGAGATGCACGCGGTCGATATCGACCGCCGTCAATCCTCTGGATGGGGCCCGAGCCGCCGACGACCGGCGCCGGCGCTCCAGCCGATCGAACCAGCCGCCTGAGGCGGCAGAAGGAGAAGCTGTAATGAAACGGACGAAGACTCTCGCTCGCACGTTGACGCTCACCATTCTCTTCCTCGGGGGCGGCATCGCCGCTGCCGGTCCTTCCTCGATACGAGTGATACCGAAGACGAAGAAGCCCGTCTTCAGCGACGTCCGGGCTCACGCGACGGAGCTCGTCGGATACGCCAGCTCGATCTACCTCTCGCCGGAGCAGCAGAAGATCAAAGAGGAAGTCCTGTCCTCCATCCCCACGACGTGCTGCAAGAAGTTCTCGATGCTGACCTGCTGCTGTCCCTGCAACATGGCGATGACGATCTGGGGCCTCTCGAACTACATGCTCGCGCACCATGGAGCCGACGCGGGCCAGCTCCGCGTCGCTGTGAATGAGTGGGTCAAGACGATCGGGCCGAAGGGGTTCACGGGTGACGCCTGCGATACGGGTGGCTGCGCGAGGCCGTTTGCCAAGAACGGTTGCGGCGGCATGGACAAGGACCACCTCGTGTTCTGAGGACGATGAGCATGCGATTCGTGACATTGGCTCTTACCACGGCCCTGCTCCTCCCGGGTGCCCTGGCTGCCCAAGAGCACTCGCATCCTGATGCGCCGGCACCAGCCAAAGGGGCGCCGGTGAGCCTGGATGCCGCCCGGCTCGACCGCTCCGAGGAGCTTCTGGGCGCCATCCGCTCCGCCGCCGGCGAGAGGGACGCCGCCGCGCTCCGCTCGGCCGCGGACGACTACGTGAAGAGCATCTCCGAGCTGCGGGACGAGATCGGTCGCCTCCCGCAATCGAAGGGTGCCGAGCCCCCCGAGCTGCTTGCTGCGGGAAGGAGGATCGCGCTGCAAGCGACGAATCTCGATTCCCTGGCCAGGACGGTCCCGCGCCGGCTGCGCAAGGACGTCAAGCGGGCCCTCGCCGCCGCGGATGGGCTCCTCGGGACTCTGCCCGGTGGTCGGGCCTTCTCCAAGCCGCGCGCCGAGCCCGACAGGCAAGGTCACCCCGACTCCACGCAGAGCTCGAGCCACGGGCACCACTGAACGCAGTGACCACCCACTTTGAAGACGCCCGGCGCGGGGCGAGGAAGGCGCCGGGCGTCGGTGTTAGTGCAGCTGCATCAGCCGTGTTCTAACGCGCCTCTAATAAACGCGCGCCAGATTACCCATGAGGCGCCAGTGAAGGGCGCCGAGAGATCGAGAAGGAGGTGATTCCCATGCGAGGACTCGCAGTTGCGAGCTTGCGGGTCGCCGTTCTCGGGCTCGCGCTACTCGTGCCCGGAGCCGTCAGAGCCCAGCACGGCGGCGGAGGCGGACACGGTGGTGGCGGCGGACACGGAGGCGGCTTCGGACACGGAGGCAGCTTTGGGCACGGAGGCGGTCTTGGACATGGAGCCTTCGGAGGGAGGCACGGCCCGAGCACAGGGCACGGCTACTCCGGCGGCCATCGGGGCTATTCCTACGGCCATGGCTCCGGCGGACACGGCTACGGCTACGGATCACGCCATGGCAGCGGCTACGGCGGCAGGCATTACGCCCCAGGTCACGGCGTGTTCGGCGGCCACCTCTATCACCGTTACGGGAGCTCGTACGGCTACTGGGGCTATGGCTACCCATGGTACGGCTACGGCTACTACGGCTACGGTTACCCATACGGCTACCTCGGCGGCTCCCTCGGCTGGTATGGCTATGGATCGCGTTCCTACCGCGACGACACGTGCGACCCGGACTCGGACTCCTACGACCCTGAGGCGTGCTCCGAGGCCTCGGCGAGAAGGTCCAGTGACACCACCGTGGCCGTCAATCCATCGTTTCTCGACGAGGGTGGCGAGGCGCCGGAAGCCCTACCCGACGAAGCGCCGCCTCCTGGCTCCCGCTGAAGGTCGCTTCGAGGGGTGAGAGATGAGCACGAAGTGGATCCCATGGCTCCTGTTCTCGAGCCTCGCCGCGGTCGCCGCGGAAGAGGCTCCTCCCTCCGCCGCGAACGAGGGTGTCTCCGTCAAGGCCTCGCTCAGCAGCTCCTCCTACGGGAAGGGTCGACGCGAGACCCTCCTCCTCAAGCTGGACTACGTGGCGGAGACGCGCGCACCGGCCCGCCCGCCGCTCGACATCGCTCTCGTCCTGGATCGATCGGCGTCGATGAACGAGGACAGGAAGTTCCGTCACGCGCTCACGGCCGCGCGCGAGGTGGTCGCGAACATGACCGAGCTGGACGTGCTCTCGATCGTGGCGTTCAACGAGAACGTCACGGTCCTCTCGCCGGCCGCGCGTGTCGTGAACAAGCCATACCTCTACCACCGCCTCGAGGAGGTCCAGCCGCAAGGCGTCACGGACCTGAGCGCCGGGCTGCTGGAAGGCATCGCGCAGGTCGATAGCCAAAGGGCCGAGGGCCAGATCCGGCATGTCCTCCTCCTGACCGACGGCATGGCGAACAGGGGCGTCACCGACCCCGCTGCCCTGCGCACGCTCGTGGAGAAAGCTGCCTCGAGGGACATCCACCTCTCGACGCTCGGGTGCGGCACCGAGTTCAACGAGAAGCTGCTGGCCGACATGGCCACCGCCGGCGGGGGCCGGTACACGTTCGTCAGGTCCGCCGAGCAGCTCCCCGAGGCCTTCGCCGCCGAGATGCACGGACTGATCGAGACGGTGGCCCAGAACGTCACCCTACGCGTGGCCGTCCGCGGTGGTCGGATCAGCAAGGTGTTCGGGCGGCTCCTCGACGACCCGGTAGCGTCCTACCGGCTCGGCGTCGGCGACGTCCGCGCCGCCGAGCGCGGCGCCTTCCTGCTGGAGCTCGAGCCGGCCGAGGCCCGGGAGGGCGCCAGCCTCGACGCCGAGGTCACCTTGACGTTCGACGACCCGCGGTCGAGTAATCGGGTCAGCCGTACGTCCGTGGAGCGAAGCGCGTACTCGCCCTCTGCGGCGGCGACCGCGGATCGCCCGGACGTGATCATGTACGGCGAGGTTCTCCACGCGCTGGAGCTGGCCGAGGAGGCGGCGCTGGGCCTCGACACAGACCGGTTTCGAAAAGCCAGCGCGGACTTCGACCGCGTGTACGACCGCGCGCGGCGGTATGCGATCCAGAGCCGGGACCAGGAGCTCCTGAACCAGGCGTTCGTCCTGAAGCACTTCATGCGGGAGCTCACGAGCGCGGAGCGGGAAGGCGTGCTGCACGGCCACGAGGAGGCGCGCGATCGACTCAGGAAGGAGGGCCACTACCGTCGTTATCTGCTGAGCCACCACCGTGGCCAGCAGTGACAGGTGAGGAGCTGGATCGCGGCGGACAGCCGCTGGTCGCTTCGAGGCCGGACCGCGGAGACCGCCGACCCACGGCAACCTCCGCTCCGACCAGGCCGTCGAAGCGCTCTCCGCCTTCTGGCGACGCTTGCGTCCCGACTCCTACCAGCCGATCGGTGTGCTGCGGACGCGAGCCACGTCCTGTGGCTCGGCGGGGATGCCCGTTCGAGGCCGAGATGGCGAGCGCGGCGAAATCGCACCGGAATGCACGGTCAGCGGCGCACGGCAGCTGGAAGCCGCCCGGTTCCGCATCCCGCGGGGTGCGATGAGGGTCTCTGTCGATGCGGACCATTGTCACGAGGTAGTTCATCTGCATCAGACACATCTAAGCCGCCCCTAATGTTGCGGAAGCATCTTTCGTTCATGAACGGCGGGGAGAAGCGATCGTCAATTGCGTTGTGCCCTACACAGTGATCGATGTAAGGAGGACGAGATGTCCCGCAAACGGCTGGTTTCAGCACGCTCGGTGCTGCTCGCGACAATGGCTCTCGAGGTGCTCTTCTGGTCGGCTCCCGCGCGAGCAGTGCCCGCGTGGTCCCGCCGTTACGGCGCGCCCTGCGGGCTCCGCCCGCGAGAACGGATTCGACGTGATTCGCCACGCGAGCCGGCTCGTGCCGAGGCCCGTCATCCTCCTATGGACCGGCGTCGCGTCGGCGGAGGTCCAGCGCGAGGCCTTGGCGTCCGGGGCCGACGGCTGCCTCGAGAAGTCGACCCTTCGCGATCTCCTCGCGGCGCTGGCGACACACGTCGGTTCCCGCGAACGACATCGCTGGGTACCGCTCCCGGCCGCGGAACGGCGCGAGACGGCCGAAGGGGCTGGAGCGGTCGAGTGGGGGGTGACGAAGTGAGGCGCGTGCGCTGGACCGGCAGGGGCGGGGGCATGGCCGCGGCCGCGGCGCTGCTCGTTGGCTGCCGGGTCGCTGTCGGGGCGGGAGCGGGGCCGGTGCCGGAGGAGGAGCGCCGCGTGGCCCTCGTAGCCAAGCTCGAGAGGTCCGTCGTCCTGGTGATCGCGGAGGGGAAGAGCGTCTCGCACGCGCGCGACCGCCTGTCGCTCGAGCCCGCCGAGTCCCTGGGAACCGGGCTCGTCATCAGTGCGGACGGGCTGATCCTCACGGCGGCGCACGTGGTCGAGGAGGCGCAACGCATACGGGTCAGGGTGGGAGAGACCGAACCGGTGCCGGCGCGAACCGTCTTCGCCGACGAGGAGGCCGATATTGCCCTCTTGCGGCTCCAGGAACCCCCGAGCGGGCTGCAGGTGGCGACGCTCGGGGACTCCGACGGCGTGCGCAAGGGCGAGACCGTCTACGTGATCGGCAACCCGGTCGGCATCGAGCGATCGCTCTCCATGGGCGTCGTGAGCGGCCGCCACCAACTCCGTCACGTCTTCGGGGGAAACATCGCGGTCGAGCTCATCCAGACCGACGCCGCGATCAACTCGGGAAACTCCGGAGGGCCGATCTTCAACAGCCGCGGCGAGGTGATCGCCGTCGCCGAGCGGATCCTCACGGAGGGCGGCGGCTCGGAAGGGCTCGGCTTCGGTCTCGCCATCAACGTCGTGAAGAAGATCCTGGCCCTCGATCCGTGCACGTGGCTCGGGTTCTCAGCGATCCCGCTGGACGAGCGCTGGTCTCGCATCCTCAACGTCCCCCGCAACCGAAGCGTGCTCCTGCAGCGCGTCATGCCCGAAGGGCCCGCCGATCGCGCGGGCCTCCGGGGAGGCGAGGTGCCCATCCAGGTCGGGAAGGAGCACCTCCTCGTGGGAGGAGACGTCGTCCTCACAGTCGACGGGGAGCCGGCGGCCGACTGGGTGCGCCGCGCGTCGACCACGCCGAAGAACCCGGGCGATCTTCGCGAGCTGAAGGTCCAGGTGTACAGGGCAGGGCAGGTGGTCGAGGTCCCCGTCGTGACGGTGCATCGCTCGGGCTGGTGAACGGAGGGTATGCGTCGCCTCCGTGAAGCGCTGTGAGAAGGCTGGGGCCGGCGTTGGCGGCGTCGGTCCTCGTGGCCCTTGTCACGGCGTCGGCGCTTCTGGAGCCTGCGGAGCTCCTTCTCCGCGATGCGTTGCTGCGAGCCGAGCGGAGGCGGGATGCGGTCTCGGTCGCCGTCGTCCTCATCGACGAGGGCGCCATCACGAGCGTGGGCCCCTGGCCCTGGCCGCGGGAGCGGCTTGCGGCGCTCGTCGACCGGGTCCGGGAAGCCGGCGCCGTCGCCGTCGTCCTCGATGTCCTCTTGCCGGAGCCGCGACCAGGGGACGAGACTCTCGCTTCGTCGCTCGCGGCGATCCCGTCGATCCTCGCCGCCGCGCCGGATGGTACGCGGCGCTGGCTCCTCCCGGCCGCGCGGCTCCTGTCGCATTCGGAGGCTGCCCACGTCAGCTTCGCGCTGGATCGCGACGGCGTCGTCAGGGGATTCCTCGCGACCCGAGAGCTTCAGGGTCTCTCGCTTCCCGCGATGTCCGTCTCGGCCGCGCGGCTCCTGCGCCCACAGCTCCCGGTCCCCGTGGGGGCGGCGATCCGCCCGGGGTTCCGTTCCAACGGGGCCGTGCCGACCTTCGGTGCCGCGACCGTGCTCGCGGGCCAGATCCCCGCTGGAGCCCTGAGCGGCCGCGTCTGCTTCGTCGGAGCCGCGGCGGCCGGGATCGGAGATCGGGTCGTCTCGCCGGCGTCGCCGCGCGGCGTGCCGGACCCGGGTGTCCTCGTCCAGGCGGCCGCGACCGAGGCGATCCTCACCGGAGATCTCCTGGTGCGGCCGCCTCCCATAGCCGCGGGTGTTCTCGCGGGGCTCCTCACGTGGGCGGGAGCGACGATCCGCAGTCGAGTGCGTGCGACGAGGCCATCGGCGCTCGCCCCGGTCGTACTCGCCCTTCTCGCGCTGCCCATCGGCGTGGCATCGCTCGTCCTCGCTCGCCAGGAGATGCCGATCCTCGCGACGACGCTCGGAGGCGTCGCGGTCAGCGGGGGGCTCGAGATCTGGAGCCTCCTCGGTGACCGCCGACGCGCGGCGGGGGCGGCGGGCCGGATCGGCGAGCTGGAGGCGATCGCGGCGTCCCTCGAGAGCGACAGGCGGGACGACGCGGAGGCGCGGCGCGTCCTGGCGCACGAGCTGAAGACGCCGCTCACGTCCGTCCGGGGGCTCGCGCAGCTCCTGTCCGGCTTCGACCTCGGCGAGGAGCGGAGGAAGCGCGTCGCCACGATGGTCGTCGAGGAAACCTCTCGGCTCTCGGAGATGGTCGAGGCGCTCCTCGACCTCGAACGGCTGAAGCTCAAGGACTTCCGTCGTGTTGCCCGGCCCGTGGCGCTCTCGGAGCTGGTTCGCGAGAGGGCCACGCTCCTTGGCTCCGGAAGCGGGCGTGAGGTCCGCGTCGCCTGCGAGCCCGGAGTGACGGCCGTCGGGGACGGCGCGCTCCTTAGACGCGTCATCGACAACCTCGTCGGGAACGCCCTGAAGTTCGCTCCCGCGGAGCCTGTCGACGTGACGCTTCGCCGGCTGAACGGTGATTCCCTGGCGCTGGAAGTGCGAGACAGGGGTCCGGGCATCCCCCCGGACGAGCGCGGGGAGATCTTCCGCCGGTTCGCCCGCGGCGCCGCCGCCACGGTCCCCGGTCTCGGCCTCGGCCTCGCCCTCGTCTCCGAGGTCGTGCGCTGGCACGGGGGGCGCGTCGAGGTCGAGGCCCCCGACTCCGGCGGAAGCCTCTTCCGCGTGACCCTTCCCGCGCCGCCTGGACAGCGCGCTCGAGAGAGTAGGCCGTAGATGCCGCGCGCCCTCGTCGTCGACGACGACGCGGCCATCCGCGAGATGGTGGCCATGACCCTGGAGACGAGCGGATTCGAGGTCACACGTGCCGGAAGCTCGCGGGACGCGCGGCGAGCGCTTCAGGCGAGCCGGCCGGACGTCGTCATCTGCGACATCTACATGCCGGGCGGTGACGGGCTGTCGGTCCTGCGCGAGATCCGGGCCCTCCCCGAGGCGCCACCGGTCATCCTGATGACCGCGCGCGGATCGGTCGAGACAGCGGCGGAGGCAGAGGATACGGGTGCGTTCGACTACCTCGCGAAGCCTTTCGACGTCTCGCTCCTCCTCGAGCGCGTGACGGCGGCGCTCGCCGCGCGCCCGCGCACCGCGGTCGCTCCGGAGGAAGGACCGGAGAGCATGATCGTGGGCTCCCACCCGGCCGTCGTCGAGGTGTACAAGGCGGTGGCGCGGGTCGCGCGCTTGAAGGTGCCCGTCCTCGTCATCGGTGAGACGGGCACGGGGAAGGAGCTCGTGGCGCGGGCGCTCCATCGTTTCAGCGGACGGCGGGCGGGTCCGTTCGTCCCGGTGCACTGCGGGGCGATCCCGGACACGCTCCTCGAGAGCGAGCTCTTCGGCCATCGCAGGGGGGCCTTCACGGACGCGTTCAGGGATCGGCGCGGGGCTCTGTCGCAGGCGGCCGGGGGGACGCTGTTCCTCGACGAGATCGGGGAGGTCTCCCCGGCGTTCCAGGTGAAGCTGCTCCGCTTCCTGGAGGACGGCGTCGTCACGCCGCTCGGCGCCGAAGTCGGTGAGCCGGTCGATGTGCGGGTGGTGGCGGGAACGCACCGCGACATCCGGGAGATGGTCGAGCAGAAGCGCTTCCGTCAGGATCTCTTCTACCGCCTCGCCGGGTACGTGATCCGGATCCCGCCGCTGCGCGATCGCGCGAGCGACCTTCGCGTCCTGGTCGCGCACTTCGAGCGGCTCGGGCGGCGAGAGCTCGGCCTACCCGAGCTGGCGACGGTGTCGAGCGCGGTGCTCGAGCGTCTGGCCGCGCACCCATGGCCAGGCAACGTTCGTGAGCTCGCCCACGTCGTCCGGCGGACCCTGATCGACGCCGGTCGGCTCGACGACGTGGCCGCCGTCGAACGGGCGCTCAGCGACGACACCCGCATGCCGGACCAGCTGGCGTTCCCGCGGCCCATCGGCGGCGCGCCGCAGGTGTCGCCCCCGACGCTGGAGGAAGTCGAGATGCACCACATCCTCACCGTGCTGGCATCCGCGGGCGGAAACCAGACGGTGGCAGCTCGCTTGCTCGGGATCGAGAGAAAGACCCTCGCTCGAAGGCTGCGGACCGCCACGCATAGGGCCGAGGACGGCGGGGAAGGAGAAGAGACATGACGCCCATGCTGCCGCTGTACGCGCTCGCGGCGAGCCTTCTGAGCGCGATCGGGCCGGGGTCCCTGACACACGAGCCGGGGCCCCTGAGATACGTCTTCGACGAGGTGAAGAGCAAGGTGCTGCGCTCACCTGGCGGCGACGAACGGAACGAGGTCCGGGTGTCGGTCGGGGATGCCGGTGCCCCAGGGGACCTCGTCCGCACGGGAGTCTGGGCGAGGGCCGTGGTCGCGGTCCCGGAGCGGAAGGCGCGCCTGGAGATCTCGTCGAGCACGCGCGCGCGGCTCGCGTCCGGAACCCCGGGCGTCCTCCTCACCGTCGAGAAGGGCCGTATCAAGGCGTTCTTCGAGGCGCTGACGGACGGCTCGGCCGCGGCGCGCATGGTGGAAGCGCCTGGCGCCCTCCTGGCCGTCCGCGGGACGCGCTACGGCCTCGAGGTGGACGGGGACGGCACGTGCCTGCTGGCTGTCTTCGAGGGGACGGTCGAGGTGACGCCGACGGTGAGGGGCGAGGCGCCTGTGCTGGTGCATGCCGACGAGCTCTGCACGTTCGGCGCGAAGTCGGCTCCCCGGACGGCCCCGATGCGTTCGATGGGGATGAGCGAGGGCTCGTGGGGAATGCACCGGGGAAGCGACATGTCGTCCGGTCGCGAGGGCCGGATGCCGGGGATGGCCCCGGAAGGGCAGATGCCGCGGAGCTCGGGAGGCACGATGCACGGCGGCTCTTCCACGCGGCCGAAGGGGCACTGACGACGGGTCAAGATGTCTCTCTGGCGTCGCTCGCGATTCGGGCGTAAAGCGTCATTACGTCCCGATTCAGGGCCCGAACGCCCGCCGCGAGGTGGCAGGCCGCTTGCCATAGAGGAGGCGGCCCGCGAGCAATGACTCCGGGCGAATCTCACGAGGAGGAATCGAGCGATGAGAAGAGCAGCACTCTACCTGGCGGTATCGATCGTTGCCGGGTCGCTGGCAGGGACGGCGACGGCGCAGATGATGGGCGGCGGCACGGGGAACGGTGGCCACGGCAGCGGCGGGATGGGCTCGGGGGGAACCACCGGCGGCTTGGGCTCGGGTATGGGCTCGGGCGGCGGGATGGACATGGGGCTCGGAAGCGGAATGAACGCGGCGGGGCGTCTGATCGTCTCTGCCGACGGGACCGCGTTCGTCCTTTCCCGGCGGCCTTCCACGAGCGGCTCTCCGACGCTTCTGGCGATCGGTCCGAACGGCTCGACGGCGTGGGCCTGGGACGCGGTCGCTCCGATCCACGACCTAGCTCTCGCCGGTGACCTCGTCATCGTGGCGGCCAGCGGGGTGACCCACGACGGGACAACCGGGTCCGGCACGCCAAACGAGCTCGTCGCCCTCCGCGCCGCGACCCGAGCCGTGGCATGGCGGCTCCCGTTGGGCGGCGCTCCGATGCGCCTCGAGGCGTTGTCGGACCGGATCCTGGCGCTGGTCGCGAAGGCGTCCGTGTCGACCGGTGGAAGCGGGACGGGCGGACACATGGGCAGCGGTGACGCAGGCGATCACGGGATGAGCCGCAGCCTGGTCGCCGTCGACCTCCTCGGTCGCCTGCTCTGGACCGTGGACCTCGACGAGTAGCCACGCGCGACGCGGACCGCCTGCCCGTCCGAGAAGAAGGAAACCGCATGAGAATCGCCCGTCTCCATCTGAGCAATGTCCTGCCGGCAGCGCTCCTGGCGCTGCTGGCCTCTCCCGCGTTCGGCGCGGTCCGCGAGTTCACTCTGACGGCGAGCGCCTCCACGTGGGAGATCGGCCCCGGTCAACGGGTCACTGCATGGACCTACAACCAGACCGTCCCCGGCCCCGAGCTGCGTGTCTCGGCAGGGGACACCGTCAGGGTCAACCTCGTCAACCAGCTCCCTGAGGCGACGACCATCCACTGGCACGGGATCCCCGTCCCGAACGGCATGGACGGCGTCCCCGGCATCAGCGCTCCCGTCGTGCCGCGTGGGGGGCGTTTCACGTACGAGTTCTCCGCGCCGGATCCCGGCACCTATTGGTATCACCCGCACGCAAACTCAGCCGCCCAGATCGCGCGCGGCCTCTACGGCCTGCTGGTCGTCGACCCGCCCGCGTCGGAGCCGAAGGGATGGGACCGCGAGGTCTCGTTGGTAGTCGGCGAGCTCAGCAGCGTGATGGGCTCGATGGCTGGCGGCATTGGGATGGGGGGTGGTATGGGCTCTTCCGGAATGATGATGGTCACGCTCCTCATCAACGGGAAGACGGGGCCGTACATCCCGGACCTCCGCGTCCGCAAGGGCGAGAGGGTGCTCTTCAGGATGGTGAACACCGGGAACATGGTTCACCCGATGCACCTCCACGGGATGAGCTGGTCGGTCACGGCGACCGATGGGTTCGCCCTCTCCGAATCCTATCGGAAAGACACGCTGCCCCTGAACGCCGGCGAGCGATACGACGCCCTTCTCGCCGCGGACAACCTCGGTACGTGGATGCTGCACTGTCACAACCTGCAGCACGTCGGCGAGAACGCGGCACGGGCGGCGGGACTGACGATGATGGTCGTCGTGGAGCCCTGAGACCCACTACCGGTGAGCAATGGGAAGCCGGCGTTCGATCACCGGCCTCGGTTGGCCAGCAGGATCGCGACCGTCCCGAAGGTGGTGTTCTCCCGATGGAGCTCCAGCACCTGGGTGAAGCCGGTGTCGGCCAGGAGCGAAGCGATGCGGCCCTGCGCGTTGTCTTCCGTCGTTTCCACGCTGTCGAGCCGGCGGACGAGCCCGAAGGTCGCGCGGAGGACGGCGTTGGCGGGCTTCGTGAAGTCGGTCAGGACGAACCGCCCGCCGGGGCGGAGGATTCGGCCCGTCGCGGAGGCGGTCGCGCGTTTCTGCTCGGTCGTCAGGTGGTGGAACACCATGCTCGAGACGACGACGTCGAACGCGCCCGCCTCGAACGGCGGCTCGAAGACCATGCCCTGCTGCCACGCCACCGAGACGCCGGCTGACTCGGCCTTCTCTCGTGCCAGCGCCAGCGCTGCCGGGTCTGCGTCCAGGCCGACGATCTCCGATTCGGGGGAGGCCAGCTTGAGCATCACGGCCAGGGTGCCAGTCCCGCAGCCGAGGTCGAGGATCCGCTCGCCGGCCCGCGGGTCGACGGCGGCGACGGTTCGTCGCTTCAACCAGCCGTCCTTCATGAGCACCCGCATGACGGCGTCGTAGAAGCGAGTCAGGAAGTGGAAGCGCAACGGCGGGATGTAGGCGGCCTGAGACATCGGGTCGAAAGTGTAGGGATGGGACCTTAGAGGCACCTTAGAGCCCAGGGAGCCCTGATGCCAATGGCGCGAGCCGCGGCGCTCCGGGCACCAACACTCCGCGCTGACGTCAGGGCGCCCGCGGCCCATCTTCGTACCGGAGCACGCGGAACTGCCGGTAGAACCGGTACAGGAAGGACAGCGCGAGGGCATCCAGGAGGTGCCATGCCGCGTGGCCCGAGAACCAGTGGTTGTCGGGGTCGCAGAGGATCCGGCGCACGTCGAGCTGCCAGAGCGCGTAGGCCGCCAGGAACGCGAGCCAGTACCCGACGAGCCAGTGGTAGGTCGTCGTCTTCCGCTGCTTGACGAAGAGGACCGCCTCGAGCACGACGCAGCAGAAGCTCGTCTCCAGGACGTAGTAGACGCTGGGATGGCGGTGGATCGACGGCACCATCAAGGCCATGGCGAGGAGGAAGCTCCCCCAGAAGGCGAATCGGATCCTCCGCCTGGGCCACAGGCGCCATCTCCGAAGGTTCACCGAGAGCATGTACGACGCCCCGAGGTACATGCCCGCCCAGTCGAGGAAGCGCCCGAACAGCGACTCGGACGCGTGGAAGAACGCCGAACCGGTGCCGGTGGCGAGGGCGATGTACGCCAGCCCACGCAGGTGCCGCGTGTCGTCATGGTGGGTCCGCCAGAGGATCACGGCTCCCGCAATAAGGAAGCCGATGTTGGACCAGGTGTTCGAGGGCTGCCGTACCCAGGCGCACAGCGAGGCTTCGCAGAACTCGGCAGGGGCGCGCGTGAACGAGTCCCAGGGGCACGACATGGTTCCATTGTCGGGGATTCACCTGCGCCCTCGTGCATGACCGGCGCGGGCCAGGCTTGGGACCTCAGAAGGGGTGCGCCCCGTGCGCGCCGATCGTGAAGAGGACCTGCAAGAGGAGCTCGTTCGCGGCCGCGCCGCTGCCGTAAGTCGTCCGCCGGTACTGCCCGCGGAGCTGAGTGAACTCGCTCGGCCAGAACGTGAGCACGGCGGAGGCGCCGCGGTCGCGCACGTCCGGATCGCGCGCCCGCTCGGACCAGTCGTACCGGAGCCCGGCGAACCAGCGCCGCGCGAGCTGGTAGTCGGCGGACGCGAAGAAGCCGAAGGCGCTGCGCGTGGTGCCCGGCTCCTCCCGACGGCTCCACACGAGCTCGGTCCTGGCCACGAGCGACCGGTAGAGCGCGCGCCGGAGAGGCTTCCAGCGGTACGTCGCGTCGACGCCGTAGAGCTGCGTGAGGAAGGCGCTGCCTTGGTTGTTGTGGCCCCGCGCGTACGAGAGGCCGACCTCGAGGTTGGCGTCGTCGGAGAGGTCCGCGTAGGACTTCAGGTGGCCGATGACGCTCACGTCGCTGCGCCGGCTCGCCTGGAAGAGCGCGCCAGAGTCGCCGCGGAAGACCTCGCCGACCGCCTCGAGGTAGACGCTCCCGATCGGCAGCAGCCGGCTCACCGATACTCCGGAGTCCTTGATGCCCGTGTCGGCGTCCTCCGTGCTGCCCCCGAGGAGGTTGTACATGACGAGCGGCCGGTCGACCCAGGGGAGCGTGTGGTTGTGGAAGAGGTTGAGGCGGCCGAACGACGCCCGCATCTTCCCCGCCTTGACGAGGAGGCTCGCCGGCAGCGACGTGAAGGTGACGTACCCCTCCTCGACCTCGACCCCCTCCTCACCGAAGGCCAGGAAGAAGTCGGCGCGGGCGTACGGGTCCACGACCGCCTGGAAGCTCGCCTCGCTCTCCTGGAGCGAGAGGCTCTTCATCGGTGCGATGGCGTCGCTACCCGGCCCGGGGTTCCCGGTGGCGCCGAGGAGGTTCCCGATGATGCCGATGTCCGGGTTGAACACCTTCGCGCCAGACGGAGGAGCCGGCGTTGGGGAAGGCGTCGGCGCCGGCGAGGCCTCGAGCGCCGGTTCCGGAACTGTGGCGGCGGGGACCCCGTTCAGCCGGGCGAGCTCGGATTCCAGGTCACGGACGCGCTGCTCGAGCGCCGAGAGCCTTCGGAGCAGGTCGCCGGGTGGCGGGTCGTCCGCGAGCAGTGGCGCGGCGGCGAGCAGGAGCGACAGGCAGATGAGCTTCCTCATGGTCCACCTCCAGCGATCGCTCGTGCGACCGACCCAGGAGCTGATCGGTCAGATCGGATCGACGGCGGCCACCCGCCCGTCCACGAAGGCGATGCGGCAGAGGGACGCCCCGTGGAAGCGCGCGTCGCGCTGGTTGAGGCGCCCGGCGGGGAAGATCCAGATCTCACTTCGCCGCTCCGGGAACGTGCTCCGCTGAGGGGGCCGGCCCAGCATCGCCTGGACCTGCTCGGTCGTCATCCCGACGAGGACGTGCCCGTGCTCCATAGCCTCGATCGTCTCGCGGTCGAGCTCCGAATGCGCCTGAATGTAGGGGCCGACGCCGGAGGACGAGAGCGCGCAGCCGCCGCCGAGGACGCTCATCACCGCCAACGAGACAGCGCCATTGCGCATGACACCGAAGAACATAGGGCGGCAAAATTAGAACCACGTTAGAGCCCCGCGTCCCTGGCCCGTTCCCATCTGCTCTTGGTGTAGTGCAGGTGAACCATGCGGTCCTAAGGCGCCTCTAATGTCCTCACCCCAAGTTCTTCAGCGAGCATGAAGAGACTCGAACGCGTGGGGATCCCCGCCGCCCCGGCCGCTCGTGCGCCGAGAAAGCGCCGCCGCCATGATGGGTTCGCCCTGCTCGGGGTCCTCTTGGCGCTGGTCGCCGTGGGCGCGCTCGTCTTCGGCGCGAGCTCCCTGAAGCGGGCGCACCACGCGGCGAAGACCAAAGCCCTCCCGACCCCGCTCTACGTGGAGGTGCGCGGGGGAGGCGGCGTGCCCGTCGTCCTCGTGCACGGCCTCCTCGGCTCGGGGCGCTACTGGAACGACGTGTCTCCGCTGCTCGAAGGCGCTCACTGGGTCATCGTGCCCGACCTCCTCGGCTTCGGCCGGTCCCCGTGGCCCGAAACGGCCTACACCGTGGGGGCGCACCTCGATGGATTGACCGCGACGGTGGAGGCGGTCACGGCCGAGCCCGTCGTTCTCGTGGGGCACTCGATGGGCGCCGTCCTCGCGGTCGAGTACGCGCGCACCCGCCCCGGCGCCGTCCTTGCGCTCGTCCTGGTCTCTCCGCCGCTCTTCCTTTCGGAGGCGGACTTCCGCCGCCGCATCCGGGGGCTGTCCCCGCTCACCCGCGCCTTCGCTCGGTCACCCGCGCTGGCGTTCCTCGCCTGCACGCTCCACGAGGCGCTCGGGTCGTTCGGCGGGAAGATGGCCCGCTGGCTCAACCCGGGCCGTCCGGGCCACGTCGCGAGCGACGCCTCCGAGCACATCTGGGAGAGCATGAGCGGCTCCCTCCGCCATGTGGTCTTCGAGACGTCGCTGGCGGACTCGCTCCCACGGTTGAGCGGCGTTCCGGTGCTGATCATCCACGGCAGCGAGGACGGCATGGCCGACGGCGACGAGCTCTGCCGGCTCGCCTCGACGACGGGCGCCGAGATCCTATGCCTCTCCGGCGACCACCACCTGCCGCTCGCGGCTCCTGAGGGTGTCGCGGAGGCCATCGAGTCCTTCCTGGCGAGGACGATGGCGGTCAGGCCGCTCGGCCCCTCTTCACTCTCCAGCGACAACCCGTCGGCGACGACGCCACCTTGGAGGCCGTCGAGGCGGACCGGACAATAGGAGGCTTCCGATGCACCCCACCACTCCTATGCTCCTGATCCTCGCAACGTTGTCCGGCCCTGTGACCATGCTGGCCGAGGTGCCGTGGCCACCGCGCAGCACGGCCGCACAGCCCTTCACCGCGGAGGAGCTCGACTGTCTCGCCGCCGACTACCGCCAGCGCGCCGAGGAGTCCCGCCGGAAGGCGGCGGACCTGCGCAAGGCGGAAGCGCGCGAGATCGGTCAGACGCCGTTGCTCTCGAAGGCCCCGTACCACCCGTGGCTCAGGGGAATCCGCGAGCGCTATGCCGCGCTCATCAGGGAGGCGGAACGGCAGGCCGACGAGGCCGGCGCCACGGCGACCTATTTCGCCAACCGCGCGCTGGAACGCCGGCTCGAGGAGGGGCGGCGGGATTGAACTGCGGTCGACCGCACGCGCGTACGCGGCGTGGGGGTCGAGCCCGCGGGCCTCCCACCGAGGCGTCACGCCGTCGCTTGGCCGACCCCCTGCGCTCGAAGCGCTCCCTCGTCCACGCCGCGGGAGACGCAGCACGATGCGAGCTCGCCGTCGATGACGACCGCCGGGACGGACCGGATTCCGAGCTGCCTCGCGCGCTCGGCCGTCGCGCCGTCCTTCATGTCGAGGATCGTCACCTCGCACGAGGGGCAGGCGATCCTGTTGACGAGCTCGATGGTGTCGGCGCAGGCGCCGCAGCCTGCGCTGAAGATCTCGATCTTCCGCTTCCTGGTGGTCATGTCGGGTTCTCCTTGGTCGCGCCTGTGGAGAGATCCACCCCCGGCCCCGCAGGCGCGCACGCGGGGCAGGAGGCGATGTCAGGTTGACGTTTCGGCCAGGTGTTCCAGAGGGAGGCGGCCACGAGGAGGGCCACGCCCGCGTACGTGGCCGGGTTGCTCTCGAGCCAGAACTTGCCGGCGAGGACCAGGGCCGTCGCGGCGATGCCGAGCCCGAAGGGCATAAGGCCGTGGCGCCGCCTGGCCCGATACGCCAGGGCGGCGAGCGCCGCAGTGAGGAAGATCGCCGTCAGCGGCAGGAGCCATCGCGTCTCGATCAGGAAACCGAGCCCGAGGGACCCGAGTAGCCCCGCGTACGCGGGCCAGCATGCCGGGCATGCGAGCTTGGGGAGGAGCGCGAAAGCGAGACCGGGTAGGGCCGCCAAGCTCAGGCGCCATCGCAGGCCGCGTTTCGGCGCGGCGGGCGTCGCCGACGAGGCGCTGAGAGCCGCGACGATGCTGGAGAGAGACGGGGCGCCCCGCGCTCCTCCTTCACCCGCGTAGAGCCGGCACGCCTCGCCCGCTCCGGTAGGCTCCGCGCCCGCGACGTCGCGGCCGTCGACGAGGATCGTCGGCGAGGCGAAGCCGCGCGCGTAGCCGGGCAGGTCGGGGTCGTCGGCCTGATGCTCGCTCCAGCTCGGCGTGAGCTTGGCCGCGACGAAGGCCCTCATCAAACGCGCGCGGGCCTCGGCGACGTTCGGGCAGGAAGGGAGGTAGACGATCTCAACCCTCGGCATCGTCGCGTCCCTCCTCGTCGAGGGCGTCCAGGATCGGGCACTCGCTCACAGGTCCTCGCCCCACGCACGAATCGCTCAGCTTCTCCAGCGCCGAGCGCATGCGGGCGAGGGCCGCGAGCTTCTCGTCGATGTCGGCGATCTTGTCGACGGCCCGCGCCTTCACGTCCGCGCACGTCTGGCCGCGCGAGACGCGGAGCGCCAGGAGCTCCCCGATCTCTCGTAGCGAGAAGCCGAGCTCCTTGGCGCGCTGGATGAAGCGGATCCTGCGGACGACGTCGGGGCCGAACTGACGGTAGCCGGAAGGGCGGCGCGGCGGCTCTCCGATGAGCCCTTCGCGCTCGTAGAAACGCACCGTCTCGACGTTCACGCCGGCCCGCTTGGCCACCTGCCCGATCGTCATCGCCTCCACCGTCGTCGACCTCCAGACGCAATATGGACCCTGGAGTACGGTACGGAGTCAAGGGCGGCGAGTCGATATCGGACTGGGTAGTAGCTGGCGTGTCGACGCGCGAGCGATGCTAACGTCCTATCGTCGATCCCCGCCGCAGCGGGGATGAGCGCGGACGGGCGTTTCGCGCCGGCATCGCGCGACGCGCCGGACCCAGCGTGACGAGGCGGTCCCAGGCCCCGTAGCGCTCCCGTACGCGACCGAGCGGAACGGAGCAGGCGACGAGGGCCACGCCGCAGATCGCCCCGCTCCACCGCGATGTACCCGTGGAGCCGCTCAGGACCCAGGGCGCCACAGCGAGCCAGAGCCCCAGCGGCAGGTTGAGGAAGCGGGCCGCGCGCGTCACCTCGGCCGCCGCAATCGCCGCGACCGTGACGGCGAGCGCGCCGGTGACGTGGTCGCTGTCGGCCGCGCGCGAGGTCGCGAGCGTGAAAGACGGCGACGCCATCGCGAAGAGCCCGGCGGCGACCGCCCCGGTGACGCCCCACGGGATGCCGACGCCACGCGTCATCGCGTGCCAGAGAGAAGCCGCTCGGGTCTCCCTACCGCCCTTCTCGCCGCTCCCTCCCATCCAGAACGTCCGCCAGAACGGCTGGCCGCGCCGCACCTCCGCCGCGAGGAACTGGCCCATCGCCACCACCTCGTCCACGGCGAGCGGCACCATCGCGAGCATCACGACGGCCGTCACCAGGCAGAGGAAGCACCAGGCGCCGACCGCGACCGGCTGGAGGATGACGAGGACGATGCTCGTGATGCCGAGCGGGACGACGAGGAAGCCGAACATCGCGACCATCCACGGCATGGTGCGCCAGCGGTCCTTGCCGCCCATGAAGCCGGACAGCGCCTCGAGCATGTACGACAGCGCGCCGAGGCCGGCGTCCGAGATCGGCCAGGCGCGCGAGACGCTCGACGTCAGGACGCGGAAGGTCCCGTCGCCGAAGGCGGGGTCCCACACGGATGCGACGTGGTGGAGCTGGAACGCCGTGAGGTAGCGCGCGATGAAGAAGCCGACGAACGCGAGCGCGATCGACGGCGCCCGCTGCGCCCAGCTGGACGGGTTGTACGTCCATCCCGGCGGGACGTCCGGGCCCTTTCCCATCGACATGCCGGGCATGCCGGGAACGAGGACCGAGAATGCGATCGCGAGCGCGCCTACCAGCGTGTCGTTCGTGTATGCCGCGGCGGGCGCCCAGAAGACGAGCGGCATGAAGAGGAGCCAGAGGCCGATCGCGCAGGTGCCCCAGCGCGCCCAGGAGCGCCCGCGCGCCTAGAGCAGGCCGAAGGCGAAGAGGAGCGCCCCGCAGAGGAGCGAGCCCCAGCGCTCGCCGGCGGGGGCGGGGAACGTCGCCGCGCCGAGCGCCTCCCAGAGCCCGAGGGCCGAGACCGCGAAGTGCGTCCAGAGCGTCATCCCCGCGTGCGCGCTTTCGTGCATCGCCATGGTCGGCTGTTTCGACGTCGCCTGCGCGTCGGCGTGCCTCTTTCCGTCCAGCTTGTTCTCGGCGTAGAAGCGCTCGGGGTCCTTCTTCAGCGCCGCCGCCATCTTCGGCAGGGTCGCCTCGAGAGACCGCCTCGGCTCCCAGCCGAGCGCCTCGCGGGCGCGC
>CAYLNK010000075.1:0-22263 GCA_964384675.1 uncultured Holophagales bacterium | reverse complement strand
AGGGGAGGCTCGTGCTGTACGCGCTCCCGCTCTTCCTCCTCCTCGAGGCGGAAGGGGCGGCCCTCGTCGCGCGGGGCGTCGCGCGCCGGGGAGGCCCGTGGCCGATAGCGGCCCTGCCGCTCCTCGGTCTGGCGCTCTCGGGCGCGGCGGTCCTCGCCCGGCGGCCGCCGGTCTACTCGGTGGAGGAGATGCGGCCTCTCCTCGAGACGCTCGCCTCGCGGGTTTCGCCCGGTGACGCGATCTACGCCACGTACGGGGCCGGCCAGGCGATGGCCTTCTATGGACCCCGGAACGGCTTTGCCCCGGGGACGTACGTCCTCGGCGGATGCCATCGTCCCGAGCCGCGCGGCTACCTCCGCGAGCTGGACGCCTTCCGAGGTCGGAGCCGGGTCTGGATCGTGCTGACGCACTCGCTGCCCGGCCTGAAGGAGACCGCGCTCTTCACGGGATACCTCTCGGCGATCGGGATGCGGCACGAGCGGATCCCGGCAGGTCCGGGCACGTTCGCCGCGCTCTACGACCTGAGCGACCCGACGCGTCTTTCGTCCACGTCGGCAGAAACCTACCCGGTGAGCGTCCCCGAGACCCGTCTCGGGTGCGCGGCCGGACCCCAGACGAACAAGGGGTTGGAAACCCGGGGGCCGGTCTCGCCGTAAGCGGAGGCCATGAGACTGCTCGTGCGCGGTGCGATCGTGTCGCTCGTCCTGAGAACCACCGTCCCGGCCCTCGCCGACGACGTGACCACCTACCGGCGCCAGGCGGCGATCGCCTACAAGGCCAAGGACTGGACGGCGTTCCTCGAGAACGCGTCGAAGGCGAGCGCGCTCCGACCCGACCACCCGGGCCTGCTCTACAACGTGGCGTGCGCCCGCTCGCTCACCGGCGACGCGAAGGGAGCGCTGGGCGCGCTCGAGACGCTCGCGTCGTGGAAGGTCGACCTCGGGGCCGAGGCCGACCCCGACCTCGAGGCCGCCCGCCGGTCGCCGGACTTCGGACCGCTCAAGGAGCGGCTGGCCGCGCTGAGGAAACCGGCCGGCAGCGCCTCCGTGTCGTTCGAGCTGCCGGACCGCGACCTCGCCGAGGGGATCGCGTACGACCCGGTCACGAAGAGCTTCCTCGTGGGGAGCGTGCACGGTCACCGGATCGTGCGCCGCTCCGCGGCCGGCGCCGTGACGCCGTTCGCGACCCACGACCTCGGGGTGTTCGGGATGGCCGTCGACGCCGAGCGGCGGCTCCTCTGGGCGGCGACGGCGGCGCTCCCCGAGATGAGCGGCTACGACAAGTCGCTCGAGGGGAAGACCGCGCTCGTGGCGTTCGACCTGGCGACCGGGAAGGAGACGCGGCGCCTCACGCCCCCGGCGGGCGGGGGCGCTCACTCGTTCAACGACGTCACCGTCTCGCCGAAGGGGGAGGTCTACCTCTCCGACAGCGTGGGCGGGCAGGTCTACCGGCTCGCTCCGTCCGCGACGGCGCTCGAGACCTTGGTGCCCGCCGGGCTCCTCCGGTCGCCCAACGGGCTCGCGCTCTCGCCCGACGGCAAGCGGCTCTACGTGAGCGACTGGGCGACGACGATCCACGCCGTCGACCTCGACACCGCGAAGGTGACGGCTCTGGCGGCGCCCGCCGGCTCGACGACGATCGGCGTCGACGGGCTCGTCTTTCACAGGGGCGCGCTCGTCGCGGTGCAGAACGGGATCACGCCGCACCGCGTGGTGCGGCTCACGCTCGGCAAGGGGGGCGTCACGCTCGAGAAGGCCGAGGTGCTCCTGATGAACGACCCCCGCTTCGACGAGCCGACGCTCGGGGTGGTGGTCGGGAACGACCTCCATCTCGTGGCCGACAGCCACTGGGGGAAGTTCGACGCCAGGACCGGGACGTTCCCCGCGGCGACCGTCTCGCCGACGGTGATCCTGAGACTCGGCCTGTAGGGCTAGATCCGGATCGGCAGCTCGACGACGCCGTCGACGACCCGGAACGGAGAGGCGGCTTCTCCCGGCCTGTCGCTCCGGACGACCGGCCCCCGTGCGCTCAGCTCCGTCACCAGCTTCGGTAGCGGGACCTTCCACTTGCCGTAGGGACAGACCGAGATCATCGACGGCACGTCGAGCGGGAGGATCGACTCGACGAAGTCGGAGGGTGTGGCGTTGTGGCTGCCGTGGTGCCCGACCTTGTAGAAGCCGACCCGTGACAGCAGCTTCCTGGCCTTCGGCCTCGCCATGGCGGCGTCCCACGTTCCCCACTGGGCGTCGCCGGGGAACAGGAGGAGCTTCCCGGCCACCTCGAGGACGAGCATCAGGCTGGTGCCGTTCACGGCGCTCTCGAGCGCCGCCGCGACCTCGCCCGCGAAGCCGTCGCTGAACGAGGCGATACGCTCCATCTCCTCGGGCGACAGCGCCGACGTCTGGCCCTCGGCCCACCACTCGTCCGAGAACGGCTCGGGGATCCCGGCGGGAGCGAGCGCCCCGCCCGGTCCGGCGGCGACCGGCAGGAGGTGGACGTAGCCCTTCCCCTTCGGAGGGTCCATGTCCCGGATGATCGACTCGTCCCGGGTGGGTCCCAGCACGTGAACGGTGACTCCGGGGAGCAGCGGCGTCTCGTACCGGTCCGTCGGCTTCCCGTCCCGATCGAACGCCGCGAGGAAGCGCCTCGGCGCGTCGGGGCCGCTGCTGAAGCCCGTATGCAGCGTCTCCATGGCCGCGTCGTTGAGCTTGGCGTTCACCGCCAGGTCGAGGGCCAGCTCGAGCTCACCCCTCCGGTCCGCGGAGAGACCCGGCGCCGCGAGACGGGCGGCGACGTTGGTCTCGAGCGCCAGGGCGAGACTGGTCTGGGCGTCCCGGATCCGTGTGGCCTCCGGGTCGTCCGGGTCTTCGGTCCACGGCATCCACACCTCGCCGACCTCGACCCCCTTCCAGCGATCGTCGGCGAAGCCGGCGATGTGGTCCCTGTGGCGGTGGGTACAGACGACCACGTCGATCCTCGTCCCGACGTCGGTGAGCAGGCGGGTGACCACCTCCGGCATCGTCGGGCCGCCGCTCTTGATCGAGCCACAGTCGAAGAGGACCGTCCTCTCGCCGCCATCGGTCGGCAGCGTCACGAGGAAGCAGTCGCCGAATCCGACGTTGTACATCTTCACGAGCGCCGAGCGCGTCATCAGAGACCTCCGTGGAGGGCGGCGAAGCTCGCTCTCGCCTTCATGCGTCCCTCGCGGGGAGGCTGGCTCGAGCAGGAGAGCATGAGGTCCGTCCGGTCGAGCGCCGCGACGTAGCGCCGTTGACGCTCGAGGCGGGCGAGCGCCTCGCGACGTACCTCGGGGAGGTCGGCGGAGGGCAGGGGCTTGGCGATCGCGTAGCGGACGGTGCCGTCCATGCTCGCCACGACGGTGGTGCCGCCGCGGAACCGCAGGCCGCCCAGGGCGTCGTCGTCGTCCCCGTGCTGCGTGAACTGGGAGATCAGCTCGAACTTGACCCGCCGGTCCGGCGCCACGCGGTAGACGAAGTGGAAGCCCCGGACGGCCACCTCCCGGTTCGGGTCGAGCCTGAGACCCGAGCGGTTCCGCATGGCCCAGGGGTGGAGCACGCTCGCCAGCTTCGAGCTGATGCCGGCCTCTCCGGCGGCCTCGGACTCCTCCGACTCCGGAACGGAGCTCTGCCGCCGCTTCGGGCTGGTCGGCTGTCGGCTGGCGGCGTTCGCCGAGGACATCAGGGCCAGCAGCAGCTCCTGCTCCGTCATCGGGATCCGCTCGACGTCCGGGTCGTCCTCCCAGACCAGGGACTCCTCGGCGAGGGAGGCGACGCCCGTCGCGTAGAGGCCGCGGGCGCGGAACGCCTCGATGAATGCGGCCCGCCGCCCGACGTCGTCCTGCGGGGAGAGCTCCCAGTCGGCCGTGACCAGCGCCCGGAGGAAGTCTCCGAACGTGATGTCGACGGGGGGCAGGTAGTCGAACGCGCGGATGCACATCAGGAGCGTGGTCTGGGCCGTGTCCGCGGCCTCGGCGGAGATCCGCCCGACGAGGTCGGGGTGCAGGTCTCCGGTCGGCAGCTCGCCCGAGCCGCCGGTCGCGATGCGGATCAGGTCCCGGGTCCGCCTGACGAAGAGCGCGTAGAACGCGTCGAAGACCGCCGCCACGAGGATCGAGCCACGGCGGTGCGGCTCGAGGATCGCGTCGTCGTGGCGGAGATCGTCGGTCCCGAGGGCGGAGCGGAGCGCGCGCCCCGTCCCGGTCGCCAGGCCGAACTGCTGGGCCAGCTTCACGAGGGTGCTCTCGCGCCGTATGTCGAGGCGCACCCGCTGGATCTCCTCGAGGAGGAGGTCCCGGTAGGTGAAGTGCTGGAAGAGGGCGACGATGTCGGCGAAGCCCTCGTGGAAGGCGAGGACGTCCGGGTTGCTCGGCTCCAGGAAGTAGTGCCTGAGGCGATGGACGATGGCGTGGGTCATCTCGTGCACCACGATGTCGTGCGAGAGGCACGTGAAGACGATCTGTCCCGGGAGGTTCGGACCGGGGTCCTTCGCGTCGGCCCGGAAGTAGCCGAACAGGACGGCGTGCAGGTCGGGGTCGTAGAAGGCGTTCGCGCCGTAGAACGCGTGAGGCAGGAGCCGCAGGCGCGGCTTGAAGCGGCCCCGCCGGAGGCTGACCGGACGGCCCAAGGCGAAGTCGAAGTTCTCCAGCGTCTTCATCGCCACGGCGTAGACCATCTGCTGGTGGAAGCGCGGGTCGGACTCGGTCGGCGCGAGGCCCCCCTGCATCAGGATCGACGGCTCGTTCAGATCGACCGGCGGGTAGAAGCGCCCGTGCGCGCCGTCGTAGTCGATCACCTCGAGGCGCTCGCCGACGGGACCGGGCGTGAGGGGCGGCTCGTTGGGGACGTCCAGGGTGACCCGGTTGGATCGGGCCTTCCCCGACATCGGGTCGATCGCGTAGATCCGGAGCGGCCGCCGCGTCGGGGCCGAGGTGACGTAGGACGAGAGCACACGCTTCATGGACCCTCCCGGGGCCGTGGCCGGCCCGGCTCCAGCCTTCAATAGGTTTGTCCCCGGAGAGGCCCGATCCTGGCCCCCCGTCCCAGGAGGGCGGCGGGGACGCCCCGGTGGCGTTACTCTCCGCCGCCGGAGGAGCCGATGCACCGTCCGTTCGCCGTCCTCGCGCTGGCCGCCCTGTCGGCCTCGATCCCCGCCCAGGCCGCGGAAACGAAGAAGCCGGAGAAGCCGGCCGCCGAGAAGGCGGACAAGGCCGACAAGACCGAGAAGAAGGGGCCGTGGTCCGCCGACTCGTTCTCGGGGCTGGCCTTCCGGCCGATCGGACCCGCCGTCACCGAAGGGCGCATCGCGGACTTCGCCGTGGTGCCGGGCCGCCCGGCCACGTGGTACGTCGCGGTCGCGTCGGGCGGCGTCTGGAAGACGACGAACGCGGGCACGAGCTGGACCCCGCTCTTCGACGGGCAGACGTCGTACTCCATCGGCTGCCTCACTCTCGACCCGAAGGACCCGCTGACGATCTGGGTCGGGACCGGCGAGAACAACAGCCAGCGCAGCGTGGCCTACGGAGACGGCGTCTACCGCTCCGTCGACGGCGGCAAGAGCTGGGAGGCGATGGGGCTGAAGACGTCCGAGCACATCGGGCGGATCGTCGTCGACCCGCGCGATTCGAAGGTCGTCTGGGTCGCCGCGCAGGGGCCGCTCTGGGCCTCCGGCGGCGAGCGCGGCCTCTACCGCACCGCCGACGGCGGCAAGACGTGGAGGCAGGTGCTGAAGATCTCGGACGACACCGGCGTCAACGAGGTGTGGCTCGATCCGCGCAACCCCGACGTCGTCCTGGCCACCTCGTACCAGAGGCGGCGGCACGTCTGGACCCTCATCGACGGCGGCCCGGAGTCGGCGATCCACAAGTCGACGGACGCGGGCGCCACCTGGAAGAAGATCGAGAAGGGCCTTCCGAAGGGGGACCTGGGTCGGATCGGGCTCGCCGTCGCCCCGTCACAGCCGGACGTCGTGTACGCCATCGTGGAGGCGAGCGGCGCCAAGGACAAGGGCGTCTACCGCTCCACCGACTTCGGCTGGACCTGGGAGCGGCGGGGCGACCACCTTTCGTCGAGCCCGCAGTACTACCAGGAGCTGGTCGTCGACCCGCAGCGGCCCGAGCGCGTCTACTCGCTCGACACGTTTCTGATGGTGAGCGACGACGCCGGCAAGACGTTCCGCCGGGCCGGTGAGAAGTACAAGCACGTCGACAACCACGCGCTCTGGATCGACCCGGAGGACTCCGATCACCTCGTGAACGGCAACGACGGCGGGATGTACGAGAGCTGGGACCGCGCCGCGACGTGGCACTTCAAGGCCAACCTGAACGTCACCCAGTTCTACCGGGTCTCCGTCGACGAGTCGCTCCCGTTCTACAACGTCTGCGGCGGGACCCAGGACAACAACAGCCTCTGCGGGCCGTCCCGCACCCGCAACGCCAGCGGCATCGTGAACGCCGACTGGTTCGTCACCCAGGGGGGCGACGGCTTCGTCACGCGTGCCGACCCGAAGGACCCGAATACCGTGTACGCCGAGAGCCAGCACGGCGGCCTGGTCCGCTTCGACCGGCGGACCGGGGAGAGGGTCGACATCCAGCCGCAGCCGGGCAAGGACGAGCCGGCGATCAAGCTGAACTGGGACACGCCGCTGGTCATCAGCCCGCACGCGCACACCCGCCTCTACGTGGCCGGCCAGCAGGTCTTCCGGAGCGACGACCGGGGCGATTCCTGGGTCGCGATCAGCGGGGACCTCACCGCGAAGGTGGACCGGAACAAGCTGAAGGTGATGGGCCGCGTCTGGAGCGTCGACACGGTCGCCAAGAACGCGTCGACGTCGTTCTACGGCAGCATCGTGGCGCTCGCGGAGTCGCCGCTCGCGGAGGGGCTCCTCGTCGCCGGCACGGACGACGGGCTGATCCAGATCACCGAGGACGGCGGCAAGGGATGGCGCAAGGTGGACGCGTTCCCGGGCGTCCCAGCGGGCACCCTGGTGAACGACGTGGAGCCGTCGGCCTTCTCCGCCGACGTGATCTACGCGACCTTCGACGACCACCAGAAAGGGAGCTTCAAGCCATACGTCCTGAAGTCGGCCGACCGCGGCAGGACGTGGGCCTCGATCTCGGGCGACCTCCCCGAGCGCGGCACGGCGTACTGCGTGGCCGAGGACCCGACCCGCGCCGGCCTCCTCTACGTGGGCACCGAGTTCGGTGTCTTCTTCAGTCCCGACGACGGCAAGCGGTGGGTCCAGCTCAAGGGCGGCCTCCCGCCCATCCAGGTACGCGACCTCGCGATCCAGGCGCGCGAGGGGGACCTGGTCCTCGCCACGTTCGGGCGCGGCTTCTACGTCCTGGACGACCTCACGCCGGTACGCAAGGCGACGGCCGAGCTCCTCGAGAAGGAGGCCACGCTCTTCCCCGTGAAGAAGGCGTGGATGTTCGTCCCGGCCGAGCCGCTCGGCGGCCGCGAGAAGGCCTTCCAGGGGGAGGGCTTCTTCTCGGCACCCAACCCGCCGTTCGGGGCCGTCTTCACGTATCACCTGAAGGACGAGCTGAAGACGAGGAAGAAGGCGCGGCAGGAGGCGGAGAAGAAGATCGCCGACAAGGGGGGCGACGTCGCCTATCCGTCGTGGGACGACCTCCGGGCGGAGGGGCGTGAGGAAGACCCGTCCGTGATCCTCACGGTCACCGACTCCGAGGGGAAGGTGGTGCGCCGGCTCGCCGGTCCGACGGGCAAGGGGATGCAGCGCATCGCCTGGAACCTGAGGTTCCCTCCCGCGAACCCGACGGAGCTGAAGCCGCCGGCCGAGGAGAACCCGTTCGCGAACCCGCCCGAGGGGCCGATGGCGGTGCCGGGCACGTACACGGTGTCTCTCGCCAGGCGCGTGGACGGCGTGCTGACCACGCTCGGCGAGCCGCAGACGTTCACGGCCGAGCCCCTGGGCCTCGTCGACGTCCCGGCGGCGAAGCGCGGCGAGATCCTGGCATTCCAGCGCAAGGCGGCGCGGCTCCAGAGGGCCGTGCTGGGCGCGAACGAGACCGTGAAGGAGGCGCAGACCCGGCTCGATCACCTGAAGAAGGCGCTCGTCGACGCGCCCGGCGCCGACCTGAAGCTCCTCGACGAGGCGCGCGCCATCCAGTCTCGCCTCGCCGACCTGAAGACCGCGATGACCGGCGACCCGGTGGCGCGGAAGTACAACGAACCCGCCGCGCCGTCGATCACCGAGCGCGTCAACCAGGTGGTGGAGGGATGCTGGGAAGCCACCACCGGTCCCACCGGAACGCATCGCCAGCAGGCCGACCTGGCCGGGGCGCTCTTCCAGGACGCGCTCGGCAAGCTCCAGACCCTGGTCGAGAAGGACCTGAAGGGGCTCGAGGAGCGGGCCGAGACCGCCGGCGCGCCGTGGACGCCGGGGCGCGTCCCGCGCTGGAAGCCGGAGTAGCGAGGTCGGATCCGGGGGGCCGTTCGGCCCCGGCCCCCCGGATCCCGTCACGACGGGCCGAGCTGGGCGTGCGCGATCCGCGCCGCTTCGGCGACGGTCCGCTCCCGGGCCTCGAGCTCCCTGGGCACGCCCTCGGTGTAGATCGCGAGGGCCACGTGGGTCCCGTCGGGCAGGACGATGAGGCCGACGTCGTTGCAGACGCCGTCCATCGTGCCGGTCTTGTCCAGGACGACGGTGCCGGCCGGGAGGAGCGCGCGGATTCGCCGGTCGCCGGTCCTGTTCCGGCGCAGGAGGTCGAAGAGGACGCCGCGGCTCGCCGGAGAGAGGATCTCTCCCTGGCTCAGCCGCGAAAGGAGCCGGGTCATCCCTTCCGGCGTCGCGGTGTCGCGCCGGTCGGCCTCGAAGCGTGCCCGGGCCTCGGTACGCCGAGCGGCGGGGACGGCGCGGCGGAGGGCCTCGAACCGCTCGATCCGGATCCGTCCGTCGGCGGGCACCGTCACACCGTTGAAGTCCGCGTCGATCTCCAGCTCGGACCGGCTGACGTCGATCCCGGTGAGGCCCTGCTCCTTCAGCATCGCGGCGACGACCTTCGGGCCCCCGAGGGCCCGGAGCACCAGGTCGGTCGCCGTGTTGTCGCTCTCGGTCATCATCCGATCGAGCAGCTGGCGGAACGACTGCGTCATTCCCGGCTTCCAGGCGTGACGCAGCTGGTTCCCCATACCCCGCCGCAGGTCCGCCTGCCCGACCGCGACCCTTCGCTCCAGCGGGATCTTCCCGGCGTCGACGAGGCGCAGCGCCGCGACGGCGATGGGCAGCTTGTACGTGCTCGCCATGCGGAACCGCTCGCCCGCATGATGGGACAGGGCCCGGCCCGACTCGACGTGCACCGCGTGGACGCCGAGACGTCCGCCCGAGGCCCGCGCGAGCTCGTCGAGGAGTCTCGTCGGGTCCGAGGCGGCCGGCGCCGCCGGTAGCGGGGCGGGGGCCGCGGGTCGAAGGCCCGGCGGCTTCGCGACGGCGGCGGCGAGGGCGAGCGACAGGACGGCGGTGGCGGCGAGCTTCCTGGTGAGGGTCACGGTCTCCTCCCGGCCCCGGGCCGTTACAAGGCGCGTGCCCGGTCCGGTCGCCCCGGGCGGGGACGGAAATCTCCGCCGCGGAGAATACGAGCCCGCGCCGGAGACGACCGCGGCGGCGGCGGCGGGGCATCGCCGCGGCGTTAACATCCTTCCCGGGCACGGTTCTCGCGGAGGCACCCTGACACGGTTCGTGTTCCGCGGTGGTGAGACGAGGCAGAGCGACCCGCCGCTCAGGGGAGTGCCCCTGAGGTGGCGCCTGGGCCTCACGACCTCGATCATCGTGACGCTCGTCCTCGGCTCGCTCACGTTCGTGGTCCAGAGGAGAGAGATCGACCGCGGCTGGGAGGAGCGCGAGACCCTCCTCGCCCAGATCGCCGCGCCGCTGGCCTCCGACCTCGAAGCCGCGACCACGGCCGGCGGGCTCGAGGAGCGGATCCGGACCTTCCAGGACGCCCATTTCCGGCGGGGCTACGCGGGCCTGCACGCGGTCCTCCGCGACACCCGTGGCCGCGTGGCCGCGTCGTCGCGTCTGGGGCCGCACGTGGCGCCTCCCCCGGGCTCGCTCCGCGCCGAGGTGCCGATCCGCAACGTGCTCCTCCCGGGCGGCAGCGGCCTCCTGGAGGTCTGGCAGGAGGGGGCCGTCTTCGGCGCCACCATCGAACGGCGCTGGAAGCAGTGGCTGCTCAGCCTCGCCGTGGCGATCGCCTCGATCCTCCTCTCGCTCTACGTCGCCTATCAGCTCCTGATCGACCGCCCGCTCCGGCGACTGCTCGACGGCGTCAGGCAGATGGAGATGGGGTACTGGAGCGGCCTTCCGATCCCCCGCGGCGCCTGGGAGATGCGGTGGCTCGCCTACCGCTTCCGGAACCTGGGCACGCAGCTCGAGGAGACGGTGCGACGGCTGGTGCAGGCCGAGCGACGCGCGATGCTCGGGCTCGGCCCCACGCCTGCCGAGGCCGCGGACGCGGCCGCACCGGTCCCGGCGGAAGAGGAGGGCACCGCCGGCTCCGGCGAGGACGCCGCGTTCCGCAGGAAGCTCCTCCGCCGCTACCTCCTGTCGCGGTGCCGCTACCTGGAGGCCCGGGGACCCGGGGACGCTGCCGCCCGGGCCGCGGCGCGGGAGAGCTGGGAGAGGGACGTCCTCGAGGCCGAGCGCCTCGGCGAGGGACCGCTGAAGTCGCGGCTCGAGGACGCTGCCCTCCGGATCCTGGAGCCGGAGGCGTTCGACGACATCAGACGCCGGGTGGCGAGCCTGCCCGCCGCGAGCAAGAGCTGGCTGCGCGATCGCGAGGTCGAGATCCGAAAGTCGCTGGCCCTGGTGCCGGTGAAGCACAAGGCCCTCCAGCACCGTGTCAAGCACCCGGCCGGGATCTGGCGGAAGATGCAGTCCAAGGGCCTGGCGCTCGACCAGATCCACGACGTCGTCGCGTTCCGGATCATCGTGCCCTCGGAGCAGGACTGCTACGCGGCGCTCGCCGCGATCCACGAGAGGTTCGAGCCGCTCCTGCTGCGTTTCAAGGACTACATCGCCGAGCCGAAGGCGAACGGGTACCGGAGTCTCCACACCTGCGTCCGGTCCTCCGACGGGCTCGTCTTCGAGGTCCAGATCCGGACCCTCGCGATGCACCAGCACGCGGAGGGGGGCGGAGCGGCCCACTGGCGCTACAAGGCCTCGCCCGAGTGGTCCAACGGCGGGGGCGGGATGCGCGGGTCGTTCGCGGGTCTGTCGAAGGCGCTCCGGAAGCGCCGCGTCCGTGACGCATCCTGACGACTCCGGTGCCGAGCATCAAGATGCAGACGGAGGACGACGGTCACGCTCGAGGTGGACGTTGCGGCGCGCCTGCGGGACCTCGCTCATGGGAGCCGCACGTCGTTCAAGGACACGCTGAACGCGGTGCTGCCTCACGACGGACGCGCACCTCGCCGCGATCGCGATCGAGCACCGGTGCGAGATTCAGAGCAGCGACACCGACTTCGCCCGTTTCCCGGGCCTCCGCTGGCGCGACCCGTCATCTCGAGCCCGCTGAGGTGGCCCTGGCCGAGAGACGGCGTCAGGGCCGCGCGTACTCGTCGATGACCCGCTCGATCGCGCGCCGGCACACGGGGCAGAAGCCCACCTCGTCCCGCGTGAACATGATGCAGTCCGCCGAGGACCGGTAGAGTCCCTTCGCCTCGTAGGCGGCGCCCTCGAACGCCCCGACCTTTCCGGAGTGCGTCATCCCGCCCAGGAGCTTCGTGTCGCGCACGAGCTGCTCCCGGAACAGCGAGTCGATCTCGGCCGGGGAGGCGCCCGCGGCGATCCTCTTCCGGCGCTCGGCCTGGACCTTCTTGCTGTCGGCCTCGAACGCCTCCTTCTCCCACGGCGTCGGGAGCGGCGTGCCGGGCGTCACCAGGTCGGCCCACTTCGGCTTCTTCGGGTCCTTCAGGGCGGTGACGTTGGGCTCCCACGGCTCCGGCTTGTCCGCGACTCCGGTCTCGTAGGCCACGTCCGACGTGTAGTACTCGTCCGCGAGCCCGGCGAAGTGGTGCCCGAACTCGTGCACGAAGACGTAGTCGGCGAAGCCGGTGTCGACCGAGGCGGTGGCCTGGTGGGCGTAGATCCCGCCTCCGCCGTAACGCGCGTCGTTCACGAGGATCTCGAGGAAGTCGTACGGGGCGGCCGACGCGGCGTCGCGGAGCGCCCGGTCGTCGTACGTCAGGACGTACCGCTCGGAGCCGAAGATCCCGTACTGGGCCGAGAGAGGGGTGCGCCGGAAGATCCCCGACTGCGGGCGGCTGATCCCGGTCTCGGCGGACGGGAGGTCGAGGGCGCGCACGTTGAAGTCCTTGCGGCGGCCCTTGAACGGCTCCTGCCGGAACAGCACCTCGACGAGGCGCTTCACGTCGGCGTGGAACTTCGGGAGCTCCTTCTCGGTGTAGCCCTCGCCGAGGACCAGGAGGTCGACCTTCTCGGCGGCCGGCCCGTTCTCGAGGACCGTCCAGACCGTGCCCCGGGGCGCGAGCCGGGCGGAGTTCACGGCGGGCGAGGCCGGGTCGATCGCGGTGGACCAGATCTCCTTCCAGAGGTTCTGCCGGTCGCGGCGCTTGAGGACGACCTGCACCGGCCGCTTCGGCCACGGGAAGCGGAGCGACTCGGAGAAGGAGCGCTTGGTGTGCTTGGCCTCGTCCGTCGTCTCGTACTCGCCGTAGACCGACGAGTAGCCGCGGGAGAAGAGCGGGCGGCTCGTCTCCTGGTCGAGCACGACGAACTGGTACGCCCCGAGGTTCGTCTCGTCGATCAGGCGCGTCCGGCTGCCGGGCCAGGCTCCGTCGTTCACGACGGCGTGGAGCGTGACGATCTCGGTGGCCGCGTCCCCCGTGTGGACGACGTCGACGCGCATCGTCCGGTCGGCGGCGAAGTCGCGGTCGAAGGCCCCGGAGGAGGCCGGAGCCACGGCGGCGGGCGGAGAGGCGAGGAGGAAGGCGGCGGCGAGAGCGAGCGTGCGCACCATCCGGGGATCTTACGGCGCAGGCCGTCCGCGCGGCCCGGGTGCCCAGACTCTCCGGGCGCCGCTCATTCCTGTGGCCTGCGTCACGCGCCTCGCTCCGGCCGTCCGGTACCATTTCCGACGTTCGCTTCGAGGAGGTCCCGCATGGCGCTCATGAGGAAGCCGCTTCCGCAGATGCCGTACAACGGAGGCCGGTGGGGTCCGCCGGGAGCGTTCCGGCACCGCGTGCGGTCCGGCGAGAGCTGGGCCTCGCTCTCGCAGCGGGATGGCTGGGGCCAGCCCATCGATCTCGTGAAGTTCAATTTCAGGACGACCGACCCTCGGGAGGTCAACTGGTACCTGAAGAACTTCGTGGGATGCGTCCTCGAGACGGACGACGGGAAGAACTACCGGTTCAGCGACGGCGCCAAGCCCGGACACATCTTCACCCGGACCCTCTTCCCCGAGGACGCGGCGATCAACACCGGCCCCTACGTTCCCCCCCCTCTTCCGACGCCGATCCCGGATGACGACGACGGGACGCCGGCCTGGTGGGCGAGGTCCGGGACGTGGTGGGGGGTCGGCGGGAAGGTCGGCGGACACGGCGGCATCGAAGGCGTCGACGTCGTCTCCGCCGCGATGTTCTCGTACGAGACGATGTCGGACTGCTTCCTCCTGCGGATCCACACCTCGAGGCAGGGGCCGGGTGTGGGACTCTCGGGCGGCCTCGTCTTCGTCTTCGTCACCGGCATCAAGCGTCCCACCTTCCTGAGAGGGGTCCAGACGGACGGCCTGGACTTCAACGTCGCCGTCGGCGGGAAGTGGGGTGCGCTCGCGAAGTCCGCGGCCAAGCTCCCGAACATCGCGAAGATCGCGAACGCGGCGAAGCTGGGACACCTCGTCCTCGAGCAGGGCGACCAGCTCAGCGAGCTCTCGAACGCGATGAAGGGGCTCTACGCCCTCGCCGGCGTCGAGCCCGGATCGAGCCAGGTCGCTGTGACGGTCATCGACTCGGGGATCGGAGGCGGTCTGGAGCTGAGCGTCTACTGGGCCGTCAACAAGTACGAGGTCCCCTGGGTCCACGACAGCCTGGCGTGATCCGGCGCCGCCCAGGGCTCGGCGGCGCCGCCGAAACACGGGGCGGTCGGCGGTGCCGCCGGCCGCCGCCGGGTCACTTGCGGACGCCCACGTCCAGGTAGCGCCTCCCCCTCGTCTCCCGTGCGAAGCGCCGGAGCCTGTCCGACACCACCGCGATGGGCTCCCAGATCACGGCGGTATCCCGCTCGCCGGCGAGGACGAAGCCGCTCGAGAAGGTCCGGTCGAGGAAGGCGATCAGCGCCTCCACGTCGCCGCCCAGGCCGCGCATGCCGTGGGGCCAGAACTCGAGGATCAGGAGCGACGTCTCGGCGAGGAGGCGCGACCCGCCGGCGACGACCAGCGGCTCGGCCCCCTGCGTGTCGATCTTCACGACGATCGGGCGGCGCAGCGTCGCGGGGTCGAGCGTGTCGTCGAGCCGGGCGAGCGCGACGTCGACGGTCCGGCGGCCTCCGGTCTCGGGATCGCCCGGGCCCGGCGGCGCCAGCCGGTTGTCGCCACGGTTGGCGGACGCCACCGCGAGCGGCAGCGTGCCGGGCCGGTCGAAGAGGGCCAGCTGCCGGAGGGTGACGCTGCCCCCCACGCCGTGGCGGGCGACGTTCCGGGAGAGATATCCGAAGCTCTCCGGGTCGGGCTCGAAGGCGTGGCAGACGACAGCGGGATCGCGGGCGATCGGTAGGGTCGTGAGGCCGATGTTCGCTCCGACGTCGAGGTAGGTGCCCCCGCGGGCCAGGGCGTCGCGCAGCAGCCTCACCGTCAGCGGCGCCCAGCTCCCGTCCCGGGCGTAGCCGCGCAGGACGCCGAGGTCTCGCGACGAGCCCTCCACCGGGCCGGCGTCGCCGTCCACCACGAACGCGCTCACGCGGCTCCGGGCCGCGAGCCATGACAGGAGCCCGAACCGGTCCAGCCGGAACCCCTGGTCCCGGAGCGATCCGGGGAGGCGGTCCAGGACGGCGGCCGCCAGCCGGTTCATCGATCGATCCCGCGACGACGGTTCAACGAGCCTCCCGGCCGGATCGTACCCGGCGGGAAGGCTCCCGGCTCGGCTGGTCGGGGGCTTCCGCCCCCCGGGGCACAGGTTCGAGGCCGTGAAGAAGCTCCTTCACAGCCTCGCCGCGCGGGTCTCAGGTCACGGGCAGAGCGGGGGCGTCGACGTCGACGTGATCCCAGCGCGAGTCGCGGTCCCACAGGTCGCGCTCGAGGGCGCAGCGCCAGCAGAGGCTCGCGCTCTTCTCCCACGGGTCGTCGCCGACCAGCCGGTCGCATCCCGTGTTCGAGCACACCTCGTGCTTCTCGCGGCGGAAGAGATCGGGGTTGGGGTGGTTGGCGGCGGTGGACATGGGGCCTCCTCGGGAGCTCTCGGCTCCCCGGGTCAGCAGGACGCGGCGAGGAGCCGCGTGCTCGGTTCGGTGAGGAACGGGATCGCGCGTCCGAGCACCTCGGGGGCGCGCAGGATCCGGCGATGGCCGAGACCGGTCGTGGGGTGGAGGACCGCGTCGGGCCAGGCGGCGGTGATGGCCGCGCCGTGGCCGAAGGGGACCTCGGCGTCGGCACGGTCGTGGAAGACGAGGGCGGGTATCTCGAACGTGGCGGCGAGCGTCGGGACGTGGAAGGTGTCCCAGCTGAAATCGAGCTTCCTCTCGATGCGGCGCTCGGTGGCGTCGCAGACGCCTTCGGAGAGCCCGAGCGACTCGAGGAAACGGCGGAAGTAGCCGTACGGATCGGCCATCGGCCCCAGGAGGACGGCCCGTTCCATCTCCACCCCCCGGGAGTGGGCGAGGGCGGTGGCGGCGGCCCCCAGGGAGTGGGCGACGACCCCGGCGAACGGTCCGTACTCCGCGGCCATCCGCTCGATCGCTCTGGCGAAGACGAGGAGGGAGGAGCGGCGCCCCTCCGAGTCGCCGTGTCCGGGCACGTCGAAGGTCACGGCGCGATAGCCGGCGTTCACGAGCGGCGGCACGAAGGCCCGCAGCTGGCCGCCCCGCCCCGCCCAGCCGTGGACGAGGAGCACCGGCTGCCCGTGCCCCCACTCCCAGGCCGCCATCCGCTGCCCGTCGACCGCGAGGTCGATCCGCCGTCCGGTCCCGAGGAACGACGTCTGGTCGGGCGAGGCCGCCTGTCGCGTCGGGGTGAAGAACATCCGCTCGGCCACGCGCGAGGCGAGCGGCGGCGCGAAGCGCCCGAAGGCCTCGAACGCGGCGCGTAAACGCGTGCGCTCCCATGGGAATCGAACGTTCGTGCTTTCACGGACGGACGGACGAGCAGTCATCGGAGGGGTCTCCATGCGTTTACGCGCGGACGTCGCGCAGCGAGAAGGGAAGGGGGGCTGCGGGGGGGACGGAGAGCGGCGCGGCGGTCTCGACCGGGACGCCGAGGGTGGGCTCGCCGGCGGCCGGCTCGGACGGATCCAGGCGCGAGCCGGGCTGCCGGACGCCGTCGAGAAGCGCCTCGAAGGCATGGCGGGCCCGTTCCTCGGCCCTCGAGTCCTGGAGCAGCCGGTAGGCGTGGTGGAAGGCGAGCATGACCCCGTACATGTCGTGCGCGAACTGGTCGGGGTCGGTCTCGGGCCGGAAATGCCCCTCCGAGATCCCGGTGCGCACCGTGTTGGCGAGGAGGTCGAGCCAGTCCCGCTGGAGGCTCACCAGGAGGTCTCGCACCGGTCCCGGCCGGTCGTCCAGCTCGCTCGCCGCCGCGACGAAGATGCAGCCGCCGGGCAGCGGGTTGTGCTTCGGCCAGCGCATCCAGTGGTCGAAGACCGCTCGAACCCGCGGCTCGCCGCGGGGCGTGGCCAGGACGGGCTTGATGACGCTGTGCACGAAGCGGGAGGCGGCATGCTCCAGGACCTGCCGCTGCAGCTCTTCCTTCGACTGGAAGTGAGCGAAGAGCCCGCTCTTGGAGAGGTCCAGGTCCTGGGCCAGCCGGCCGATCGTCAGCCCTTCGAGGCCCACCTTGCTCGCGAGCGCGGCGGCGTGCTCGAGGATGGTCTGGCGGGTCAGCTCTCCCTTGCTCACGCCCTAAAGATGGAACGACCGTTCGTTTCTGTCAAGGGTGGAGCGGATCTTTTCTCAACAGAGATGGCAAGTCATGGCAGATCAATGCTTTCCCTGCAGGAAGAGGACGGCGGTCACGAACAGGCCGATGACGATCACCGCGGCCCGGGCCTTCTCCTTGCCGATCCGGCGGGCGAACCGGGCCCCGGCGTAGCCCCCGGCGATCGCCCCGACCCCCATCACCAGGGCGTGGGGCCACGAGACGGCGCCGCGGGCGATGAAGAGGGCGGCGGCCACGCTGTTGATGCACATCCCGAAGAAGTTCTTCAGGCCGTTCATGGCGTGGATGTCGGTGAGGCCCAGGATCCCCAGGGCCACCAGCATCAGGATCCCGATCCCGGCGCCGAAGTACCCGCCGTAGATCGCCACGGCGAGCTGGAAGAGCGCGACGAGCGCGTACCGGAGGGGACCAGGGCGGACGCCCTTCAGCCCCGCGAGCCACGGCGCCGCCACGATCTGGAGGGCGAAGAGGAGCGTCGCGAAGAGGACGAGGGCGGGGGCGAAGCGGGCGAAGGTCCGCTCCGGCGTGGAAAGGAGGAGGACCGAACCGATCAGACCGCCGAGCAGGCTCGGCAGGAAGAGGACCCGGAGCCAGCTCCGGTGCTCCAGCACCTCCCGGCGGTAGCCGAACATGCTGCTCGCGGCGCCGGGCAGGAGCGCGACCGTCGAGGTGGCGTTCGCCGTGATCGCGGGCTGCCCGAGGAGGATCAGCACCGGGAACGTCAGGATGGTGCCTCCGCCCGCCATCGCGTTCATGATCCCGGCCCCGAGGGACGAAGCGAGGAGGGCCAGGACCTCGAGCGGCCTCATCGCCCGGAGTCTACGTGCGAGAAGATGCGGCGATGACGCGGGTCCTCGTCCTCGGCGCGCGCGGCCAGCTCGGCTCGGCCCTAAGGCGAACGTTCAGCGGGACGTTCGAGGTGCTCGCGCCCGAGCGGTCCGAGGTGGACCTCCTGGTCCCCGGCGCGGCCCGGGCGGCGATCCGGGGCCTGCGCCCCGCCCTGGTCCTGAACGCCGCGGCCGACAACCGCGTCGACCGCGCCGAGGACGACCCGCTGCCGGTCCTGCGCGTCAACGCGCTCGCCGCCGGAGAGCTGGCCGAGGCCTCCGCGAGCGTAGGGGCGCGCCTCGTCCACTTCGGCTCCGACTTCGTCTTCGACGGCCGCGCCGAGCACCCCTACGCCGAGGAGGACGAGCCGGCGCCGCTCTCGGTCTACGGCGCCTCCAAGCTGCTGGGCGAGCGGCTGGCGGCGGCGGCGCCCGGGGCGTTGGTGCTTCGCGTCGAGAGCCTCTTCGGCGGCAGCCCGGCGCGGAGCACCATCGACCGCCTGGTCGACGCGCTTTCGCGTGGCGAGGAGGCCCGCGTCTTCTCGGACCGGACGCTCACCCCGTCCTACGTGCCCGACGTCGCCGCCGCGGTGCGCGCGCTCGTCGAGCGGGAGGCTCCCGGCGGCCTCTACCACGTGGTCTCGTCGGGCGTGACGACGTGGGAGGCGCTGGCCCGGGAGGCGGCGCGGCTCCTCGGCGTGGCGTCGCCCCGGCTCGTCCCGGTGAGCGTCCACGACGTGCCGATGCGGGCGCCCCGTCCACGGGCCTGTGCGCTGTCGAACGGGAAGCTGCGGGCCGCGGGCGTCGAGATGCCGCCCTGGTCCGAAGCGCTCGCGCGGGCGGTCGCGGAGCGGGTCACCGCGCGGGGGTGAAGCTCCGGAGCGCCTCGAGCGCCTCGGGGCGCACGAACAGGGACGGGCGTGCCGCCCGCAGCTGGGCGACCGCCTCGTCCCCCGAGCGGGCCCGGCCCGAGGCGACGAGATGCGCGCCGACGACGGCGGCGCTACGGGACCAGCCGACCTTGCAGTGGACGAGGACCACGCCCCGGGCCGACTCCAGGGCGATGAACCGGGCCGCCTCCTCCATCTGGGCCGGCGTCGGCGCCGTCAGGTCGAGGACGGGCAGCGCCAGGCGCCTCACGCCGTCCCGGAACGGTGCCGGCGTCTCGAGCTCGGCCGTCAGGTCGAGCACGGCGGTGACGCCACGCCGCACGGCGGCGGCCGCCTCCGCGTCGTCGAGCTGGCGACCCAGGAAGAGGCCGGGCATCACCTCGTCCCAGGGCGTGGAGACGCGCCGGTACCGGGCCAGGGAGAGGCGCTGGCCGAGGAGGAGCGGTGCGAGGGCGATCTTCGTGGCGACGGGGATCCGTCCGTCGCGCTTCCGGTAGAGCCCGGGTCCTCGCCCGAAGTAGGCCGCGGCCGCCGACCCGAGCGCGAACGCCGGCCAGGCCAGGAACGCGCCCCAGGGCCGGGTCAGGAGGCCGGCCGCGACGAGGAGCGCGGCCCCCGCCGCGTAGAGCCGGCCGATCGCCGGATTCGGAATCACGGGGAGCCGCTCCCCGGGGAAGAGGTGGAAGCAGATCGCGGCCAGCAGGGCGCCCCCGGCCACGTCGACGAGGTGGTGCTGGTACGTCAGCACCGTCGAGATCAGCACCAGGAAGAACCAGACGAAAAGCGCGACCCGCATCGCGGGGCTCCTCACCCGGCGGAGCCAGACGTCCGCCAGGATCCCGAGGAGAGCGACGTGCAGGGACGGGAAGAGGTTGTGCGGCGCGTCCATCATCCGGAAGCCGTCGAAGACGCGGCCCCAGAAGCCGGGCGCGGCCGGGCGCTCGAACGCGAAGCGCAGGGGCAGGACCAGGAAGAAGCCGGCCGCGACGAGGACCGCGGTCGCGATCCGCCTCGACACGGCGCACAGCTCCTCCTCGCTCCGGCAGAGGAACGGGGCGCCCACGAAGAAGAGGTCGATCGAGAGGTACGGCAGGATCAGGACCGGCACGAAGGGGAAGACCCGCTCGAACGCCATCACCCACGTCCCCACGTCGGACCGGAGCGTGGTCAGGTAGTTGCACGCGCCGTAGACGATCAGGAAGAGGACGGAGAGCCACGTGGCGGTCCACGCCCGGCGGCCGACCGGCGGCACGGGGCGCGGGGGGGAAGCGGACGGGTCGGTCATCGAAGCCGCCGATGATAAGCGGCGCGCGAATAGAATCGACCGAGCGACGACGAGGAGGACGAGATGCGGCTGATCACACGGTCGGACTTCGACGGTCTCATGTGCGGGGTGCTCCTTCGCGAGGTGGAGCAGATCGATGCGGTCGACTTCGTGCACCCCAAGGACGTGCAGGACGGCACGGTGAAGGCGACGGCGAACGACATCCTGACGAACCTGCCGTACCAGCCCGGCGTCGGCATGTGGTTCGACCACCACGCCAGCGAGGCCCTCCGGAACGACATGGAGGGAATCGACTTCCGCGGCCGCTTCGAGGTGGCTCCGTCGGCGGCCCGCGTCGTCTACGACCACTACGTCGAGCAGGGGAAAGGGGCGAAGCTCCGCAAGTTCAGGAAGGTGCTGGAGGCGGTCGACAAGTCCGACTCGGCGGACCTCTCCAGGGACGACGTCACCAAGCCGAAGGGCTGGATCCTCCTCTCGTACGTCCTCGACCCGCGCACCGGGCTCGGCTACCAGCACGACTACGCGATCAGCAACCGTCAGCTGATGACCAAGATGCTGGACTGGATCGGCAAGCACCCGGTCACCGCGATCCTCAAGATGCCGGACGTCGCGGCCCGCGTCGCGCAGTACAAGAAGGACCAGGAGGCGTTCGCAAAGCTCCTGAAGGAGACGTCGAAGCTCGACAAGAACGTCGTGGTGACCGATCTGCGCGGGCGCAAGGACCTCCCGTCCGGCAACCGGTTCCTGATCTACACGCTCTTCCCGAAGTGCAACATCTCGGTCCGGCTCTTCGACGGGAAGGGGGGCGAGCGGACGATCGTGGCCGTCGGGCACAGCATCTTCCGGCGCACCTCGAAGACGGACGTCGGCAAGCTCATGGGGAAGTTCGGCGGCGGCGGCCATCGGGGCGCCGGCACCTGCCAGCTCCCGCCCGAGACGGCGAACGCGGAGATCAAGAGGATCCTGACCGCCATCAAGCGCGCCGGCTGAGGGTCCGCCGCAAGGCGGGTTGGGTCCCCGTTTGCTGGACGAGATCGGCCAGTTCCGGATCGAGCGCCTGGTGGGCCGGGGCGGGATGGGCCTCGTCTACCGGGCGCTCGACACCAAGCTCCGGCGCCGCGTCGCGCTGAAGGTGATCCGCGCCGAGCGCGCGACCGACCCGGTCCAGCGGGAGCGGACGCGGCGTGAGGCGCGGGCCCTCTCGCGCCTGAACCACCCGAACGTCTGCCAGGTCTACGACCTCCTGGAGCGGCCGGACGGCGACGTCCTGGTCGTGGAGTGGATCGAGGGCCGCTCCCTCGCGGACGTCCTCGTGATGCACGGGCCGCTCCCCGCCGGAGAGGCCCTGCGCGTGATCGAGGCGGTCGCCGGCGCTCTGGTCTACGCACACGCCCACGGCGTGGTCCACCGGGACCTGAAGCCGGCCAACGTGATGCGCACCGAGGACGGCGCCTACAAGGTGCTCGACTTCGGGCTGGCGCGCCTCGCGGCCGAGCCGGGCGAGACGGTCCCGATGCCGCTGCTCGTTCCGTCGGGCGAGGCGGATCCCGCCGAGGGGGGCCTGACCCGCCACAGCCGAGTCATCGGGACTCCCGGCTACATCGCGCCGGAGGACGCGCGCGGGGAGAGATCGGGCGACAAGATCGACGTCTTCGGGCTCGGGGTCACCGCGTACGAGCTCGTCTCGGGGCGCCTTCCGTTCTCCGGCTCGGCCACCGAGATGATCCGGGAATCGGCCACCGGACGCGTCCGCCCGCTGGAGAAGTCCGCCCCCGAGGTGTCGCGCCGCCATCGGAGCCTCACCGCCCTGATCCACCGGATGCTCGCCTCGGATCCGGCGGCACGCCCCTCGGCGGCCGAGGTCGCGGCCCAGGCCCGCGAGCTGCTCGCCGCGCCGGTCCGGCGCCGCCGTCTCCTCGCCGGAGCGGCGTTCCTCGCGGCGCTCCTCCTGATCGGGCTCGCCGCGTTCGTGGCGACGCGGCCGGCGGTGCCCGGTGTGTCGCGGGGGAAGCCCGCCGTCGTGGCCATCCTGCCGGTCGAGAACCGAACCGGAGCGGCGGCGCACGACGCCGTGATCCGGACCGGCCTGCCGGAGCTGATCGCCTCCGGCCTGAGGCACGA
>CAYLNK010000074.1:0-22552 GCA_964384675.1 uncultured Holophagales bacterium | reverse complement strand
AAGCCGCGGCGGCCGCGGCCGCGATCGCGGCGGGGAGCGACGGCTGCCTCTCCTGCCACAAGGGAGTCGAGGACCACCACTCCGGCAAGGTGAAGATCAGCTGCGTCGGCTGCCACGGCGGAAACGCGTCGGTGGTGAGCGTGCCACCGCTCGGGAAGAGGGGCGACCCCGCGTACGAGAAGGCCCGTCGGACCGCCCACGTGCTGCCGAAGCACCCCGGCGTCTTCAAGACCTCGGCGAACCCGGTCCGCTCGTACACCGCTCTGAACAAGGAGTCGAACGCGTTCGTCCGGTTCGTCAACCCCGGCGACTTCCGCGTGGCCCAGGAGTCGTGCGGCTCGGCGAAGTGCCACCCCAAGGAGATCCTGGCGAACCGGCACAACATGATGGCCCACGGCGCCATGCTCTGGCAGGCCGCGCTCTACAACAACGGCGCCATCAACTCCCGGCGCGCTCTCTACGGCGAGGGGTACACGAAGGACGGCAAGCCGGCCCGGCTCGTGGCCGACCTGACCGAGGACGCGAAGAAGAAGGACGCGCTGGCCAAGCTCGATCCGCTCCCGCGCTGGAACGTCACCCAGCCGGGCAACGTGCTGCGCGTCTTCGAGCGGGGCGGCATGAAGAAGCCGGAGATCGGCAACCCGAACATCTTCGAGGAGCCGGGCGCGCCCGAGGTGAAGCTCTCCAATCGCGGCTTCGGCACCCAGCTCCGCACCGACCCGGTCTTCATCGGCCTCCAGAAGACGCGCCTCCTCGACCCGACGCTCAACTTCCTCGGCACCAACGACCACCCGGGCGACTACCGCTCGTCCGGCTGCACCGCGTGCCACATGACGTACGCCAACGACCGCGACCCGAGCCACTCCGGCCCCGACGCGAAGTTCGGCAACCGCGGCCTCTCCGCCTCGGCCGATCCGACCATCCCGAAGGACGAGCCGGGCCACCCGATCCGCCACCAGCTCACCAACTCCGTCCCGTCCTCGCAGTGCATGGTGTGCCACGTGCACCCCGGCACGAACGTGCTCACCACCTACTACGGGGCCACCTGGTGGGACAACGAGACCGACGGCGAGCTGATGTACCCGGAGAAGCAGGTGAAGGCGACGGCCTCCGTTCGTGCCGAGCGGCTCGCCTCCAACCCCGAGGAGTCGAGCATCCGCGGCAAGTGGGGCGACCCGAAGTTCCTGGAGAGCCTCATCGACCTGAACCCGAAGCTCACCAAGACGCGGTTCAACGACTTCCACGGGCACGGCTGGGTCTTCCGCGACGTCTTCAAGACGGACGCCAAGGGGAACTTCCTCGACGGCGAGGGCAAGCCGCTCTCCGAGAGCGACCCGCAGAAGCTCGCCAAGGCCGTCCACCTGAAGGACATCCACCTCGAGAAGGGGATGCACTGCGTGGACTGCCACTTCCGGAGCGACAACCACGGTGACGGGAACCTCTACGGCGAGGTGCGCGCCGCCACCGCGGTCGAGTGCGTCGACTGCCACGGCACGGTCTCCCGGAAGGCCAGCTTCGACGAGCCGTTCTCCGGGAACGCCGGGGGCGCCGGCACCGAGCCGATGTCGGCCTCCAAGACGGCCTTCGGGGAGCGCTTCAAGAAGCTGCGCGGGAAGCTCTTCCAGCAGTCGGCGATCGACCCCGACCTGAAGTGGGAGCTGACCCAGGTGATCGACACGATCACCCCCGGCCACGCCAAGTACAACGAGAAGTCGGCCCTCGCCAAGACGATGCAGCGCGACGGGATGACGTGGGGGAAGGACGCCCTCCCGGCCGACCTCAAGTCCCTCGCGCACGGCGACGAATCGATGTCGTGCGCCGCGTGCCACTCGTCGTGGACGCCCTCCTGCTTCGGCTGCCACCTCCCGATGCGGGCCAACGAGAAGAGGCCGATGCTCCACAACGAGGGGGGCCCGACCCGCAACTGGACCAGCTACAACTTCCAGACGCTGCGCGACGACGTCTACATGATCGGGCGGGACGGGAACGTCAAGAAGAACAAGATCTCGCCCATGCGCTCCTCGTGCGCCATCCTCGTCAGCTCGCAGGACGCGAACCGGCAGTGGATCTACTCGCAGCAGCAGACGATCTCGGCCGAGGGGCTCTCGGGCCAGGCCTTCTCCCCGTTCGCGCCCCACACGGTGCGCGGCAAGGAGACCAAGAACTGCACCGACTGTCACGTCTCGGCGAGCGGGGACAACAACGCCAAGATGGCGACCCTGATGATGCTCGGGACGAACTTCTACAACTTCGTCGGCCGCTACGCCTGGGTCGCCGCCGACGACGCCATCGAGGCCGTCGTCGTCACCGAGCGCGAGGAGCCGCAGGCGGTCCTGGGGAGCGACCTCCAGAAGATGGCGTACCCGGACAGCTACCGGAAGCACGTCGACGCCAAGGGGGCCCTCCACGAGGTGTACGAGCACGGGGCGAAGGGCGCCCGCTCCATCCAGGTCCGCGGCGAGTACGCGTACGTGGCGGAGGGGAGGTTCGGCCTCCGGATCTACGACATCGCCAACATCGACAACAAGGGCTTCTCGGAGCGGATCACCACCGCCCCGGTCTCGCCGCTCGGCCAGAAGTTCTACGTGAGGACGAAGAACGCCACCGCGGTCGCCTCGCCGACGACGCTCGGCGTCGACCCGACCCGCTCGCACAAGCCGGACAACCTCGAGCCGACGATCCACATGATGTACGCGTACCTCTACGTCACCGACGCGGAGGAGGGGCTCATCCTGGTCGGGGCGGGGACGCTCCTGGACGGCGATCCGACCAACAACTTCGTCAAGCGCGCCCTCACCTGGAACCCGGACGGGATCTTGAAGGGGGCCTCGAACATCACGATCGCCGGGACCACGGCGTACATCTGCGCCGACAAGGGGCTGGTGATCGTCTCGATCGACGAGCCGCTCAAGCCGAAGGTCCTCAAGGTCATCGGGCGGCCGTCGCTGGTGAAGCCGCGCGCGGTCGACGTGCAGTTCCGCTACGCCTTCGTCGTCGACGAGCGCGGGTTGAAGGTCGTCGACGTGACCGATCCGGCCGCCGCCGAGGTCGTCTCCGGCGCGAGCGTCCCGATCGAGGACGCCCGCGACGTCTACGTCGTCAGGACGTACGCGTACGTCGCCGCCGGGAAGAAGGGCCTCGCCATCGTCGACGTGACCAAGCCCGAGGACCCCGTGCTCGACCAGACCTGGAACGCCGACGGGGCGATCGACGACGCGCACCAGATCCGGTTCGGGATGACCAACAACTCGCTCTTCGGCTACCTGGCGGACGGGAAGAACGGCCTGCGGGTGCTCCAGATGCTGTCGCCGCAGCAGACGCCCGGGATCTGGGGCTTCTCGCCCCGCCCGACGCCGAAGCTGATCGCCACGCGCCACACCCACGGCCCGGCGCTCGCCGTCTCCGAGGGGCTCGACCGCGACCGCGCCGTCGACGAGAGCGGCAACCAACTGACGGTCTTCGGACGCCGCGGCGCCCGGCCGCTGAGCCGCGAGGAGATGAAGAAGATGCTCTTCGTCGGCGGGAAGCTGATGAAGGTGACCGACGGCCCGCCGATGGCGCCGCGCAATGCGATGCGGGGGGCTCCGACGCCGCCCCCCGCGCCCCTGGCGAGGGAGGCTGACGTCCTGCGGGGGGCTCCGGCGCCGCAGTCGGCTGATCTGCGGGGGGCTCCGGCGCCGCCCCCCGCGCCCCTGGCGAGGTCGAGAGAGGTGGGCACGAGGGAGGCTGAATCGAAGGTCTCTCCCGCGCCGGCCGCGCCCGGGGCCGGAGAGTCCCACTGATGGCGGACCACTACGACCTCGTCGTCATCGGCTGCGGCCCGGCCGGCGAGAAGGGGGCCGCTCAGGCGGCGTACTTCGGCAAGAAGGTCGCGGTCGTGGATCGCTGGCCGGAGCCGGGCGGCGTCTCCGTGCACACCGGGACGCTGCCGTCCAAGACGCTGCGCGAGGCGGCCCTCTACCTGACCGGCTTCCAGCGGCGCGAGCTGTACGGCATGACTCTCTCCGTCGACCGGAGGAAGAGCCTCGCCCAGCTGACGCACCGGCTGCGCGACGTGACGGATCGCCAGACACGCCAGATCAAGCGGAACCTCGAACGCCACCGGATCGAGCCGGTGCAGGGGCAGGCCGTCTTCCTCGACCCGAAGACCGTCGGCATCTACGACAAGAAGGGCGACGAGCTGCGCCGCCTCTCCGCCGACGTCTTCCTGATCGCCGTCGGCTCCTCGCCGCTTCCGCCGCGCGGGATCTCGGTCGACGACCCGGACGTGGTCGACTCCGACCGGATCCTCGACCTCGACCGCATCCCCGACTCCCTCGCCGTGGTGGGCGGCGGCGTGATCGGCTGCGAGTACGCGTCGATCTTCGCGGCGCTCGGCACCAAGATCGTCCTGATCGAGGGGCGCGACCGGCTGCTCGGCTTCCTCGACAGCGAGCTTTCCTCGGCGCTCAAGATCGCCCTCGAGCGGATGGGGGGCGAGGTGCTGCTCGGCGACGCGGTGGAGACGATCGGCCGCGAGCCGTATCGCAAGACGAACGCCCTCCGCCTGAAGCTCAAGTCGGGCCGGATCCTGAAGGCGGACAAGATCCTCTTCTCCGCGGGACGCAAGGGGAACACGCAGGGACTGGGCCTGGAGGCCGCGGGCGTCACCTTCGACGACAAGGGACGGATCCCCGTCGACGAGAACTTCCGGACCAACGTCCCGGGCATCTACGCGGCGGGCGACGTGGTCGGCTTCCCGGCTCTCACCGCCACCTCGATGGACCAGGGGCGCGTCGCGATGCGGCGCGCGTTCGGGATCGGCTTCAAGACGACGATCGCCGCCCTCTTCCCGTACGGCGTCTACACGGTGCCCGAGATCTCGATGATCGGCGCCACCGAGGACGAGCTGAAGGCCAAGGGGACCGACTACGAGGTGGGACGCTCGCGCTACGAGAACAACCCGCGCGGGCAGATCACCGGCGACCCGGACGGCTTCGTGAAGCTGCTGTTCGACCCGGGCACGCAGAAGCTCCTCGGCGCCCACGTGCTCGGCGGCGGCGCCACCGAGCTGATCCACATCCCCCAGATGGTGATGGCGCACGGCGGCGGAATCGACGACTTCCTGAACGCCGTCTTCAACTTCCCGACGCTGTCGGAGTGCTTCAAGTACGCGGCCTACGACGGCCTCCAGCGAGCCACCCACCGGGCCGGCGGCGCCCCGATCGAGATGCCGGCCAGCGCCGTGACGTCCGCGGAAGCCGTCCACGTCTCGCCGGGCGGCCGGGCCTGGTTCCTGGGCGCCGACCTCACCGACCCGACCGCGCGGGAGAGCCGTCCGGTGACCGTGGCCGCGATGGACCGGTGGCGGCGCGTCCGCTTCCGCACCTGGACGTTCGAGCCGAGCGGAGACGGACTCGTCTCCTCCGACATCGCCTCCGACGGCTTCGTCCTCGCGATCGACGGCCCGCAGGGGCTGGCGGCCGCCGGGAAGAAGGTGCGGGAGGCGGAGAAGCTCCTGCGGGCGGCCGGCAAGTCCGGCGAGAAGCTCCCGGAGGCGGGGACGCCCTACGCCGGCTTCATCGCCGGGAGCGTCGCCCTCTTCACGTCGCTCCGGAAGGCCGGCTTCGGGCTGCTGGGCGAGGCGCCCCACGAGAGGACATCGCTCCTCGAGGTCTATCCCGGCGACCTCTGGCCCAAGTGGGCCGGACATCGACTGCCGAAGAAGACGCTCCTTCAGGGCCGGCGCGCGCGGTACGACCTCCTCCGCGGCCTCGGGCTCGAGCTTCCGATCGGCGCCGACGCCATCACCCACGACCAGCTCGACGCGGCCGCGGCCGCGTTCACGGCCTACCTCTGGGCGACCGGAAAGGCGAAGGAGTACGGCCTCCCTCCGGTCTGGGACGAGAAGGAAGGCGCCCTCCGGGAGGGGATGATCGTCTCGCTCTGACGCTCCACCTGGATTCGGGGGACAGGACATGACGCGATCCACGAGGCTGATCCTTCCGTTCGCCGCCGCGTTCACGCTCGCCTCGTGCGCTCCCTCCGGCGCTCCGCCGACCACCGGGGGCACGAAGCCGCCCGCCCCCTCCGCCGCGTGGCGTCCGTTCGACCTCGGGCCGTACCACCGCCCGGTCTCCACGCGCGTCGAGGCGGCGCAGAAGGCGTTCGACCAGGGGCTGATCTGGGCGTACGCGTTCAACCACGACGAGGCGATCCGGGCGTTCGAGGAGGCGGCCCGGCTCGACCCCGCGCTCGCGATGGCGCGCTGGGGGATCGCCCTCGTGAACGGCCCCCACATCAACAACCCGGTCGTCGACGCGGCCCACGCCCGCGCCGCCTGGGCGGCGCTCGGCGAAGCCCGGCGTCTCGCCCCGTCCGCGAGCCCGGTCGAGCGGGCGCTGATCGAGGCCCTCGGAGCCCGCTACGCCGACCCGCAGCCCGAGGATCGGAAGCCGCTCGACGAGGCGTACGCGAAGGCGATGGCCGACGTCGCCCGCCGGTTCCGCGGGGACGCCGACGTCGCGGCGCTGTACGCCGAGGCCCTCATGGACGTCCGTCCGTGGGACCAGTGGACGGCCGACGGCCAGCCGCAGCCCGGCACCTCGGAGACCCTGGCCGCGCTCGAGACGGCGCTGCGGCTGGCGCCGCGGCACCCGGGTGCGCTCCACCTGACGATCCACGCACTCGAGGCATCGCCGCGCCCGGAACGGGCGCGGGAGGCGGCCGACCGTCTGCGCGGCCTCGTTCCCGACGCGAGCCACCTCGTCCACATGCCGTCGCACGTCGACGTGAGGCTCGGCCGCTGGGCCGAGGCCGCCGCCGCCAACGAGAGGGCGATGGAGACCGACCGCCGTTACCGGGCGCGCACCCCCGAGATCGGCTTCTACGCGATCTACATGGCGCACAACGCCCACTTCCTGGCGTACACCGCGATGATGGAGGGCCGGAGCGCCGTGGCTCTCGCCCGGACCCGCGAGATCGTGGAGGGCCTCTCGCCGGAGTTCGTGAAGGAGAACGCCCTCTTCGCGGACGCCTTCCTGACGGTGCACGGCGAGGCGCGCAAGCGTTTCGGGCGCTGGGAGGAGATCCTCGGCGAGCCGGCCCCGGCCGCGCACCTCCCGGTCTCCACGGCCTACCGGCTCTTCCTGCGGGGCGTCGCGCTCGCGGCTCTCGACCGGGCGGACGCGGCCGCACGCGAGGAGGCCGCGTTCCACGAGGCGCTCGCCCGCGTTCCGAAGGAGGCGTTCTGGGGCGCCAACACCGCTGCGGACGTGCTGGCCGTGGGCACACCGTATCTGCGCGGCGAGATCGCCTATCGGCGAGGACGCCTCGGCGAGTCGGTGGAAGCCCTGCGCGAGGCGGTCCGCCTGGAGGACGCGCTCAAGTACGACGAGCCGCCCGGCTGGACCGTACCGTCCCGCCACGCGCTGGGCGCCGTGCTCCTCGCGGCCCGACGTTTCCGCGAGGCGGAGGCCGTCTATCGCGAGGACCTGGTCCGGTACCCGGAGAACGGCTGGTCGCTGCGCGGCCTCGCCCAGGCCCTGGCAGGCCAGACCCGGGCGCCCGAAGCCGAGGTCGTGGAGGGGCGGTTCCGGAAGGCCTGGGCGCGGGCCGACCTCCCGCTCGACTCCTCGTGCCTCTGCGTCGGGAAGCCCGGAGCGGCCCCCTAGGAGGGTCGTCAGTCCCGGTCGCGACCGATCAGGTAGCCGACGAGGACGCCGACGGCGAGCGCGCCGATCGCCATCACGAAGGCGTTGTCACGCCCCGTACGGTCCACGACCTGCCAGCGCTTCGACAGCTCTCTCTTGAGCTTCTTGGCGACGCGCTTCCCCTCTACGCCGGCCTGGTCGATCGCCTCCTCGACCTTGTCCGCGAGGCTCTCCGCCACGTCGTGCACCCGCTCCTTCACGTCCGCCGCGCCGTCGCGGATGGAGCCCGAGATCTCCTGGACCTTCGATGCCATACGGCACCTCCTGCCCCGAGTGTAAAGGACTGCTAGACTCCAGGGACTTGGACGCGCGGGAGCTCCTCCGGGCGCTGTTTGACGCCGCGGTCAGGGCCGTCGATCCGGGCACTCTCGTCACCGAGGCGCTCGGGCGACGCGGATCGGCGCTCTACGTGCGCTCGGTCTCGGCACCCAGCCGCCGCGAGTTCGTCTTCGCGCCAGGCCGGGTCGCCCTCCTGGCCCTCGGCAAGGCGGCCGCGCCGATGGCTCTCGCGGCCGACCGGGCGCTCTCCGACAGGATCGACGAGGCCCTCGTCGTCGGTCCGGCGAGCGCCTCGCTGGAAGGCGTCCCGGACCGCTACCGGACGATCGTCTCGGGCCACCCGCACCCCGACGAGGGGAGCCTCGAGGCCGGCGCCGCCGCGGTGTCGATGGCGGGCCGGCTCACCAAGGGAGACGTCCTCCTCGTCCTCCTGTCGGGCGGCGGCTCGAGCCTGATGGCGGCACCGGTCGCGGGGGTCTCCCTCGAAGCCAAGTCCAGAACGGTCGCCCTCCTGATGGCCTCGGGCGCGCCGATCGCCGAGATCAACCTCGTGCGGAGCGCCCTCTCGAACGTGAAGGGGGGCCGCCTCGCCCGCGCGGCGGGGGCCGCCGACGTCGTCACGCTGGTGCTGTCCGACGTTGGCGACGACGGCTGGCACCTCGTCGCGTCCGGGCCCACGCTGGGGCTCCCGCCTTCCGGCCGGGAGGCGCTGGAGATCCTGCATCGGCGCCGGCTCACGCCGCTCGTCCCCTCCGCGGTGCGGCACGCCCTGGAAGCGGTCGCCGCGCCGGCTCGCGGCCCCGAGCCGGGAAACCGCTGGAGCGTCCTCCTGGCGGACATCCGTTCCGCGCTGGAGGGGGCCCGCGTCGAGGCCCTTCGCCTCGGGGCCGATGCCCGCGTCGTCCCCGAGCTCCTGCGGGGGGAGGCCCGCGGCGCCGCGCGCCGGCTGGCCCTGGCAGGCGCCTGTGCCGGTAACCTGCCGAGGCGCCACGAGGGGGCTCCCCGCCGCCTGGTGACGATCTTCGGGGGCGAGACCACCGTGACGGTGAAGGGACCGGGCCACGGCGGACGGAACCGGGAGCTGGCGCTCGCCGCGGCCTTCCCGATCGCGGGCGTGTCCGGAGCCGCGCTCCTGTGCGCCGGCACGGACGGCGTGGACCACGAGCCGGACGCCGCCGGCGCCTTCGTCGACGACACCACGCTGTCGCGGGCCGACGCGGCGGGGCTCGACCCGTCACGGGCCCTCGTCGACAACGACACCGGGCCGTTCTTCGCGGCGCTGGGCGACGCGTTCTCGCCGGGCCCGACGGGCACGAACGTCGGGGACGTCGCGTTCGTCCTGGCGCCGGGCGGCGACGCCGGACACGAGCCGTAGAATCGGCGCCCGCATGAGCGGCTCCCTCACCGTCGACGAGGACGGAAAGAAGACGCGCTACGAGTTCCGCGGCAAGGCCGTCGTCGGCCGCGACGGCGACTGCCAGATCGTCCTGCGCAGTCGCTCGGTCTCGCGCAAGCACGCCGAGCTGGTCGACTCGCCGGGGGGCTGGCGGCTGCGCGACCTCTCGAGCGGGAACGGCACCTTCGCGGGCCGGGAGAGAATCGCCGAGGTGACCCTGGTCGACGGCGAGACCGTTCGCTTCGGCGACGTCCCCGCGGTCTTCCAGGAGGTGGTGACCGAGGAGGAGAAGCTCTCCCGGACGGGACGGATCGTCATGCAGACGCTGGCGATCAAGCCTCCCACGAAGGCCCGTCCCGTGGCGGTGGTGATCGCGTTCGGGAGCGTCTTCGCCCTCCTGCTCCTCGCCACGCTGTACGAGCGGCGGTGCGGATCCGCCCGCGCCTCGCTGGCTCCGCGGCCCGCGGCCACCGCGGCCCGCTGATCAGCCGGAGAGCCTCACCGCGCGAACCGCCTCGCGCGCGGCTTCCAGGTACGAGCGGCCCTCCACCAGCCCGGGCTCCAGGTAGTTCCCCTCGGCCCACTCGTTCCAGGACTTGATCCAGACGAGCCCGTCGTCGCCGGACTCGCGCTCCCTCACGTGGAGGAGCGCCCGCCGCAGGTACTCCCCGAACAGCTCCGGTGTGCCGTCGAGGAAGACGTACGCCCCTCGCTCCCTGCGGCGCGGCGTGTTGTCCCAGTCCGGGAACACGCAGGGCTGCACCCGGATCCGCTCCCGCCGCGGGATCTCCCCCAGCAGCCGGAAATAGAGCTCGTTCGCCTCCCGGTAGTCGTAGAGAGTGGGCTTCCGCGCGAGGAGCCTCTCGTTCAGGGAATCGGAGACGTGGCGGGTCAGGAGGTCGAGGAGGAACCCTCCGGGATCCCGACGCCAGCGGCGCCGGATCCCCCTCACGAAAGTCGGGTCGGAGAAGAAGACGTCCGGGTTGGTGAGGAGAGCCGCGTCGAAGCCGGCCGTCTCGAGATCGCTCGTCGACTTCGCGCCGGTCTGCCCCACCAGGAACAGACCCGGCAGCCCGGCCGCGCGCGCCAGCTCCTGCCAGCGATCGACGAAGCGCGCCTTGTCGGGGAGCTCCCAGGGCCTGTGCACGAGGAACACGGGGCGGCCGCCTACCGTCACGTAACGCCGGTCGCGAAAGAAGCGCAGGACCGATCGGAAGTGCGCCTCGTCATCCTCCGGCCCCGGGTAGGTCTGCTCGGCCAGGATGCGGCCCGGTGCGCCGAACCAGACCCCGGTCCAGGAGTGATTGGCCCATCCGAGGCAGAAGGGAAAGTCGGGCTTGCCCGTCTCCAGCAGCCACTCCGACGGTCCCGGAAGGAGGCGCCGGCCGCCGCCCAGCCAGTAGTCCCAGTAGCAGAACGCGTCGATGCCGTGACCGCGCGCCAGCTCCGCCTGCGCCTCCCGGACCTCGGGAAGCCGCAGGTCGTAGAAGCCGAGCTCCCCGGGGAGGCGCGGCTGCCGCTGCCCGGAGTAGACGGGCCGGGCCAGGGCGACCGAACGCCACTCGGTGAACCCGGCCCCCCACCAGGCGTCGTTCTCCGGGGTGGGATGGAACTGCGGGAGGTAATGGGCGATCGTCCTCACGGAACGACCGCCGACCGGCTATCGATGCCCGTTCCCCTCGACCGGAGCCGCGGCGACCCCGCGAACCTCCTTCTGCCTCTCGAAGTCGACCTGCGCCGCGACCTTGTTGATCCGGTCCGCGAAGACCACCACGAGGTCGTCGCGACGGGCCATCGCCAGCGCGCGCCTCACGGCGTCGGTCTCGTTCTTCACGATCTCGGTCTGCTCCGGCTTCATCCCGTTCTTCACGAGCGCGTCGCGCAGGTAGGTGGCCACCTCGAGCGGCGGGCGACCGCGCAGGTCCTCGTCGTCGCGCAGGATGGCGTGGTCGAAGTGAGGGGCGGCGAAACGCCCGATCTCGTTGAAGTCCTCCTCGCGCCGGTCTCCCGGCGCGTTCAGGACGCCGATGAGCCGGCCCCGCTTCATGGCGCCCAGGAACGGCGCCACGACGGACATGGCGTGCGGGTTGTGGCAGTAGTCGATCATCACCTTGAACTCGCGGAACTCGTAGACGTTGCCGCGGCCCGGCGTCTGGAACGGCGTGGGGTGGAAGGTGGTGAGGCCGCCCCGGATCTCCTCCAGGTCGACCCCGGCGGCGAAGCAGGCGAGCGCGGCGGCGAGCGCGTTGGCGATGTTGAACTTCGCCTTGCCGTCGAACGTGATCGGGACCTGCCGGGCGTGGATGATCGGGATCCGGAGCGTCGCGCGGTAGAGACAGAGCGTGTCGTGGCGATCCATCACGGCGCCGAGCCCGCCGTGCTCCACGTGGCCCCTGAAGAGCTCGTTCGCCGGGTCGAGCGAGAAGAGCGCCACCTTCGCCTTGGTCCTCTTGGCCATCCACGGGGCGTACGAGTCCTCGGCGTTCAGGACCGCGAAGCCGTCCGGGAAGACGCGCTCGATGATCAGCGACTTCACCTTGGCGAGGTCGTCCAGCGTGTCGATGTCGCGGAGGCCCAGGTGGTCCGCGGCCACGTTCAGGACGACGCCGACGTTCGCGAAGTCGTAGCCCAGCCCGAAGCGCAGCAGCCCGCCGCGCGCCGTCTCCAGCGCCGCGAACGTGACGGTGGGGTCCTTCAGGACCGCCTGGGCCGAGGACGGCCCGGTGCAGTCTCCCTTCACGATCATCTCGGAGTCGACGTAGACGCCCTCGGTGGTGGTGAGCCCGACGTGGTGGCCCGCGTACCGGGCGATGTGGGCGATGAGGCGCGTGGTCGTCGTCTTGCCGTTGGTGCCGGTGACCGAGACGATCGGGATGCGCGACGGCACGCCGGGCGGATAGAGCATGTCCATGACGGCGCCGGCCACGTCGCGGGAGCTCCCCTCCGCCGGGTGCGTGTGCATCCGGAAGCCCGGGGCCGCGTTCACCTCGACGATGCCGCCGTTCACGTCGGCGATCGGCTTCTCCACGGTGGGCGCCACGACGTCGATGCCGATGATGTCGAGCCCCACGATCTTGGCGATCCGCTCCATCATGTGGACGTTCGACGGGTGGACGAGGTCGGTCACGTCGCGCGAGATGCCTCCGGTCGAGAGGTTCGCCGTCGACTTGACGTAGACCGTCTCGCCGGCCGCGGGCACGCTCGACGGCGACAGCCCGAACCGCGAGAGAAGGGCCAGCGTCGGCTCGTCGATCTCGATCTTGGTCAGGATCTTCTCGTGCCCGATCCCGCGGCGCGGGTCCTTGTTGGTCTCGACCACGAGGTCCTTGATGGAGCGCTTGCCGTCGCCCACCACGAACGCCGGCACGCGCTGGGCGGCGCAGATGAACTTGCCGTTCACGCACACGAAGCGGAAGTCGACGCCCTCGAGGAACTTCTCGACGAGCACCTCGTCGCGGTACTTGAGCGCGTCGTTGAAGGCGGCCCGGAGCTCCGGCTCGGAGCGGATGTTGGTGAGGATCCCGCGCCCGTGCGAGGCGTCGAGCGGCTTGACGACGACGGGCCAGCCGAGCGTCTTGGCGATGTCGACCGCGTCCTCCTCGTCCTCGGCCACGTACCCCTTGGGCACCGGGATGCCGTGCCCGCCGAGGAGGCTCTTGGTGGTCGATTTGTCCTGAGCGATCTCGACGCCGAGGTGGGCGGTCGTGGAGGCGATGGTCGCCTGGATCCGCTTCTGGTGCGCCCCGGTGCCGAGCATCACCAGCGACTTCTCGTTCATCCGGAGGTGCGGGATGCCGCGGGCGGCCGCGGCGTCCACGATCGCCTTGGTGGACGGGCCGAGGGCCGACTTCTCGCGGAGGCGCTTCAGCCCGTCGATCCGCTCGTCGAAGTCGAGGTCGTCCATCTCGTTCTCGGCGCACGCCTCGACCACGTCGAGGGCGAGCTTGCCGGCCTTGATGGCGACGCGTTCCTCCTCCATCTCGTACACCAGGTTGTAGATGCCGGGCTCCTTGGTGGCCCGGGTGCGCCCGTAGCTGACCGGGATCCCGATCCGCACCTGGATCTCGATCGCCACGTGCTCGGCGACGTGCCCGAGCCAGGTGCCGTCCTTCACGCGGGCGATGAAGCCGCCCGGCGCCCCCTCGGAGCAGTGGTGCTCCTGCAGCGTCGGCAGCACCCGCAGGAGGCGGTCGTGGAAGCCGCTCAGCTTGTTGGTCGGCAGCTCCTCGTAGCGTCCGAGGTCGATCCGCATCCAGACGCAGGGGCGGTAAGACCAGAAGTTCGGTCCGGTCAGGACGAGGGTCTCGAGGAGCCGGATCCGGGATTTCGCCACGCCGCACCTCCGCGCAAGGGGCCTCTTCGTTGATCAGGAGAGGGTGAAGTATAGAGGGCCGGAAGGGCTTCTATCATTCACGCGATGTCAGGACCACGGGGCGTTCCGGGGAGCCGATTCGGCCCGTACGAGGTGATCGGGTCGCTCGGCGAGGGAGGGATGGGCGAGGTGTTCCGGGCGCGGGACACCCGCCTGGGCCGCGAGGTGGCCGTGAAGGTGCTCTCCGAGCGGCTCGCCGGGGACCCCGCCGCGCTCGCCCGGTTCACCCGGGAAGCCCGCCTGGTCGCGGCCCTGTCGCACCCGAACCTCTGCGCGCTCCTGGACGTGGGGGACGAGAACGGCACGGCCTACGTGGTCATGGAGCTGCTGGAGGGCGAGACTCTCGCGGCCCGCCTGAAGCGGGGCGCCATCGGCCCGCGCGCGGCCATCGAGGTCGGCGCCTCCGTCGCCCTCGGGCTCGCCGCCGCGCACGACAAGGGGATCGTCCACCGAGACCTGAAGCCCGAGAACGTCTTCCTCCTGCGCGACGGGCGCGTGAAGGTCCTCGATTTCGGGCTCGCCCGCCCCACGCTCGGCAGCCTCTTCCAGCGGGTGGACGACAAGACCGACGCGCTGACCCGTGAGGGGCTCGTCGTCGGTACGGTCGGGTACATGTCGCCGGAGCAGGTCGAGGGCGCGGCCATGGACCACCGCTCCGACGTCTTCAGCTTCGGCTGCGTGCTGTACGAGACCCTCGCCGGAGCGCGCGCCTTCGATCGCTCGTCCCCGGTGGCCACGATGACGGCGATCCTGGAGGCCGAGCCCGTTCCGCTCCACCAGCTGAGCCCGGCGCTGCCGTCCTCCCTCGTCCGCGCGGTGGAGCGCTGCCTCGAGAAGCGCCCGGAGCGCCGTTTCCAGTCGGCGCACGACCTGGCCTTCGCTCTGGAGAGCGCGGGGGAGGCGCTGTCCGCGGCCCCGACCGTCTCGGCGCCGGCAGTCGCGGGCCGCCGGTCCGGTCGAGGGCTCCGGGTGCTCGCCTCCGCGGCCGTGCTCCTCCTGTCGGCCCTCGGCCTCGCCTGGCTCGGACGGGGCCCGAAGGGCGAAGCCGGGCCCGCGACCCGGCGCTTCTCGCAGCTGACCGACCTCCCCGGCATCGAGCAATCGCCACGTCTCTCTCCCGACGGCAAGTCGCTCGTCTTCGTCGGACGCGTCGCCGGGAACGCCGACGTGCACGTCCAGCGAGTGGGCGGGCACAACCCGATCAACCTGACGAAGGAGTGCGGCAAGGACGACACGGGTCCCACCTTCTCCCCCGACGGCGGGCTCATCGCCTTCCGCTCCGAGTGCGAGGGAGGGGGCATCTTCGTCATGGGGGCCACCGGAGAATCCCGGAGGCGGGTCACCCCCTCGGGCTACGACCCGACCTTCTCGCCCGACGGGCGCTCGGTGGCGGTGGCCTCGGAGCCGACTCTCAGCCCCATGTCCCGCTTCAGCCCGCTGAGCCGCGTGACCGTCGTCGACCTCGCCAGCGGGAGCCGGCGCGACCTGACGGAGCAGGACGGGATGGAGCCGGCGTGGTCGCCGCACGGCCACCGGATCGCGTTCTGGGGTCTGCGCGGCACCTCGAATCGCACCGGTCAGAGGGACCTCTTCACGGTGCCGGCCCAGGGAGGCCCGCCCGTCGCGGTGACCGAGGACGCGGCCGTCGACTGGGCCCCCGCCTGGTCGCCGGACGGCCGCTTCCTCTACTTCGCGAGCGATCGGGGCGGCACGATGAACGTCTGGCGCGTGGCGATCGAGGAGACCTCGGGACGCGTCCTCGGAAAGCCGGAGCCCGTGACCGTGCCCGCGCTCTGGGCGGGCTGGCCCAGCCTCTCCTCGAACGGCCTCCTCGCCTTCGCGGCGCAGGAGGAGCGCTCGGTGCTGCACGGCATCCCGTTCGATCCCGCCCGGGGGGAGCCCTCGGGCGATCCGGTCACCGTCCTGTCGGGCTCGCGCACGATCAGTCACGTGGCGCTCTCCGGAGACGGGATCACGGTTGCTTTCACCGGCGGGGCCGTCGCCTCGCAGGAGAAGCTCTACGCCATCCGCGCCGACGGCACGTCGTACCGCCAGCTCCTCGACGACGACTTCCGCAACCGCGTCCCGCGCTGGTCGCCGGACGGGAGCCGCCTGGCCTTCTTCTCCAACCGTGGCGGCGCGTACGAGATCTGGACGCTCGGGGCGGACGGCGCGGGCCTCGCCCGGTTCGCCTCCGAGCCCAACGTCTCACTCTTCTATCCGAGCTGGTCTCACGACGGACGACGGCTCGCCGCGAACGACTACACGACGACCCGCCTCTACGACGTGTCGTCGACGGGCCCGTCCACCGCCCTCCCCCCCCTCGGGGGAGGCCGGGCCTTCTTCGCCGTCGACTGGTCCCCCGACGGCTCGCGGCTCGCCGGCTTCAGCGTCCGGCAGGACGGGGTCCCGGACGGAATCCTGACGCACGACCTGGCCTCCGGCACGTACGAGCGGCTCTCGGACGACCCGGGCCGCTGGGTGCTCTGGCTGCCGGACGGGAAGCGGCTCCTCTACGCCGCCTCGAGCGGGGCGATGCGGGTGGCCGGCCCCGCCGCGGGCAACGTCCGCGAGCTCTTCCCCGCGGGCACCCTGGCCGGCGACGTCGGCAGCTTCGATCTGTCGCGGGACGGCCGTCGCCTGGTCTACGTGACCACGAACCGGGAGGCCGACGTCTGGATGAGCGCTCCTCGCGGCGCGGATCGCCGACCCGGGATGTAGGCCGATCGGCGTCTCGCGCCGGAGGAGGGAAGCCCCCTACCCTCCGCGCGGAGATGCGGTGTCGGAACCCCTCGCCACGGCGGTGAGCCAGTCCTCCTCGGTGTCGGCCGGCGCCGGCTTCTACCGCACGACTCCGGACGGACGGATCCTGTCGGCCGATCCCGGCCTCCTCGAGATGCTCGGGTACGCGTCGCTCCGCGACCTGGCGGCACGGAACCTGGAGCGCGAGGGATTCCATCCCGCCTACCCCCGCCGCCGCTTCCTCGGGGAGATCGAGGCGCGGGGCGAGGTCCGCAACCTCAAGTCCGCCTGGCTCCGCCGCGACGGCGGAACCGTCTTCGTCGCGGAGACGGCGCAGGCCGTGCGCGACGCCAGCGGGAGGCTCCTGTACTTCGAGGGGGTGGCCGAGACCTTCTCCCCACGTCGCTTCTCCTCCGGGCTCCTGGGCGGCACCGACAAGCTGTCGCGCGCGATCCTGGAGCACACCCTCGACCTGATCACGATCCTCACCCCGAGAGGAGTGATCCGCTACCAGAGCCACTCCGTGAAGGCGATCCTCGGCTACGACCCGGTCGAGCTCCTGGACGAGGACCTGGCGCGCCTCGTCCACCCCGACGACGTCGTACGCGCGCGACGGCTCCTCACCGACGCGGCGGCCGCTCCCGCCTCCTCGTCGCTGGCGCTGGGACCCTCCATCGAGCTGCGGATGCGGCACCGGGACGGGTCGTACCGCGTCCTGGAAGGCGTCTGCCACAACCTGCTGTCCGACCCCCGGGTGGCCGGCCTCCTCGTCGAGGCGCGCGACATCACGCGCCGACGCGAGGCCGAGGACCGGCTGCGGCGCAGCCAGGAACGCCTTCAGCGGATCCTCGACGCCACCGACGACGTGATCTGGGAATGGGACCTGTCGCTCAACCGGCTGTCCCTGTCGGGACGGCTGGAAGCCCACCTCGGCCTTCCGCCCGGGGCCGCGCCCGCCACCTGGGAGCAGCTGGTGGAGATCGTCCACGCCGAGGATCGCTCCCGCCTCGCCGAGGCGCTCCGGGGGCACCTCGACTTCGGCGTGCCGTTCAACCTCGACGTGAGGCTGCGAAGCGACGCCGTGGGGTTCGGCGCGTTCCTGGTCCGCGGGGAGGTGATCCGCGGCCCGTCGGGGCAGCCGGTGTGGATGTCCGGCGCGATGACGGACATCACCGTGCGCCGGAGGGCCGAGGAGGCCCTTCGCCGCGCGGAGGAGCAGAGGCGCGTCCTCCTCGAGAACCTCTCGGACGGCGTGGTCGCCTGCGACGCCGCCGGCACGCTCACCCTGTTCAACCGGGCCGCCCGGGACTGGCACGGACACGACGCCGCGCCGCTCGGCCCCGAGGCGTGGCCGGCCCGGTACGACCTGTGCGAGAGCGACGGGACGACGCCCCTCGTTCCCGAGGACGTCCCCCTGGCCCGCGCCTTCCGGGGCGAGACGGTGCGGGACGCCCGGATGGCGATCGCGGTTCCGGGCCGGCCGGTGCGACACGTCCTTTCGAGCGGCGGCCCGCTGCTGACGCCCGACGGCGTGATGGCCGGCGCCGTCGTCGTGATGCGCGACGTGACCGCCGCGCGCGAGGCGGAGGAAGCGCTTCGGAGGAGCGAGGAGCGGTACGCGCTCGCGGTACGCGCCGCCAACGACGGCGTGTGGGACTGGGACCTCGCCACCGGGAGCGTCTACCTCTCGACGCGCTGGAAGAGCATGCTGGGCTACGCGGACGGCGACGTCGGGGACCGGCTGGAGGACTGGCTCGCCTGCGTCCACCCCGACGACGCGGCCGACGTGAGCGCGGCCCTCGACGCCCACCTCGGGGACGGCGCCTCGCCGCTCGAGGTCGAGCACCGGATGAGGTGCCGGGACGGCTCGACGCGCTGGGTCCTTTGCCGGGGCCTGGCCGTGCGCGACGCGGCGGGCCGTGCCACCCGGATGGCGGGCTCGCTGACCGACGTATCGGAGCGCCGGCGTGTCGAGGAGCAGCTGACGCACGCGGCGCTGCACGACGTCCTGACCGGCCTGCCGAACCGGGCCCTGTTCGTGGATCGCGTGACCCAGGCGCTGAAGCGGCGACGACGCGCCGGTGTCCCGCCCCTGGCCGTCCTGTTCCTCGACGTCGACCGCTTCAAGCTCGTGAACGACAGCCTCGGGCACATGACCGGCGACGCGCTCCTCTCCGCGCTCGCAGGCCGGGTGTCGGCCTGCGTCCGCCCGGGAGACACCGTGTCGCGCTTCGGCGGCGACGAGTTCACGGTCCTCCTCGACCCGGTCCTCGGACCCGACCACGCCGAGCAGGTCGCCGCCCGGATCGAGCGCGCCCTGGCCGAGCCCTTCCCGGTCAAGGGGACCCAGGTCTTCGCGACCGTCAGCATCGGCATGTCGCTCTCGGGCTCCGCCGACGACACGCCCGACGACCTGCTGCGGCACGCCGACATGGCGCTCTACCGGGCGAAGTCCGCGGGGAGGGCCCGTCACGAGGTGTTCCACGGGGCGGAGGAGGCCGAGGCCCAGGGCCGGCTCCGGCTGGAGACCGACCTGAGGCGGGCGATCGAGGCGCGACAGTTCGAGCTCTTCTACCAGCCGATCGTGCGTGTGGCGGATGGGAGCATCGTGGGCCTCGAGGCGCTGATCCGGTGGCGACATCCCGCACGCGGGCTGGTGGCGCCGGTCGAGTTCATCGGCGCGGCCGAGGAGACCGGCGCGATCGTCCCGATCAGCCGCTGGGTGCTCGAGACGGCGTGCCGCCAGCTTGCCACCTGGAGCCGCCGTTTCGGCGACCGGCCGCCGCTGACGATGGCCGTGAACGTGTCGCCCCGCCACGTCCACGACGGGACCCTCCCCGCCGACGTCGCCCGGGCCCTCGACGCCACCGGGCTGCGGCCCGGGTGCCTCCACCTGGAGCTGACCGAGGGGATCGTGCTCGACCCCGGGGAACGCACGGTCGCGTCCCTGCGTAAGCTCGACGAGAGCGGGGTCGAGATCCACATCGACGACTTCGGAATGGGCCACGCCTCCTTCGGCTACCTCAAGACCCTCCCGGTCCACGGGCTCAAGGTGGACCGCTCGTTCATCGAGAACCTGGTCGGGGGCTCGAAGGACCTGAAGATCGTGCGGGGCATCCTGGGCCTCGCCCGCTCCCTCGGGCTGCCGGTCACGGCAGAGGGTGTCGAGCGGCCGGATCAGCTCCACGTCCTGGCCGAGCTTCGCTGCGAACGGGCGCAGGGGCATCTCTTCTCCGTCCCCCTCGCCGCGCCCGAGGCCGAGGAGCTCCTTTCCGCGCGGTCGCTGTGGCCGGCCTGAACGCGCGAGTCAGCGGGCTCCCGTAGAGCGGAGGAGCGCGACCCGGCCGGAGACCCCGGCGCGGCGGTAGAGGCGCTCCAGCATCGTCTTGACGGTGGCCGGCGAAAGCCCCATGCATGCGCCGATCGCCGCGTTCGAGAGTCCGTCGCGCAGACGGGCGACCAGCTCTGCCTGGCGCACCGTGAGGTGGACCCGGCCCTGCGGCCTCTCGCCGAGGACGGCGAGGAGGGCCGAGGAGCCGCCCCGGGGGGAGCAGGGGGAGACGTGCAGCTGGCCCCGCCCTCCCGGGAGGAGCACGTCGCGCGCCCGCCCCCGGCTCCGCCTCGCCGCGGTCGAGATCTCCTCGCGCAGGGCGGGCCGCTCGCTAAGGGCCAGCTGCCCCGCGCCCGAGCAGGCGAGGAGGCGTCCCTCGGTGGAGACGAGGAAGGCCGCGTCGGTGCGGCTCGCCATCAGGTGGTCGACGGCGTCCAGGTGCGATCCGGCCTCGGCCACGAGGGCCGCCACACGCGTCGGCCCGCACAGGAGCGGGGTGAGCGCCCTCAGGCGGGCGTCCTCCTCGGCGCTGAAGCCCACGTCCCCCTCCTTCAGGAGGAGCCCGAGGCACGCCACCGGCCGGGAGCCGAGGCAGACCACGACGCGGCTCATCGCCCCGTACGGCCGAAGGGTCGAGCGGCGGAGCTCGCACCCGCGGAACCAGTCGCCCGGCAGGGCCATCCAGCGCTCCCGCTGCATGGAGTCGACCCGGTACCGGTCGTAGAACGTGGAAGCCGCCGACTCGTAGAGGCGCTGGAAACCCGGGAGGTCGACCGACCCCGTGTCGTGCTCGAGGCCGAAGACCCGGATCACACCGAGCGCCTGCGCGGGCCGTCCCCGGATGGTATAGGCGAGGGCTAGCGCCCGGGGGCAGGCGCTCGAGAGGGCGCGCACCGCCGTCTCGACGACGGCGGCCTCCGTCTCCAGAGTCTCCGCCGCCTGCCGAAGCTGCTCCAGGGATCGTGAGGTATGGGGCACCTCGACCAGGTACGGTCCGCCGGCGGAAAACGGATCAGGGACCCGTGAACTTCCCGCGCTCCGGAGGGTCTAATGCGCCATGCGACGGACACTCGCCCTCCTCCTCGTCCTCGGCGCCGCGCTCCCCGTCCGGGCCCAGAAGCCCGCGGAGCCGCGCGCCGAGGTGGAGCTCCCCCTCACCGTCTACGACCAGCTCCGCGCCGCGGCGAAGGAGAGGAAGGACCCGCCCCCCAAGGCGGCTCCGTTCGCCGGGACGCGCACCGTCCGGGCGTCTCTGAGCGTCGACCTCGAGAAGCGCCGCGCCGCGTGGGACGCGGAGCTGGAGGCTCAGGCGGGCGGCGAGGAGGTACCGGCCGTTCCCCTCCTCCTCGGCGCCGCGCCGGTGAGCCGCTGGGCGGTGGTCCCCGAGACGGCCCGGATCGACTCCTCGGGCGCCGGCACACGCCTCGTCCCCGAAGCCCCCGGGCTCTGGCGGGTGACGCTCGCGGGCGAGATCGGTGGGCAGGGGGACGACGAGACGTTCGGGATCCGCTATCCGCTGCCCCGCCTGGCCGGACTCCCCGCCGCGCTCGACGTGACTCTGCCCGCCGGGAGCCTCGCCAGCGTCGAGGGCGGCACGGTGACCCTCACGAAGGGGACGCGCCCCGGCTGGCTGACGGGACGGATCACCGTCGACCCGGACCGCGCCGCGGTCCTGGTCGTGAAGCGGGCGGGCCGGACCGCGAGCGGGCCGCCGTCGGTGAGCGGCTCGCTGCACGTGGTCAGCCGCATCTCCGAGGACGCCGTGCGCCGCGAGCTGCGCCTTTCGCTCGCCGTGAGGAAGGGACTCCTGGAGACGAAGAGCCTCCGCCTGCCGGGAGCGTCGCTGGTCGCGGCGAGCGGCCCGGTCGTCGTCACCGCGGAGGCGGACGGCGTCTTCACGCTGCGCTTCGAGCCGCCGGTGTCGGAGAGGTCGGGCGTGGCGGTCTCGCTCACGCTGCTTTCGGCGCGGGAGCCCGGAGGCGCCGGCGCGCCGGCGCCCGGCGCGACCGAGTGGTCGGCCGCGTTCCCATCGCTCCCCCTCGGCCCCGACGAGCGGCTCGAGAAGCGGCTCACGGTGATCGCCGAGGGAGGCCTCCTCCTGGAGGCGCGCGACGAGGCGGACTGGGAGCGCGTCGACGCCGCCGACTCCGGCGCCGGCGCCGACGACATCGCGCTCTCGTGGAAGTCGCGCATCGAGGCGCCGCGCCCGCTCGCCCTGTCGCTGAAGCGGCTCCGCTCGCTGGCGGTCGCCTCGGCCCTCGCGCGCGTCTCGCTGCAGGTCTTCGTGGGCGACTCGGGCGAGACGCGCACGCGCCTCGTCACCGACGTCCGCTCGCGCGGCCGCTCCTCGCTCCGCTTCCGGATCCCGGCGGGCACGACGGTACTGGCCGCGCGCGCCGACGGCGCCCCGGTCGCCGTCTCGCAGCTGGCGCCGGACCGCGTCGAGGTGCCGATCGGCGCCGACACCGGCCGCACGCGGATCGAGCTGCTCCTCTCGGGAAGGGTCGCGCCACCGGCGCCGGGCCAGAAGCTGACCCTGCCGTCGGCCGGGCCCGAGGAGGCCGTGGAGCGGGTCGGCTGGAGCGTGACGCTTCCGGCGGGCCTGAAGGTCAAGGAGGAGGGCCGGCGCGTGCCTGCCCCTCCGGAGCCGGCAGCTCCGTCCCGCCCCACGCCGGAGCTCTCCCCGGGCGACCGGACGGCGCTCGACGCCTCGAGCCGCCTCGCCGCCGCCGACCGCGAGT
>CAYLNK010000073.1:0-22575 GCA_964384675.1 uncultured Holophagales bacterium | reverse complement strand
CTCTGGCCGCGCGGCTCCGATGCCGCGACCGAGCCCCAGGCCGCCCTCGCGGCGCGCGGCGCGGCCGTGACGTCGCCCGTGGTCTACGAGAAGCGGCCGCTGACACGTCTCGACGCGGACGTCCTCGCGCGCCTTTCCGCGGGCGGCTTCGACGGCATCGCGGTCACGTCCATCGCCGCGCTCGACGCCCTCCTCGCCGCACTTCCCGCACCGCCGCCGCCCGCCGTCTGGGGCGTTCTAGGTCCCGAGACCGCCCGCCTCGCGATCGACCGCGGCCTTCCGGCTCCCGTCGTCCCGACCCGCCCCCGCATTCCCGACCTGCTCGCGCTCCTGATGGAGCGCGCGGGAGAATCGAAGAGATGAGCTTTCCGATCCACCGCTACCGCCGCCTCCGCCTGACCGAGTCGCTCCGGGACATGGTCCGGGAGACCTCGCTCGACCCGGCCGACTTCATCGCGCCGCTCTTCGTCGTGCCCGGCGAAGGGGTGCGGCAGCCCGTCCCGTCGATGCCGGGCGTCGACCGCGTCTCGCCCGACCTCGCGGCGCGCGACACCGCCGCGCTCTTCGCGCTCGGCGTGAAGTCGGTGATCCTGTTCGGGATCCCGGAGACGAAGGACGCGCGGGGCACCTCCTCGGCCGACCCGGAAGGTCCCGTCTGCCGGGCCGTCCGCGCGATCAAAGCGGAGAGCCCGAAGACCGTGGTGATGACCGACGTCTGCCTCTGCGAGTACACCGACCACGGGCACTGCGGCCTCCTCGCCGGCGAGACCGTCGACAACGACCCGACGCTCGCGATCCTCGCGGCCGAGGCGGCGGCGCACGCGCGCGCCGGGGCCGACGTGGTCGCTCCGTCCGACATGATGGACGGGCGGATCGCGGCGCTCCGCGCGGCCCTCGACCGCGACGGCTTCACGCAGGTGCCGATCCTCTCGTACGCGGCCAAGTACGCGTCCGGCTTCTACGGGCCGTTCCGCGACGCCGCCGAGTCGACCCCGTCGTTCGGGGACCGGCGCGCGTACCAGATGGACCCCGCCAACGTACGCGAGGCGGTGAAGGAGGTCCTCTCCGACGTCGAGGAGGGGGCCGATCTCGTCATGGTGAAGCCGGCGCTCTCGTACCTCGACGTGGTGCGCGCCGTGAAGGAGGCCACGAACGTGCCGGTCGCGACCTACAACGTCTCCGGGGAGTACGCGATGGTGAAGGCGGCCGCCGCCAACGGCTGGATCGACGGCAAGCGTGTGACGCTCGAGGTCCTCACCTCGATGAAACGGGCCGGGGCGGACCTGATCCTCACGTACCACGCCCGCGAGGCGGCGGAGTGGCTGTCGTGAAGGGCGGCGAGAGGAAGGCGCCGCGGAAGCGCGTCCGCCGCACCACCCAGTCCGATGCCCTCTTCGCCCGAGCGAAGAAGCGGATGCCGGGCGGCGTCAGCTCCCCGGTCCGCTCCTTCGCCTCGGTCGGCGGCAGCCCGTTCTACGTGAAGAAGGGGCGCGGCCCGCTGATCATCGACGCCGACGGCAACCGGTACGTCGACTACGTGATGTCGTACGGGCCCCTGATCTTCGGTCATTCGCCGTCGCGCGTCCTCGCCGCGGTGCGGCGCGCGCTGCCGCGCGGAACCTCCTACGGCGCCCCCTGCCGCGGCGAGGTGGAGCTGGCCGAGCGGGTGACGCGCGCCGTCCCATCGATGGAGAAGGTGCGCTTCGTCTCGTCGGGCACCGAGGCGACGATGAGCGCGGTGCGCCTGGCGCGCGCGGCCACCGGCCGCGACCTCGTCCTGAAGTTCTCCGGCTGCTACCACGGACACGCCGACTCGTTCCTCGTGTCGGCCGGCTCGGGTCTCGCCACGCTCGGGATCCCCGGCTCGCCCGGCGTCCCGTCCGCGCTCGCGGGGATGACGCTGACCGCCCGCTACAACGACCTGGCCTCGGTCCGCGACCTGTTCGCCGCGTTCCAGGACCGGATCGCCGTGATCGCCGTGGAGCCGGTGGCGGCCAACATGGGTGTCGTCCTGCCGAAGCCCGGCTTCCTGGAGGGCCTGCGGGAGATCGCCGACGCGAATGGCGCCTTGCTGCTGTTCGATGAAGTGATCAGCGGCTTCCGGCTGGCGAAGGGTGGGGCGCAGGAGATCTACGGCGTGACGCCCGACCTGACGTGCCTCGGCAAGATCATCGGCGGCGGCCTCCCGGTGGGCGCGTACGGAGGCAAAGAGGAGCTGATGAAGCTCGTCGCGCCGGACGGTCCCGTCTACCAGGCGGGCACGCTCTCGGGCAACCCGCTCGCCATGGAGGCCGGCAAGGTGATGCTCGACAGCCTCACCCCGGCCGTCTATGCGAAGCTCGAGAAGTCCGGCGCCGCCCTGGAGAAGGGTCTCCGGAAGGTGGCCCAGGAGCTGGGCGTCGCGGAACGGATGACGATCAACCGGATCGGCTCGATCCTGACCACGTTCTTCTGCGGCGGGCCGGTCGAGGACTTCGACGGGGCGAAGCGGTCGGACCTGGAAGCGTTCAGGCGCTACTTCCACGGGCTGCTGAAGCGGGGCGTCTTCATCGCGCCCGCGCAGTTCGAGGCGATGTTCCTCTCCACGGTGCACGGCCCGAAGGAGCTGGAGAAGACGCTGGCCGCCCACCGCGAGGCCCTGAAGGAAGCGTTCCAGCTCGCATGAGAGCGGTCACGATCGGCCAGGCCGGGATCGGCGCGATCGTCGGCTTCGCCATCGGGATGGGCCTCTACACGTTCGTTTACGCGAAGGGCTACTCGTATCTCACCAACGACCCGAAGGCGTGCGCCAACTGCCACGTGATGAACGAGCAGATGGACGGCTGGGTCAAGTCGAGCCATCGCTCGGTCGCGACGTGCAACGACTGTCACACGCCGCCCGGGCTCGTTCCCAAGTACATGACCAAGGCCCGCAACGGCTTCTGGCATTCCTTCTACTTCACGACGGGCCGCTTCCCGGACCCGATCCAGATCACGCCCGTCAGCCGCCGCGTGACCGAGCTGGCCTGTCGCAAGTGCCACGCCGACGTCGTGCACGCCATCGATCGCGCGCCGCGTGAGGGAGAGGCCCTGTCGTGCGTCTCCTGCCACCGCTCGGTCGGACACCTCCATTGATCCACGAGAGCCGGAGGACAGCAGGATGAGCAGCTCCAGCCGATCGTTCGTCGTCACCGCCCTCGTCGCCGCCCTCGTCGGCGCGGGCGCCGCGGGTCTCCTGGTCAGCGTGACCCAGAGGAAGGACGAGGCCAAGAACCCGTTCTTCAAGGTCGTCGAGCTGAACGACACGATCGAGGACCCGGCCGTCTGGGGGAAGAACTTCCCGATGCAGCTCGACGGCTACCGGCGCACCGTCGACCAGGTGCGCACCCGGTTCGGCGGAAGCGAGGCGCTCCCGCACAACCCGACCAGCGCCGATCCCCGCCTGGTCGTGGCCCAGTCGAAGCTCGAGGAGGACCCTCGCCTCAAGACGATGTGGGCCGGCTACGCCTTCTCGAAGGACTTCCGCGAGGAGCGCGGCCACGCCTACATGCTGGACGACCAGACGTTCACCGAGCGCCAGGTCGTGGTCAAGCAGCCGGGCACCTGCATGCACTGTCACGCCTCGGTCTACCTGCCGTACAAGAAGCTCGGCGACGGGGACCTGATCAAGGGCTTCGAGAAGATGAACCAGATGCCGTACACCGAGGCGCGCAAGCTGGTGGCGCACCCGGTGAGCTGCATCGACTGCCACGAGCCGACGACGATGCAGCTGCGCGTCACGCGGCCCGGCTTCCTGGAGGGGATCCGCGCCCTCAAGGCCGCGCAAGGGATCAAGGACTACGACCCGAACACGATGGCGACGCGACAGGAGATGCGCACGTACGTCTGCGGACAGTGCCACGTCGAGTACTACTTCAAGGGACCGGAGAAGCGCCTGGTCTACCCGTGGGCCAAAGGGCTCAAGGTCGACGACATCCTCGCGTACTACGACGAGGCCGGGTTCAAGGACTGGACCCACGCCGAGACCGGCGCGCCTGTGCTCAAGGCCCAGCACCCGGAGTTCGAGCTCTGGAACCAGGGGATCCACGCGCGCTCGGGCGTCGCCTGCGCCGATTGCCACATGCCGTACGAGCGCACGGGTGCCATGAAGATCTCGGACCACCACGTGCGGAGCCCGCTCCTGAACGTCAACAAGGCGTGTCAGACCTGCCATCGCTGGAGCGAGGAGGAGCTGAAGGCCCGGGCGGAGCAGATCCAGACCCGCTTCTTCTCGACGCGGAACGTGGCGATGGACGCGCTGATGGACCTGATCGCCCAGCTGAAGGCCGAGAAGGAGAAGGGTGCCGCCGATGCCGACCTCGCGGCCGCGCGGGACTTCCAGCGGAAGGCCCAGTTCTTCCTCGACTTCGTCGAGGCCGAGAATTCCACCGGGTTCCACGCGCCCGGGGAGTCGCTCCGGATCCTGGCGGCGTCGATCGACTTCAGCCGGAAGGGACAGAACGCGCTGCGGGCCGTCCCGGTGAAGGTGGCGGGGCGGTAGACCCGCCTCTCCTCACTCCGCGCGGAGGCGCCTGCGGTACTCCGCCGGTGAGAGCCCCAGCTCCCGCTGGAACACCTTCCGGAACGACGGGACGTCGCTGACCCCGACGGCGGCGACCGCCTTTTCCACGCTCACGTCCGCGTCGCGGAGGAGCTGACGCACCTTCTCCACACGCTTCCGCTGCAGGAGCTTCCTCGGCGTGAGGCCGAACGCCTTCACGAAGGCGCGATGGAACGTCCTCGGGCCGAGGCCGCAGACGCCGGCCATCTCCCCGGCCGTCGGGGCCGACGAGAGGTGGCCGTCCATCCAGCTCTCGAGCCGCCGCATCCGCGGGTCGTCGACGCGCGCCGAGACGAGCGTCGTCGCGTAGACGGACTGGTGCTGGCGGATCGAGTCGGCGAGGAGGAGCCGCCCCACCTCGCGCGAGACGGATCGCGACGTGACCCGCTCGACCAGCGAGAGGGCGAGGTCCACCGCCGCCAGGAACCCGCCGGACGTCACGATCCGCCCGGAGTCGCAGAGCATCCGGCTGGCATCCCAGCGCACGGCGGGAAAGCGGTCCCGCGCCCGCGCCGCCCAGGCCCAGTGCGTCGTGGCCTCCTGCCCGTCGAGGAGACCAGCTCCCGCCACGACGATCGATCCGAGGCAGGCGGCGTGGATCGTCGACCCGCGCTCGTGGGCGCGGGTGAGGACGCGCCACTCGCCGGGTCGCGGGACGAACGGATCGCGCCCGGGGGCCAGGGGCGACACGAGCAGATGGTCGATCGGGCCGGCGGGCCGCGAGACCCTCACCGAGACCGGCCCGTCGCGGACCGTCCCCAGCCCGGGCCTCCCGACGAGCGCGACCGTGAAGCGCTCCCGCCCCACGAGCTGATTCGTACGCCGGAGGACGTCCCGCATCAGGAGGGCGATGCCGATCGAGACGTTCTCGTGGAGGAGGATGGCGACCGCGCAGGGATTTGTCTGCTTTGACATTGATTATGTCAATCCTGCCACTTGGCGCCGGGCCGGTGCAAGGCCAGATTGGGGGAAAGGAGTACGCCATGCCCTTCCCCCCTCCCACCCCGCCCGCCCCGCCTGCGGTGGTGATCCGGTACGTCGGAGGTCCGACCGCGACGATCGAGATCGCCGGGATGAGGTTCCTGACCGACCCGACGTTCGACGTCCCGGGCCCCTACCGGTCCGGCTCCGTCACCCTGCAGAAGACCGAGGGCCCGTCCATCCCCGTCGAGGAGCTCGGCCGGATCGACGTCGTCCTCCTCAGCCACGACCAGCACCCCGACAACCTCGACCCGGCCGGGCGGGCGCTGACCGCGCAGCTGCCCACGCTGACGACGAGGGCCGGGGCCGAACGGCTGGGTGGCCCGTCGATCGGGATGGCGCCCTGGCAGTCGCGCGAGCTCGTGACCGGGAGCGGATCGCGCCTCGTGGTCACCGCGACTCCTGCCCGCCACGGCCCGCCCGGGATCGAGCCTCTGCTCGGGGACGTCGTCGGCTTCGTGGTCTCGTCGGTCGATCCGCCGTGCGACCTCGTCTACGTCACCGGCGACACCGTCTGGTACGAGGGGACTGCCGAGGTGGCCCGGCGGTTCCACCCGGCGGCCGTCCTCCTCTTCGCCGGAGCCGCGCGGACGCGCGGGCCGTTCCGCCTGTCGATGGACACGAACGACGCGGTGGAGGCGGCGGCGGCCTTCCCGCGCGCCGCGATCGTCCCGGTGCACCACGCCGGCTGGGCACATTTCAGCCAGTCGCAGGAGGACCTGCAGAAGACGTTCGAGGTGGTCCGGATGTCGGATCGCCTGCGGCCGGTATCGCCCGGCCGGACGATCGTCATCAGCCCCGGACCCGGCGGCGTCACCCGGGATTCGATTCGATGAACGGAGGGCTGTCGCTACGCCTTTTACACGTCGAGGACGCTTCTCGGGACGTCGGCCCTCATGCCGGCGCCAGATCGACCGAGTACAGCACCTTCCCCTCCCGGTCGTGGAGCCTGACGGTCAACGCCTCGGTCTTCCCGTCGATCCGCACCGTCCCGAAGAACTGGAGGCCCTCGCTCGGCGGTCGGTTGGGCTTCAGGCCTGACGGCACCGCGCAGAACTTCACCTCCGGGCCGAAGGTGTCGTCGAGCGCGTTCGGGCCGAACGTCCCGGCGTGGAGCGGGCCGGCGACGAACTCCCAGAACGGGTCGAAGCCCTTCCAGGCGGCCCGCTCCGGGTCGTACCGGTGCGCGGCCGCGTAGTGGACGTCGCCGGTGACGAAGACGACGTTCCTCACGCGGCGCTTCTTCAGGTGCGCGAGGAGGTCCGCCATCTCCAGCTCGCGTCCGAGCGGCGCGCTGGGGTCCCCGTTGGCGTACGAGTCGAACCTCGGGCCGTCCGGCACCAGGAGGCCGATCGGCTGGTCGATCGCGACCACCTTCCAGGTCGCCTTCGAGCGCGTGAGCGCCGACTTCAGCCAGGAGAGCTGCCGGGCGCCCAGGAGAGCCGTCTGCTTCGGCTCTTTTCCCGTCGTGTTGGGTCCTCGCTCGCTCCGCAGGTCGAGGGCGAAGACCTCGAGCGACGGCCCGTACGGGATCGATCTGTAGATCCGGCGCGGATCCTCCCGCGACGGGCGCACCGGCTGGTAATCGAGGAACGCCTGCTTCGAGCGTGCGGCCAGGAGCGACGCGTCGCGGACGGTGTACCGCTCGTCCGTCAGCATCTGCCCCGGCCACCAGTTGTTCTTCACCTCGTGGTCGTCCCACAGGACGACCTGCGGCACCTCGGCGAGGAAGCGGCGCAGGTTGGCGTCGAGGAGGTTGTACCGGTGGCAGCCGCGGAACTCCTCCAGCGTCTCGGCCACCTTCGACTTCGCCGGCGTGATCAGGTTCCTCCAGATCGTCCCGTCGTCGAGCGTGCGCTCCGGGACGAGCGGATCGTCGGCGTAGATCGTGTCGCCGCAGTGGACGAAGAAGTCGAGCCCCTGCGCCCGCATCGACTCGTACACCTTCATGCCACCACGCGCCTCGTCGATCCCCCAGCCCTGGCCGACCGTGTCGGCGGACCAGCCGAAGAGGACGTCGCGGCGGGCGGCCGGCATGGTGCGGAAGCGGCCGTCGACGGGAAGGCTCGAAAGCGATCGGTCGGCGAGGTCCTCGAAGACGAGGCGGTAGGTGACGTCCTGCCCGGGGGGGAGGTCGGAGAGGTCCAGCCGCGCGGTGAAGTCCGTGGCGGCGGTGGCGACCGGGCCCTCCACGCGATGCGCGTTCGACAGCGACCCCGACGCCGACCAGTGCGCGACGAGCCGCGCCGGCCTGTCGGTGCGGCTCCAGAGGAGCGCGCGGTCGCCGGTGACGTCGCCGATCGCGGCGCCCCATTCCACGGACGGGCGCGAGCCGTCGGCGCGAATGAGGCCGGGCGCGAGCGGGGCGAGCGCGGCGGAGGCGAGCGAGGAGCGGAGGAGCGTGCGACGGGTCAGGCGACGGCAGGGCATCCGTCGATGATAGGTGGGCGGTTCCCGTCGCCCGTCACTCCACCCCGTACTTGACCTCGATCCGCCGGAGGGCCACCGCCCCGACCGCGCAGCCGACCAGACCGAGGACGATCGGCGCCACGATCGCGAGCGGGATCGAGGCCGGATCGGAGATGACGGCCAGCGGCCCCAGCTCCACCGGGTACGGCGCGAGCGAGCCGAGGTAATACGTCACCGTGCAGCGCTTCAGGGCGAGCGGAAAGAAGAAGCTGAACCGTTCGAGCGCCCAGACCACGATCGCGGGGATGGCCGGGCTCTTCGCGACGAGACCGAGGGCCAGGAAGACGCCGCCGTACGCGACGCAGGCGAGGAGCGTGATGAGCAGGTAGGCGAGGAGGCTCGCGAGCGGGGGAGCGCCGTGGCGGGTGAGCTGGAGCACCAGCGCCGCCAGGAAGACGCTGGCGCCGAACAGGAGGCCCATGCCGGCGAGGCCGGCCAGGTACTTCCCGAGCACCATCGACGGGCGGCGCACGGGCGAGAGGAAGAGGAAGTGGAGGCTCTTCTCCTGGATCTCGTTCCGGAAGAGGCCGGAGAACGCCGCGGCCAGCGCGAAGAAGAGCGTCCCCTGCAGCATCATGCCGTGGAACATCTCGGCGAAGAGCGCCGGGATCCGGCTCGCCGGGAGGGCCTTCTCGGAGATCGTCGCCACCGTGCCGAGGAGCGCCGACGGCAGGAGCGCGAGGAAGAGGTACGGCACCACGCGCCGCGAGAAGAGGAAGCGCCGGAGGTCGACGCTCATCACCGCGAGGGCCTGCGGGAGGCTGGGGACGAGGTCCTGTCCCGTCGTCCTCGTCACGCTCCGGTTCATCGCGCCTCGCCCTCTCCCTCGATCAGGTAGCGGTAGACGGCCTGCACGTCGTCGTCGGCCACGGCCACTCTCTCCACCGCGAGGCCGTCGTCGACGACCAGGCGCCCCAGGAGGCGGTGGAACGCGTCGACGTCCTTGGTGCGCAGGACCAGGCCGCGGCCGTCCTCGTCGAGCGTCACTTCCAGGGCGCCGGCGGTCTCGAGCGCCCGCGCCCCGACGAGCGAGGGACGGTCGCAGCGCACCAGGATCTGGAGCGGCTTGGCTTCGACCTCCGTGCGCACGCCGTGGATGCTTCCTTCCGCGACCACGTAGCCGCCCTTCAGGAGGATCACCTGGTCGGAGACCTGCTCCACCTCGTGGAGGATGTGGCTGGAGAGGAGGACGTGGCGCCCCGCCTCGCCCCACTCCCGGAACATCGCGAGCGTCTCGGCGCGCGCCATCGGGTCGAGGCCGTTGAGCGGCTCGTCCAGGAGGAGGACGGGCGGGTCGTGGGCGAGCGCGTGGGCCAGGCGCGTCCGCTGGCGCATCCCCTTGCTGTAGGCGGCGATCTTCCGCGTCCAGGCGTCCCGCGCCAGGCCGACCTTCGCGAGCGCCTGCTCGGCCAGCTCCCGGGCCCGCCGGGCCCCGTGGCCGTGCAGCCGGAGCGCTCCGTCGAGGAGCTCCATCGCGGTCAGGCCCTTGGCGAACGAGTCGAACGACGTGCAGTAGCCGACGAGCCGGAACAGCTCCTCGGGGTGGTCCACCGTCACGCCCCTCACGTTCACCGAGCCGCGCGTCGGCCGGAGGAGGCCGGTCGCGAGGTTCATGAGCGTCGACTTCCCGGAGCCGTTCGGTCCCACCAGGCTGGTGATGCCGGGGGGGATCGACAGGGTGACGCGGTTGACGCCCAGCACCTCGCCGTAGAACTTCGAGACGTCCTCGAAGACGATCGCGGCGGCCGTCATCGCACGACCTCGTACGCCTTCAGCTTCCGCCAGAGGAGGACGAGGGAGAGCGCCACGATGGCGGCGACCACCGCCAGGAACGCCTCGACCGGCAGCGGCGACGGCGAGCGGGCGCCCAGGAAGGACGCCCAGATGCTCCGGAAGACGACGGTCGGCTGGAGCAGGTGGCCCCACTTCGTATGGAGGTTGTGGTTCAGGTTCTCGCCGACGCCGGACGGGATGGCGAGCGCGGCCAGGAAGATGCCTCGCGAGACGGGCTTCGACTTGACCCACGCCGAGACGGCGAGCGCGAACAGCGAGATCACCGCGATGTAGAGGAGCGCCCCGCCCACGACGGCCGCGAGGAGCCGCAGGTGCTCGAACGCCCACGGCTCGTTCGAGAGGGAGGCCTGCAGGAGGAAGAGGAGGACGCCCGGCACCCACGTCGCCAGCGAGATGAGGAGGCCGAGCACCGCGAACTTCCCGAGCACGTACTCCGCCCTCGAGATCGGGCGCGACAGGTAGAGCGGGAGGGCGCCGTTCACGAGGTCGGGGGAGACGAGCGCCGGTCCCATGATCATGGCGAGCGCGAAGCCGAACGCCGCCTGCACCGTCAGGAAGATGAGGAAGAACGGGGCGTCGATGGCGAAGAGCTTGCTCGGCTCGAGCCCCAGCTTGTCGAGCGCGGTCACGTTGTTCCGGATGTAGATCACCGCGGCGGCGACCAGCGGGTAGCCGAAGCAGCCGGTGAAGAGCGACGTGAAGAGGCGGGACTTGAAGACGTCCCGGTACGCGAAGCGCGGGATCGCCAGCACCCGGCTCCAGCGCGGCGAGACAGGCCCCGCATAGGGCCGGTAGCTCCGGTCGAAGACGGCCATCAGGCGGCTTCTTCCATCGCCTTGAGGAAGATGTCCTCGAGCGAGTCGCGCTTGTAGGTCAGGTGGTGGATCTGCGCGCCCCGCTCGGCGGCGATGCGGTAGACGTCCCGGATCTCCAGCGACTCGGGCAGGACCACCTTGTGCCGGCCGCGGCGGCCCGGCGCGCACTCGCACCCCACCGCGGCGAGGGCCGTCAGGAACGCCGTCGCGTCGCCCGTGGCTTCCAGCTCCAGGAACTTCTTGTTCGTGCGCCGCTCCTCCTCGAGGTCGCAGGCGACGACGATGCGGCCGTCCTTCAGCACGATGACCTCCTCGCAGCACTCCTCGACGTCGTGGAGGAGGTGCGACGAGAGGACGACGTGGACCTGGCCCGTGGCCACGATCTCGGTGATCAGCCGGATCATCCGCTGCCGCGCCGGCGGGTCGAGCCCGTTGGTCGGCTCGTCCAGGAAGAGGAGCCGCGGGCCGTGCACGATCGCCTGCGCGAACTTGACGGCCTGCTTCATCCCCAGCGAGTACGTCTCGACGCCCCGGTAGCGCGCCTCGCCGAGCCCCACGAAGAAGAGCGCCTCGTGAGCGCGCTCCAGCGCCTGCGACGGCGGGAGCCCCGACAGCTCGGCCATCAGGGTCACGAAGCGGATGCCGCTCATCCCGGCGATGAAGGAGTCGTTCTCCGGCATGTAGCCGACGAGAGCCTTGACGTCGTGGGCGTCGCGATGGACGTCCTTGCCGAAGAGGCTGGCGCGTCCGGCGGTCGGCGGGTGGAAGCCGAGGAGCGTGTGGAGGAGGGTCGTCTTGCCCGCGCCGTTCGGCCCCAGGAGGCCGATGGAGCGGCCGGCGAACGACCCCGAAAGCTCCTTCAGGATCGGTCGCCGGCCCAGGGAAACGCTGAGCTTCTCGAGCTCGATGACGCTCATCGGGCGGGCGCGGCTCCGTGCCGGGAGATTCCCGTCGCCGCCACGAGCGTCGACAGGTCGATCCCGAAGAGCCCCGAGGGGCCATGGCTCGCCATCACGATGCGGTCCTTCTCCCCGTAAGCGTAGCCGAGAGAGGCCTGGGCGTGCTCGGCGATCGACGCGACCGCCGCCTTCTGCTCGGCGTTCAGGGCTCCCTGCACCGCCACCAGCTGGTTGGCGAGCGGCCCCACCAGGCTGCCGAGGTCCTGGTAGACGACGGCCGAGAAGTTGACCTGGGCGTCGCGCGGGAGGAGGGAGGCGAACTTGGGCGAGCCCTTCAGGCTGGCCCCGGCCGAGCGGATCTGGATCGCCCGGTCGAGGAGCGCGGCCTTCGGGGCGGCGATCAGGTAGCCGTCCACGAACGTGGCGACGACGAGCGGATCGCTCCCCGTCCAACCGATCCCGTAGACGGTCCGTCCGCCGTTCTCCGTGCGGGTGACGCTCCAGCCCGCCTTGCCGGCGGCGCGCGACTGGCGGTCGAGCCGCTCGACGAGCTTGCTCACCGTCGCCATCAGCCGCTCGACGTCGTAAACCTCGACGACCAGCTTCCACGCCGGCGTCGGCAGGACCGGGCCGTCCAGGGCGAACGCGATCTCGCCGCCCAGCGGCTCGGCCAGGTCGCGCCGCACGTCGAGCCCCTGCTCGCTCTCGAACGTCGCCAGCTTCTCGCGGAAGTCGGGCTGCGTCGCCTCGATCGCCGAGAAGACGTCGTCCAGGAGCTTCGCCGGCTCCTTCACCGCGAACGCCGCGGCGACGGCGGCCTCGCCGGAGACGAAGTCGAGGCTGCCCATCGGCGCCGGGGCCGCCAGCCACGACGCCAGGCCTCGCCGTTCCTCGTGGAACGAGAGCGCGAGCCTGTTGTCGGCCTGGCCGTTCTCGGTGCGCCGGGCGCCGATGATGGTGTCGACGTCCAGGAGCCCCAGCCGGCGCCAGCTCTCCAGGCGCTCGGGATGGCTGGCTTCCTTCCTCTCGGCCCAGGCGACGAGCGAGCGCCCGTCGAGCCCGAACAGGGACTCCACGCCGCCGCGATACGCCTCTTCGAGCTGTCCGTGGAACGGCGTCCCGACGAAGGCGCTGGGCTTTCCGTCGAGGCCGTCGACCGCCGCGCCGAGCGCCGCGGCGTCGGTGGACGCGACGAGCACGCCGTTGGTGACGTGGAGGAGAAGCTCGTGTCCCGTCGAGCCCGCGGGGACGCTCTCGACCAGGCGGACCTTCATTCCGTCCTTGCCGTGGCTCGACGACTCGGAGACCTTCTCCGAGAGGCGGGCGAGCTCCGTCGCGACCAGGGCCTTCAGGTCGGCCGGGCGCTTCGCCTCGGCGAGGAAGACGGGCGCTCCGGCCGCGTGCTCGGTGCCGACGCCCGCCACACCCATCGTGAAGACCAGCTCGTCGCCCAGCTGGTCGCCGAACGCCTGGACCTTCGCCATCGCCTCGCGGAACGTGGCGGCGTTCCCCTTCGCCATCGCCTCGCTCCACCACGCCGCCATCACCGGGCTCTGCGCGGCGCGCTCCTCCAGGATGCGCGACACCTCGGCGGCGCTGGCCGCGAGGTTCGGGACGGCGACGTACAGCACCGTGCCGGCCGGCACGTGGTCGAGGAGGCGGCTCGACGTCCGCACGCCGGACGGCAGCGCGGCGTCGATCGCCTTCTTCAGCTCGGCGAGCTCGCCCAGCGTGGCGAGGTGCTTGGCGAAGTCCTGGCTCCAGGCGACCTCGTCCTCCAGCCGGACGCGTTCGACGCGGTCGGAGGTGGCGGTCTGGTCGCCGCGGTGGAGCACCGGCTTGGCCGTGCCGCCGGCGACGTGGACCTCGCCCTCCAGGACGGAGACGCGCGAGCCCTTGATCCCGTGGTTCACGGCGAAGACCGTCCCGACCACCGAGATCCGGCAGTCGGGCGTCGTCACGTAGAGGTGTCCGTTCCTCTGCTTGGCGGCCTGGACGATCACCTGGCCGCGGGCGAGCCGCACGTTGAGGCCGTCGAGGTCCTTCTCGAGCGACAGCTCGGAGCGCTCGGCCATCTCGATCCGCGTCCCGTCCGCCAGGCGGATCCGGGCGCGCCCGCCCTTGGCGGTGCGGACGCCGTGCTTCGCCGCCAGGGACGCCCCGGCCGAGACGGAGGCGGGCTGCGGCATGACGGTCATGAGCGTGCCGTCGATCGACTCGATCTGGGCGATCTCGCCGTTCGAGGCGCGCTGCCAGACGGACCAGGCGGCCACGCCGGCGGCGAGGACGAGCGCGGCGGCGATCGCCCAGAGCGGGTTGAAGCGGGACGGAGCGGCCTGGACCCGCGCGGAGGCGGGAGCCGCGGCGGGCGTGCCGAGCGTGCCGTTCTTGGCCGCCTTGAAGGCGCGCCGGCACGTCAGGCAGCTCCGCGTGTGGTCCTCGAGGAGGAGCCGGCGCGACGGCGACAGCTTTCCGGCCAGGTACGCGGGGATCAGGGTCTGGAAGTCGGCGCACCCCTCGATGCGGGCGATCTCGGCCGGCTCCACGGCGCCGGACGTCTGGGCGCGAAGCGTCGTCAGCACGCGGTCGCGGGCGGCATCGAGGGTGGCCGGATCGGGCTCCTCGCGGCGGAGGGCGTCGACGGCGCGATCCAGGTTGGTCTTGAGGTCGTCGTTCTGGCTCATCGCGTGGCTCCCATCGGGTTCGTGGCGGGGTCGAGGAGGTCTTCGAGCTGCAGGCGCAGGCGGGCGCGCGCCCGGAAGAGGAGGACGGCGATGACGCCGGGGGAGGTCCCGGTGATCCGGGCGATCTCCCGGTTGTCCATCCCTTCGAGGTACTTCATCGAGAAGAGCTCGGCGGCCTTCGGCGAGAGGTTCGCGAGGGCCTGCCGGAGGCGCCGCTTCAGCTCCCGGCCCTCCGACTCGCCCTGCGGCGACGGGGAGGCGTCCACCGGATCCTGCCCGTCGATCGGGGCGGTGCGGGAGCGGGCGCGAACCAGGTCCAGCGCCGCGTTGACGGCCGCGCGGCGGAGGTACGCCTCCGGGCGGTCGCCGAGCGAGGGGAGCGTCTCGCGGGTCGTCAGGCGCAGGAAGACGATCTGGAGGACGTCCTCGGCATCCATGGCGCTCCCGGTCAGCCGGTAGGCGGCCCGGTAGACGACGGCATGGTGCTCGAGGAAGAGCCGCTCCAGCGCTTCCCGGGTGGGCGGAGGGGGGGCTTGATCCAGGGGGGCCTCTTTGAGCGTCACATCATGGTAACGACCGGTAGGGCGAATCGTTAACAGCGATCCACGGCCGACGCTCTTCCGGTCGCCCATAGTTGAAAATCGGGACCTGACCCCAAGTCTTCGGGTCGACCCCTATTCTTCGGGAGCGGATCCCAGGATGTAGGTGGGGGCGTTGACGGCGTGGAGACCCAGGAGGCGGGGGCCTCCCTCCTCCTCGAAGACGGCCGCCGCGCGGCGCCGGCCCGCGTCGGCGTCGGCGAGGACCGCCTCGAAGCGGTGGGCGTCGCGGAGCGGGTCGAGCCACGGGTCGCTCCGGAAGATCGGCTCGCAGACGAAGCCGGTCCCGACGACTCGCTCCAGGACGTCGAGCGCCCGGTCCGTCTCCCCGACCCGGGCCAGCAGGCGGGCGCCGTAGAAGTGCGCCTCGGGGTCCCGGAACGACTCGACCAGCTCCGCCACCACCCGGACCACGTCGTCCCGACGCCCCTCGAGGGCGGCCCGGAGCGCGCCGCGCCACGCCACCATCATCGGCTGGAAGCTCGCCTCGTCCAGCGCCAGACGGCCCAGGGCCTCCGCCTCGCGGCCCATCGCGGAAAGCGCCAGCGCGTCCAGGAAACCCAGCGAGTCGCCGGTGGCGAACGCGCGCTCGAAGTCCCCCCTCATGAAGAGCGTATGGCAGAGGCTCGTGACGATCTGCGGGTCGAGCCGCCGCGCCTCCGCGTGGGCCGCCAGGGACTCGTCGAGGAGGCCGCAGAAGCGGCAGACGGCCACCAGCCCGGCGAAGAGCTCGGGGTCCTGCTGCCCGCTCCGCGCCCGGGAGAGCAGCCGGCGGAGCGCGCCCAGGGAGCGCCCCAGCGCCAGCTCCATGTTCGCGGCCAGGTGATGGGCCATCGGCAGGTCCGGGTTCAGGTCGAGCGCCCTGCGGAGCGCCTCCTCCGCCGCGTCGATCTCCGCCTCCCCGTCGCGGCCGAACTTCCCGAGGCGCCAATGGCAGCGGGCGAGGCGCGCCCAGGCGGGCGCGTAGCGCGGGTCCTCCTCCACGGCGCGGCGATACAGGTCGCGGGCCACGCTCCACGATCCCGGCTGCGCCGCCGCCTGGTTGCCGCGCAGGAGGAGCTCGTGCGCGAGCGGGCTGGCCGGCACGTCGCGCCGGAGCATCCGCGCCTCGCGGTCGGTGAGCGGCAGCGCGAGCGACTCGACGATCCGCTGGGTCAGCTCGTCCTGCACCTGGAAGACGTCGCGCCGCGTCGCCTGGACGGTGTGGGTGAGCACGACGGTCCCGGCCGGTACCTCGACGAGCTGCGTCGTCACCCGGAGCTGGTCGCCCGACGAGAGGAGCGTGCCGGTGAGGGCGAGGTCCACCTCTGCCTCCTTCGCGATCGCCTTCGGGTCGAGGTCCGCGAGGCGGGCGGCGAGGAGGCTTGCGCGCACCACGAGCGAGGGAAGGCTGGAGAGCGCCGCGGTGAGCGCGTCGGCGAGGCCGAACGGAAGGAAGTCGAGGTCCGGGTCCGGCCGCAGCAGCCGGAACGGCAAAACGACGAGGCGGCTCATCGGCCGGACCGTGACGCCTTCGCCGACGTCGGTGAGCGCGACCAGCTGGCGCAGGTCCGCGGCGAGCGCCGCCGCCGAGGCCGGCCGGTCCTCGGGCTGCTTGGCGAGCGCCGAGCGGATCACGCGGTCGAGCGCGGTGATCGCGAGCGAACCGCCGAGCGCGGGCGGCTGCTGGTGGAGGACGGCGTGCAGGATCCCCATCATGCCGCCCCCGCCGAACGCCGGGCGTCCCGACGCCATCTCGAAGAGGATGGCGCCGAGCGCGAAGAGGTCCGTGCGCGCGTCGACGGGCTGACCCAGCACCTGCTCCGGCGCCATGTAGCGGGGCGTCCCGACGATCGCGCCCGTGACGGTGAGCTTCTCCACGTCGTCGCCCGAGCCCGAGAGTGAGACCGGACGCGCGAGCCCCAGGTCGAGGAGCTTCACGCCTCCAGGCGCGAGGAACACGTTCGAGGGCTTCAGGTCCCGGTGGACCACGCCGATGGCGTGGAGCGCGGCGAGGCCGTCGAGGATCTCGAGCGCGATCGGGATCAGCGCGCCGAGCGGGATGGGCCCGCCCCGGAGCCGGTCCGTGAGGGTCTCTCCGGCGAGGAGCTCCATCACGATGAAGGTCGAGCCGTCCGGAGCCTCGCCGATCTCCAGCACGCGACAGACCCTCGGGTGGTCGAGGCCCGCGCCGATCCGAGCCTCTCGCAGCAGCCGCTCCCGCGACGCGCGGTCGGTCAGCTCGGCGCGGAGCGTCTTGATGGCGACGTCGCGCCCGTCCCGGCCGTCCCGGGCGCGCCACACCTCGCCCATGCCGCCCTCGCCGAGCCGCGCCAGCACCTCGTACGTACCGAGGCGGTCGCCGGCGCCGAGGCTCACGGGCCGATCTCGAGGGCCGAGCAGAGCCTCATCACGTCGTTGCCCATGTAGCAGTGCGGGCCGCACCAGTGGAGCCCGGCGTCCTCGAAGCGAGAGCGGTACCAGGCCGCGGGACGCTTCAGGAAGCCGTGGAGGTCGCCCACGGGGTTGTCCTCGGTGGTGAAGACCTCGAGGAAGGCGATGCCGTGCAGCAGCTCCGCGACGCCGGAGAGGCCGCGATCCAGCTCCTTCGGCTCGACGTAGTGGAGGACGTCGGAGCAGACGATCAGGTCGAACCGCTCGTCGAACCGGAGCTCACCGAGCTGTCCGAACGAGCCGGGGCGAATGTTGCGCGTCTTCCCGAACCGCTTCACGACGTAGTCGCTCGGGTCGAGCCCCAGATACCGCACGCCCGGCCGCAGGCCCTTGAGGTGGACGAACCAGGGGCCTTCTCCGCAGCCGACGTCCAGCACGGACTCGATCGGCCGCTCCAGGAAGTGCTCGGCGATCGAGACCGCCATCCGCACCTTTCGCGCCACCGACGAGCGTTCGATCACCTGATGGCCGGGATCGCGATACCACTTCTCGAAGTAGGCCCGGTCGTACGTCTTCGTCTGTGCCATGTGGTGCGCGAGATTAACGCGCGGAGGGCTCGGCATGACACGACGGTACGTGAGCACGTGTCCCCGGGGGAAGGGAGGCCCCGGCCGGCGGGCGCCGGCCGGGGCGGGGCGATGCCTAGAAGGAGATCCGTCCGCCGAAGCGTACGACGCGGGGCGTCTGCGCCTCGAGGATGAAGTTGGTGCGGCCCAGCTCCAGCTGGTTCTGGCGCTGGAGCGCGGTGTTGCGGTTGAGCACGTTGAAGACGTCGACGCCGAGGGTGAACTCCAGGCTCGCGACCTTGAGGACCTTCTCGAGCCTCAGGTCGAGGTTCGTGACGGTCGGCAGGCGGTACGAGTCCACCTCGCCGATGACCACGTACTTCAGGCCCTCGACCGGAGGCTGGCCGGAGAGCCCGACGGAGCGGAAGTACGGGACCGGGTATCCCTGGCGCGCGAAGAAGCTGCCCGCCACGTTGAAGCCGAGCGGCAGGCTGTAGAGCGCGTTCAGGTTCAGCTGCCACTTCGAGTTGATGTAGACCGCGCCCTTCGCCCCCGAGGAGGCGCCGGCGGGCAGCACGACCTGGCCGCCGTCGGAGTTGAAGCCGGGAGTGAGGTAGAGGGGTGAGAGGGTATCCAGGTCGATGTAGTTGGTCGGATCGACGACGGCGTTGGCGCCGACGTTCTGCTTCCAGTCGCCGAAGCTGGCGCTGGCGCGCGCCATCCACCCCTTGGCGTATCGCTTGGTGATCTGGAGCTCGACTCCCTTGTAGTCCTGCGAGTAGTCGGGCCTGTTCTCGAGGATCCGGCCGGTGGGGCGCGGCACGCCCTCGCGGAGCCCGTAGTAAGGCACGTCGTACGACGTGCCGTCGGGGAGGACGCCGGTCAGGCGCCCGGCCTCGGTGTAGTCGTTCCGGGTCAGACCGATGGCGTGCGACCAGGCGAAATCGGTGAGGTGGCGGTAGGTGCCGGAGAGCGAGACGGCCAGGCTCGGCAGCACCTCTCTCTCGAGGCTCAGCAGCACCTCGTCCGTCTTGACCGCCTTCAGGTTCGGGTCGACGCGGTTTGGCGGCGCGGAGACCGAGCTCGGCGAGTCGGGGTTGAAGCCGTAGAAGTTGAGGATCTCCGACGTGTCGACCTCACCCGCGTCGACCCGGCCGTTGCCGTTGGCGTCGTTCCACGAGTAGTACGCCCCGGCGATACCGGGCGCGAGGCTCGAGTAGCTCACCTGGACGGCTCCCAGCTGGTCGGCGAAGCGCGCGTAGCTGGCCCGAAGGAGCGTCTTCTTGTCGGCGCCCGCGGCGTAGGTGAGTCCGATCCGGGGCTCGAAGTCCTTCCAGCGGAAGCCCGGGTCGTACTCGGGGACGCTCACCGCTCCGGAGAGGATGTTGTTCGGGACGATGTCGCGCGAGACGCGGCTGCCCGGTACCTCGAACGCCTTGTTCTTGCCGATCTGGTAGTCGTACCGGAGGCCGGCGTTGATCGTCAGGCTGGAGAGGGTGAGCGTGTCCGAGACGAATCCCCCGTAGTACTTCTGGTCCGTCTTCTTCACGCCGTCCCGGGTGACGTTCGCGCTGGTCCCGGAGGTGCAGAGGTCGGTGCCGCAGCCGAAGAGGCCCTGCACCCAGGCGGTCGTGGACGTGATCGGCGTGCTGCGGTAGGAGAAGCCGACCTTCAGCTCGTGCCCGATCTCGCCGGTGCGGAAGAAGCCCGAGGCGCTGCCGGAGGCCTGGGTCTGCGGCCGCTCCGTGGCGACGTCGTAGAAGCCGTTGTGCCAGATGGCGTTGTCGTCCAGGTACGCCTGCCCGCGTCCGACCGAGATGAGGCCGAAGCCGCTGTCGATGTAGGAGACGAACGCCGTGGCGAAGAGGTCGGGGGAGAAGACGTGGGAGTCGTCGAGCTTGTACACCGAGGTCGGGCCGCTCTGGTTCCACCCGGTCTCGGGGGGGCGCGTCGGGCCGACGTTGCGCCCGAACTTCTGCTTGTCGCCCCGCGAGAAGAAGACGGTCGCCGAGTTGCCGTTCACGATCTGCGCGTTCAGCTTGGCGTTCAGGTTCTCGAGAGTCGTCTTGTCGCTGCCGCCACCGGCGGTGATGAGATCGATCTGGTTGCGCCCGTACGAGCCCCAGAGCCAGAGACGGTCCTTGATGACCGGCCCGCCGACGTCGGCGCCGTAGTCCTGCAGGTTCTGGATCTGGTTGGTCGCCGCGACGTTTCGGGTGATGACCAGCTGCTGGGCGAGCTCGTCCGAGATGTTGTTGGCCTGCCACCTCTGGTCGGTGACCAGGAGGCGGGCGCCGCCGTGGATCTCGTTCGATCCACGCTTGGTGACCATGTTCATCTGGACGCCGGGGGTCTGCACGGAGACGTCGCTGCCGCCGGTCCCGATCTGGATCTCCTCGAAGGAGTCGAAGTCGTAGTAGCCGGGCGACGACTGCGAGCCCATGTCGGTGATGTTGACGCCGTCGACGTTCCAGACCGTCTGTGTGCCGAGGGCCCCCTTGTTCACCATGTTGGACTGCTGGCCGCTCTCGTTGCCAGCCACGTTCACCCGGTCCATCAGGACGCCGGGGACCGACTGCATCACGACCCAGGGGTCGCGCGCCGTCGGGATCGACTCCAGCTCGACCTTGGTGAGCGTGGCGCCGGTTTGGGTCTTCCTGGTGTCGAGGACGGGGCTCTCGACGGTCACGACGAGCTCGGCCTGCACCGACGAGAGCTTCATCGGGATGGTCAGCTCGGTGTTGCGGTTCACGGCGATGACGATGCCCTCGCGCTTCACCGAGGAGAAGCCGGAGAGCGTGTGTGTGACGGCGTAGGCCCCTGGCCCGAGGCTCAGGAAGCGGTACTCGCCGGCGGCGCTCGTCACCGTCGTCTGGGCGGTTCCCGGGCCGGTCAGCGCGACGCTGACGCCGGGGAGGGGCGCTCCCGCGTCGTCGGTGACCTTGCCGTACAGGTTGCCGGTCTGGGATTGGGCCCAGGCCGTGGCGCTCGCCGCGAGGGCGAGAGCGGCCAGCAGACGGACCGCCCCGCGCGTCCTTCCGCCGACGGCGGGACTCGATCGCCTCTCGTCCCGGTTCCGGGTCTTGTCGTGGGCACTCATCGCGCAACACCTCCTCGGCCGCGCCGTGCACGGATGGATCTGGGGCGGCCGTTTGGCAGGAACGTGGGGCGGGGGAGCGCGTCCGCCCACGGGTCTAGGGGCCGTGCCCCGCATTCGGGGATGAAGACCCGTAGACGTGGGACGAGCGAGCCGGGCCCGGGAGCGCGACCGGGATTTGGATGAGCCGTCCGCTTCCGGGACGGACCGGGAGGGGGCGACGGCCATCCCGCCAAGACCGGTGACGATCCCCGGGGACGCGGCGTCCGTCCCCGGTCGGGCTCAGATTCGGGGCAGCGGCTTGCCGAGCCCGAACTCCCGGGCGAGGATCGCGTCGAGGAGGCGATCGGGGAGGAGGGTCTTCGCGATCTTCATCAGGCGGGCCTGGCTCGTGACCATGTAGCGGGCCTGTGGACGCGACGCCGTTGCCGCGACCCACACCACGCGGGCGGCCTCGGACGCGGGCGCCGCGTTCCGCTGGGAGGCGCCCAGCCTCTTCTCGACGAACGGGCGGAGCGGCTCGTACGGCGAGCCGGCGGCCGGCAGCAGAGAGGCGGCCTTCTCGGCGGCGTGGTCGCCGAAGCGCGAGACGATCGGGCCCGGCTCGACCTGCACCACGCCGACACCGAACGGGAGGAGCTCCAGCCGGAGGGCGTCTGAAAGCGCGCGCAGCGCGAACTTCGAGGCGCTGTACGGCCCGCCGAAGGGCGTCGCGACGTGGGCGACGATGGAGCTGATCATCACCACGCGCCCCGATCGCCGCGCGACCATCCCCCGCGGCCCGTCGAGCACGGCGCGGGTCACCGCGAGCGTGCCGACGACGTTCGTCTCCAGCTGGGCCCGCAGCTGGGCGTCGGTCAGCGTGAGGAGCGGTCCCATCTGCCCGTAGCCGGCGTTGTTGACGAGGACGTCGATCGGCCCGACGCGATCGAGCGCCTCGCCCACACCGCGGGCGATCGACGCGGCGTCGTCGACGTCGAGCGGCAGCGTCGTGACGGACGCGGACGCGAGGTCGGCGATCGACTCCGGCCGCCGCGCCGTCGCGACGACGCGCCATCCCTCCGCCGCGAAGCGCTCCACGCAGGCCCGTCCGATGCCCGAGGAGCAGCCGGTGATCAGAATCGTCCGCTCGCCCACGCGCCTCGCCCGTCCGCCCTTGGCCCTTGACCCGATTCCGTCGCGCCGACGTGGTCACGTTCGGAGCGATATTTCTAGCGTTGTAAGAGGTCCTCCGACACTCGGGTTGCGAAGCTCGAGAATCAGGGAAAAGCCCCCATGCAGGTTTTTCGCCTGCCCGGTCATTCTACCCGCAACGCCGGCTGCGCGTCGCCTTCTCTCGGCGCGGAGACCCCAGATATCGAAGCGGCGAGAAGACGCGACGCGATTGGCGCGATGGCGTCGCCCGATGAAGGATGGACTGGACACCGGTCATGCGGCCGGTGCGGCGGGAGTGCCGCGTTCGATGCTCGACCGCTGGGCGTCGTTGCCGGCAGGGCGACGCGCTATGCCGGCGACTATCAACTCGCGATCACCGCGGCTGTCTTTGAGATGTTCCGCGCGCGTTGCGGGGGCGATCGTTTGACGGCTACGTGGCGTTCGCGAGCCCGGGCTCCGCACTCCGGCGGCGCGGCAGTAACTCCCTTCCGCGCCCCCTCCTGAGCCGCGCCTTGAGGAAGGCGACCACCGCAATCTCCTCCGGCTTCAGGGCACCGTGATCGC
>CAYLNK010000072.1:0-22600 GCA_964384675.1 uncultured Holophagales bacterium | reverse complement strand
GCGGCGTCGAGCCTCTGTCCCGCCGCCTCGACGGCACGCTCCTTCGCCTCGCGCTCGACCCGCCGCGCGTCACGGTAGAGGTCCCAGCCCCCGCCGAAGAGACGCACCCCTCGAGGCCCGAGCTCCGCGATCCGGTCGACGCGGGCGAGGAGCGCGCGGTCGTGCGTGGCCAGAAGGAGCGCGCCGCGGAACGTCGAGACGAAGTCGAGCACGAAGCGCCGGGCCGTGCCGTCGAGGTGGTTCGTCGGCTCGTCCAGGAGCACGGCCTGGGGCTCTTCGAGGAGGAGGCCGGCGAGGCGCAGGCGCGTCACCTCGCCGCCCGAGAGGGTCTCCGCCGGCCGGGTGAGATCGAGGCCGGCGAGGCCCAGCCGTCCGAGCGCGGCCTCGACGCGCCAGACCGGCGTGGCGGAAGGGTTCAGCACCTCCGCGGCCGTCCGGCCGGGAGGCGGCGTGCTGCCCTGAGCGAGGAGCGCGACGACGCCGCGCCTCACGATCCTCCCGGACGCGGGAGGGCGCCGCCCCGCGAGGAGGTCGAGGAGCGTGCTCTTCCCGACGCCGTTCGGGCCGACGAGGCCGGTGCGCCCGGCGCCGAGCGAGAGGTCGATCGACTCGAAGAGGACGGTGCCGTCCGGAAGGACGGCCGAGACGCCCTCGGCCACGAGGGGTACGAACATGGAGACCTCGCCTGATGAGACCGGGAGCGCGGCGCCAATGGCGGGCGCTCACCGGGACGGAGCGGACGGGAGGCGGGTCTTCAGCGTCTCATCGGCGCCCGCGGACGGGCCCGGGAATCGTACTCCGGCCGCTACGGCTTCGGAAGCTCCGCCGTCCAGACGTTCCCCGTCGTCTCCGCGTGCTCGTAGACGATCCGGTCCCCCTTCGGCGACACCTCGGGGTATCGGACGTACATGTTGATCTTCTGGTAGCTCGTGATCCGCGTCTCCTTGCGGGTCGAGCGCGAGACGGTCCAGACGTTCCAGTAGCCGTCCCGCTGCCCGGCGAAGACGATGCGGTCCCCGTCGGCGAAGAAGCTGTGCGGCCAGTCGGTCCCCTTGGCGAATGTCAGCTGCTCGGGCGATCCGCCCTCGCTCGGCACGACCGCGATGTGGAAGTCGTCGCCCCGCTTCATCTCCACGGCGAGGAGCTTGCCGTCGGGCGACCAGCACGGGAAGCCCATCAGCTCCTCGTCGAAGGTGAGCTGGCGGGCGGCCGTGCCGTCGGCCTTCGAGACCCAGACGTTGACGGTCTTGCCGCCCTTCTTGGAGTTGTAGGCGATGCGGGTCGCGTCTGGCGAGAGCCGCCCCGACTCGGCGTCCGGCCCGAGGTCGGCCAGGAGCTTCTCGACGCCCCCTTCCGCCGGGATCGAGAAGAGACCGAGCGGCCCGCGCCGTGTCGAGAGGAACGCGATCCGGTCCCCGGTCGGGAACCACGTCGGGAAGTCGTCGGAGGATGGGTCGGTCGTCAGCTGGCGGGCGTGGCCGCCGTCGGCATCCATCACCCAGATGTCGTTGTTCTGGTACGTGCGCCACGAGCCGAACGCGATCCGCGAGCCGTCCGGCGAGAAGGCGGGGCGCGAGTTGCGGGCGATGCCGGTGGTGAGGGGCGTCGGCGAGCCTCCCCCGACGGGCGCCGACCAGATGTTGCTCGACGTGGTGAGCGCGCTGTAGGCGAGCCGCCGGCCGTCCTTCGAGAACGCCAGATGCCGCACGCTGGCAAGCCCGATGCTGAGCACCTCGACCGGGTCCCCCTGAGGCTTGCCGTCCGCGTCGAGCGTGAGCTTCCAGAGGCCCTTGCCCGTCCCCGACGCGCTGTTCGGCGGGGCGGAGCCGAAGTAGATCGCCTTGCCGTCGGGCGTGTAGATCGGGTCGAAGTAGAACGGCAGGCTCTTCCCGACCTGCGTGGCCCCGGTGCCGTCGCGGTTCACGGTCCAGAGCTCGGAGCGCGGGCGCACGTAGGAGACGAAGAGCAGCTTCCTGCCGTCGGGGGAGAAGACGGGCGAGCCGTGCCCGCCCGGCGGGACACCCGGCTGGGTGACCGGGGTCGGCTTTCCGCCGGCCGCGGGAACGATCCAGAGCGTGGAGGGAGGGAGCGCCGGGAAGGCGCCGGCGTTCAGGTCCGAGACGCCGTCCGACTGGAACGTCAGGAACGCGCCGTCCGCCGACCAGGCGGGACGCGAGCCGAACTCCGTGAGACGCCGGGCCACGCCCCCGAGCGCCGGCACGACCCAGACTCCGCCCTTGTCCTTCGAGACGTACGCCAGGCTCATCCCGTCGGGTGACCAGGCGGGCTGGAGGTTCTGGCCCCCGTCGGCGGTGACCGCCACCTCGGAGCCGCCCGTGATCATCTGGCGCGCGTAGATCTCGAACTTCCCCGTCCGGTCGGAGGCGAACGCGATGGTGTTGCCGTCGGGCGAGAACGTCGGGAAGACGTCGAGACCCGCCGAGGTGGTGAGCGGCACGGGCTTGAGCGCGGGCGGCGCCGCGGGGACGGGCTTCACCCGGCGGGCGAGGAGCAGCCCCACCACGGCCACCGCCAAGACGCCGGCGAGGACCGTGGGGGCGAGCCAGGCGCGGCGCTTCGGCACCGCCAGTACCTGCGAGAGCGGCGGCACGAGCATCGGCACCGAGACCGCTCCCGACGGCAGCTCCCGGCGGGCCGTCTCGAGGTCGACGAGGAGGTCCTCGGCGCTCGGGTAGCGGGCGTCGAGCTCCTTCTGGAGCGCGCGGTCGACGATCCCCTTGAACGTGGCCGGGACCTGGACGCCGGACGGCCACTGCCGCTTCGGCTGGGTCAGGATGTTGGCGATCTTCTCGGTCGTGCTCTTCCCCTCGAACGGGTGCTCGCCGGTGAGCATCTCGAAAAGGACGATCCCGAACGAGAAGAGGTCCGAGCGCGCGTCGACCGGCTTGCCGAGCGCCTGCTCGGGGCTGAGGTACTCCGCCGTCCCCGCGATCATCCCCTCGGCCGTCAGCTTCAGCGCCGCCTCGCTCGACTCGGCGTTGTCGCGCAGGAGCTTGGAGAGGCCGAAGTCGAGGATCTTCACCCGGCCGTCCCTCGTGACCATCAGGTTCGACGGCTTGATGTCCCGGTGGATGAGCCGCTGCTGGTGCGCGGCCCGCAGGCCGTCCACCACCTGGATGGCGAGAGACAGCGCCTCCTCCATCCGCAGGCGGCGCGCCTCGAGGATGCGGAAGAGCGACTCGCCGTCCACGTGCTCCATCACCAGGTACGGGACCGAGGGAGGGAGGTCGGGATCGGCCTCGCCGGTCAGACCGATCTCGTGGATCGTGACGATGTTGGGGTGGTTGAGCGCGGCGATCGCCCGCGCCTCGCTCATGAAGCGGGCCCGCATCGTGGAGTCTGTGGAGAGCGCCGCGACGAGGACCTTGATCGCGACGAGGCGCTCCAGCGTCGGGTCGCGCGCGAGGTAGACGTCGCCCATGCCGCCGTGCCCGATCGGGCGGACGACGTCGTAGCGCCCGACGCGCTGCGGCACGGGACCAGGCGGAGGCATGGCCCATCCAGTATAGAAGCCCGCCCGTGGCGGAGCCGTAAACTGGCGCGTCCACGGGAGCCCGTCAGGAGGAATGTGATGCAGCTCACGAACGCCGCCCTCGCCGTCACCCTCGGCACCGCCCTCGCTTTGCCGGGGACCGGCCTGGCGGACGGCAAGCGCGCCTTCCGGATCGAGGACCTCTACCGCCTGAAGACCGTCTCCGGGGCCGCGGTCTCGCCCGACGGCGCGAGCGTCGTCTACTCGGTCTCGACCACCGATCTGAAGGCGACCAAACGGACCGCGAGCCTCTGGCGCGTCGATGCCGACGGGAAGGACGCCCGCCGCCTGACGTTCGCCGACGGGCGCGACGAGTCGCCGTTCTTCGCGCCCGACGGGCGCCTGGCGTTCGTCTCGACGCGCGGCGGCGAGCCGCAGGTCTGGGTCTTCCCGGCCGGGGGCGGCGAGCCGGAGCGGAAGACCGGCTTCCCGGGAGGCGTCTCCGACCCGGTCTTCACCCCGGACGGCCAGGGCCTGGTCTTCGTGGCCGAGGTCTACCCCGAGTGCGGGGCCGACGCCGCCTGCAACAAGAAGCTCGACGACCTGCGCGAGAACGGGAAGCTCAAGGCGCACGTGGCCGACACGCTCCTCTACCGGCACTGGGACGCCTGGCGCGACGGCAAGCGCGTCCACGTGCTGCACGCCGATCTCGCCTCGGGGAAGGTGCGGGACCTCACGCCGGGCGACTTCGACTCGCCGCCCTACACCTCCTCGCCCCGCGGCTTCGACGTCAGCCCCGACGGGAAGGAGCTGGTTTTCGCGAGCAACCGCGACGCGGACCAGGCGATGTCGACCAACTCCGACCTCTACGCCGTCACGCTCGACGCCAGCGACGAGGCGCTCCGCTCGCCCCGCAAGCTCACCTCGAACGGCGCCTGGGACGGCCAGCCGCGCTATTCGCCGGACGGGGCGTCCATCGCGTACCGGACGCAGTCGACCGCCGGGTACGAGTCGGACCGCATCAAGCTGGCGCTCGTCGACCGCAAGGGCGGGACGTCGCGGATCCTGAGCGAGAATTTCGACAACTGGATCACCGACTTCGCGTTCGCGCGGGACGGCCGGATCTTCTTCACGGCAGACGTCAAGGCGCGGACGCCGCTGTCGGTGCTCGACCCGAGGAGCGGCGCGATCACGACCGTCTCGTCCACCGGCACGCTGGCCGGGATCTCCCTCGCGCCCGACGCCAGCTGGGCGGCGACCGTGCGCAAGCAGATCCACCGCCCCACCGAGGTGTGGCGCCTCGACGTCAAGTTGCCGGGAGAGCGCGCCCTCTCGGCCCACAACGCCGAGGTGGAGGCCGAGGTCGACATCCGCCCCGCCGAGGAGGTGTTCGTCCCGGGCGCCGGCGGCAAGCCCGTCCAGATGTGGATCGTCAAGCCTCACGGCTTCGACCCGGCGAAGAAGTACCCGGTCATCCTGAACGTCCACGGCGGCCCGCAGCAGCAGTGGTCCGACTCGTTTCGCGGCGACTGGCAGGTCTATCCGGGCTCCGGCTACGTGGTGGCGTTCCCGAACCCGCACGGCTCCACCGGCTTCGGCCAGGCGTACACCGCGGCCATCTCGGGCGACTGGGACGGCAAGGTGATGGAGGACATCCGCAAGGTCACGGAGTACCTGGCGAAGCAGCCGTACGTCGACCCGAAGCGGATGGGGGCGATGGGCTGGTCGTGGGGCGGCTACGCCATGATGTGGCTGGAAGGGCACAACCTCGGATTCGCCGCGCTCGCGTCGATGATGGGCGTCTACGACCTGCGGGCGATGTACAGCGCCACCGAGGAGCTCTGGTTCCCGCACTGGGACGTGAAGGGCGCGCCGTGGGAGAACCCGGAGATCTACAAGCGGATGTCGCCCTCCGAGTACGTCAAGAGCTACCGGACTCCGTGCCTCGTGATCACCGGCGAGAAGGACTTCCGTGTGCCGTTCACGCAGTCGCTCGAGTTCTTCACCGACCTCCAGCGGATGAAGGTGCCGTCGCGCCTCGTCGTCTTCGAGAAGGCGAGCCACTGGCCGGCCTGGTACGAGATGGCGCTCTACTACGCGGCGCACCTCGACTGGTTCCACCGCTACCTGGGCGGCGCGCCGTCGCCGTGGGACCCGGTGGAGATGTCGCGCAGCCTCACGTTCGCCGAGGAGGACGAGAAGCCGGCGCAGGTGAGGCCGAAGAAGTAGGCCGTTGTTCTCACGCCGGACGCCGGCGGCGGCGTCCACGAACCGCCTGACGCGGGCGCTCGCCGAGCGGACGCGCCCGTACCTCGACCTGACGGCCTCGAACCCGACGGCCGTCGGGCTGGACCTGTCGCCGCCCCTCCACCTCCTCTCGGACCCGCGAGGCGGCCGGTACGAGCCCGATCCGCGGGGGCTCCGCTCCGCCCGCGAGGCCGTGGCCGCGTGGTACGCGGAACGCCGCGCGAAGGTGAGCCCCGACCGGATCGTCCTCTCCGCCTCCTCGAGCGAGGCGTACGGCTGGCTGCTCAAGCTGCTGGCCGAGCCGGGCGACGCCGTCCTCGTCCCCGCCCCGAGCTATCCGCTCCTCGACGCGCTGGCCGAGCTGGAGTCCGTGGAGCTGCACCGCTACCCGCTCGACCCGGCCGACGGCTGGCGCGTCCACGCGAGCGCCGTCGAGGACGCGCTCCAGCGCGTCGAGCGGCTCGGGAAGCGGGTCGCGGCGGTGGTCCTGGTCGCGCCGAACAACCCGACCGGGACCTCGCTCCGCCGCGAGGAGCTCCTCCGGCTCCTCGAGCTGGCCGGCCGCCGGGGCTTCGCGGTGATCTCCGACGAGGTGTTCCTCGACTACCGGTGGAACGACGGCCCGGACGACCCAAGCGTGGCCGCGGGAGAGCTCGGCGACGCGCTCGTCTTCTCCCTGGGCGGTCTCTCCAAGGCGGCCGCTCTCCCGCAGCTGAAGCTGGGGTGGATCGCCGCCAACGGACCGCCGGCGCTCCTCGAGGAGGCGCTCCACCGGCTCGAGTGGATCGCCGACGCCTACCTCTCGGTCGGGACACCGGTCCAGCAGGCGCTTCCGGAGCTCCTCTCCTGGTCGACCGGCGCCGTGACGGCGGTGCGGGCGCGGATCGAGGCGAACCGTGACCGGCTCGACGCCGCGTTCCCCGAAGGAGGCGCCGTCTCGGTCCTCCCCAACCGGGGCGGCTGGTCCGCCGTCCTGCGCGTGCCGGCCCTGGTCCCCGAGGAAGACCTGGTGCTCAGGCTCCTCGAGTCAGCCGACACCCTGGTTCACCCCGGCTACTTCTTCGACTTCCCGTTCGAAGCGTTCCTCGTGGTGAGCCTCATCACGGTCCCGAAGATTCTCGAAAAAGCAGTTGCCCGGATCTCGACGGGCCTCCAGAATTCGCAATTAATTTTAGGGGAGGAAGGAAGACCATGAAGAAGACGATCATCGCTGCCGTCGTCCTGACCGTTGCTTCCGGCGTCGCCACCGCGGGTTCCGTGAGGACGGCGCCGCCCGCGTCTGGCGTGCAGGCGAAGCTCCTGTACCCCACCGCCGGCACCGAGCTTCGTGCGGGAGACAACATCACCATCGTCTGGGAGGTCACCGGCCTCGTGAAGGGCATGGACCTTTCCTGGTGCGAGCAGGAGGTCTTCCTCTCCACGAACGGCATCCAGCGCCGGCTGACGCCCGAGATGGACGCGAACGTCCGCAAGTTCGCCTGGACCGTCCCCAACACACCCTCCGACGACGCGTTCATCGTCCTGCGGTTCGGCTGCCAGGGCGGGTCCGGGCCCCGTGAGACCCGCTACCCGCAGATGGAATCGAGCTTCAGGATCGTCCCGGCGAACGGCGCCGCGGCCCGCCTCGACGTCGCCACGCCGGCGCTCGCCGAGGTGAACGGCCAGGAGGGCCTCTCCGTCAGCTGGAAGGCCACCGCCGACTTCGCCTCTTACGAGGTGCTCGCCTCGTTCGACCGCGGCGTCTCCTTCCAGTCCCTCGGGACGACGGACGGCAGCTCGCTCTCCTTCAAGGCCCCGGCGGGAACGACCCCCCTCGTGCGCGTCGTCGGCGTCCGCGAGGACGGCACCCGGCACCTCTCCGAGATGGTCCGGGCCGACGTGGCCGCGGCCGACTGATTCCACGCCCCACGGTCCTTTCGAGCGGGCGGCCTCCGGGCCGCCCGCTTCGTTTTCGGGGCCACTAGAATCCTCACGGAGGCTCCGGATGGAGAAGACCCAGGTCGTCGAGGTCCCCATCGTCCCGGCCACGCGGGAGAGCATCGCGCCGTACGGGCTCTTCATCGGCACCGAGGTGCCGAACGCCGGCCTCACGATTCCCTTCTACAAGGGCTCGGTCGAGGAGGGGCACAACTTCCCCTTCGAGTGCAACGGCTCGGCCGTGGTGCGCTCGGCCCGCATCTCGAAGCGGAGCGGCGACATCATCTGGCTGGAGCGCCATCTCCGGATGACCCAGCTCTTCATCGGGCTCGGCGACCAGCCGTTCGCGATGGTCCTCGGCCGGCCGAACCACGAGCAGGGGAAGGACGTCCCCCGGCTCGACGACGTCACCTGCTTCGTCCTCCCGCCCGGCCACGGCGTGATGCTCCACAAGGGGACGTGGCACGACTTCCCGCTCGCCGTCGACCGGCCGGTGACCTGCCTGACGATGAACTCCCCCGAGGTCGTCGTGGCGCTCGCGAGCATGAAGGAGCCCGCGGAGATGGACGGGGGCGACGTCTTCAAGATCGACATCAGGAAGCGCACCGGCATCCAGCTCCACGTGGCGCTGTAGGCGCGATGCGCGTCTCGGCGTTCCGGGTCCCCACGGCGTCCCCGGCCGACGTGAGCGGCCTCGCGGCCCTCCTCGACGCCGGGCGCCTCCGCGCGGACGAGGTCGTGGCGATCGTCGGGAAGACCGAGGGGAACGGCGGACGGAACGACTTCTCGCGCGAGCTGGCGGCGCGGGCGCTCGAGGAGCTCTTCTCGGCGCGGCTCGGGATCCCGCGCGACGGCGTCGGCGACCGGATCGTCTTCTCCCTTTCCGGCGGCTGCGAGGGAGTCGCCAGCCCGCACCTCGTCGTCCTCGCACGGAGCGGCGAGCCGCTCCCGGAGCCCCGCCCGGTCAAGCGCCTCGCGATCGGGATCGGCTTCACCCGCGAGCTCGACGCCGGGGAGATCGGCCGGCTCGCCCAGATCGAGGAGACCGCCGCCACGATCCGGAGAGTGGTCGACTGGCTGCGCGTCGACTCGCCCGGTGACGTGCACCTCGTCCAGATGAAGGGGGCGATCCCGCCCTTCACGTACGAGGAGGCCCGTGCCGCCGAGGCCGCGGGCCGCCCGCTCCGCTCGGACATGGTCTTCTCCCGCGCCGCCTCGGCCCTCGGGGCCGCTCTGGCCCTCGGCGAGGTCGACGCGGAGAGCCTCACCGACGACGCCGTCTGCCGCGACTTCTCCCTCCACTCCGGCGTCGCGTCGTGCTCGGCCAAGCCGGGACTCCGGCGCACCGAGGTCGTCGTCCTCGCCAACAGCGCGTACTGGGCCGGCGACCTCGCGATCTCGCACGCCGTCCTCGCCGACATGCTCGACGTCCCGGCGGTCCACCGTGTTCTCGGCTCCCTCGGCCTCGGGCCCGACGTCCAGCTCACCCCGGAGCAGGCGGAGCGCGTGATCGGGGTCTTCGCCAAGTCCGAGGCCGACCCGCGCGGAACGATCCGGGGTCATCGCCACACGATGCTCACCGACGACGACGTCTCCGACACCCGGTACTCGCGCGGGCTCCTGGCGGCCGTCCTCGCGAGCGTCCTCGGGCACGGCGCGGTCTACGTCTCGACTCGGGCCGAGCACCACGGCCCCCTCGGGGGCGGCACGCTCGCCGTCGTCGCGCGGCTGCCGGAAGGAGTCGACGCCCCATGACCTGGCTCGGACCCGGCCACGGCGGACGGCTCGTCGCGCTCCCCACCGGCATCTCGCTCCGCGTCCTCGAGTGCGGTCCGGAGGAGGCCGACGAGGTCGTCCTCTTCCTCCATGCGGTCGGGGGCGACGCCACGTCCTGGCTCCCCCAGCTGGCCGCGCTCGCGCCGCGCTATCGCGGGGTGTCCGTCGACCTGCGGGGGCACGGCGCCTCCGCCGCCCCGGCGGCCTCCGTCTCGATCGCCGCCTTCGCGGACGACGTGGCGGCCCTCGTCGCCGCCCTCGGCTACCGGCGCGCGCACCTGGCCGGGCTCTCCATGGGCGGCGTCGTCGCGCTCGAGACGTTCCGCCGGCACCGCGCCGTGGTGCAGTCGCTGGCGCTCTCCAACACCTGGGCGTTCCATCCGGAGGGGGTGGCCCGCACGGCGTTCATCGAGGGGCAGCTCTCGCGGATGAGCCTCGCCGAGAGCTCCGCCGCGCTGATTCCCGGCCTCTTCGCCCCCGGCACGCCGCGCGAGGTGGTGGAGCGGGCCATCGCGGTGGAGGGCGGGAAGGACCGCGGCGTGTTCCTGGCCTCCTGGCGCTCGATGTTCGAGGTCGACGTCCGCCCGATGCTGCCGTCGATCGACGTGCCGGTGCTCCTGATCGGCGGCTCCCTCGACACGGTCACGCCCACGTCGCTCCTCTCTCCGATCGCGGACGCGGTGTCGATGGCTCAGCTCCACGAGATCCCCGGCGCCGGCCACTTCTCGAGCCTCGACCACCCCGGCGACTGGACCCGCCTCCTGAACGTCCACCTCCGCCGGGCCCGCGCGACGTTCTCGCAGCGGCTCGACGCGCCGCTTCCGCGCCCGGTGGCGCTCGAGGCCGACACGGCGGCGCAGGCCCTGATGGCGCTCCTGAACGCGCGCGGCGTCGGCTTCTTCTTCTCCAACTCCGGGACCGATTTCACGCCGATCCTCGACGCCCTCGCGCGGTACGACGGCTCGCCCGGCTTCCGGCTGAAGACGGTCGTCGCGCCGCACGAGAACACCGCCATCGCGATGGCGCACGGGTACGCCCTCCTTTCCGGCAAGCCACAGGCGGTCATGGCGCACGTGAACGTCGGCACCGCGAACATGGGGCTCGGGATCATCAACGCGGCGCGCGCGCGGGTGCCGATGCTGGTCCTTTCGGGGAAGACGCCGTGGTTCGAGTCGGACGTCGACGGCTGCCGGACGAACTTCGTCCAGTGGGGCCAGGACACGTTCGACCAGGGGGCGATGTTCCGCGAGTTCACCAAGTGGGACCTCGAGCTGAAGGGGGCGCGGAACCTGGAGACCGTGATCGACCGGGCGCTCGCCATCGCGCGGAGCGAGCCGGCGGGCCCGGTCTATCTGACGCTCCCCAAGGAGCCGCTCTGCGACCGGATCGAGGGCGGATCTCTCACGGTGAGCTCCGTCGCGCGCCAGCAGCCGGACGCCCCCCGCGAGCCGTCCGCCGAGGCGATCGACCGCGCGGCCCGGCTCCTCGCCGGGGCGCGGCGCCCTCTGGTGATCACCGCCGAGCTGGGACGCACGCGCGGCGGGCCGGAAGCGCTGGTCGCTCTCGCGAGCCGCCACGCGATCGGGGTGATCGAGCACGGGAAGCGGAACTTCTTCAGCTTCCCCACCGAGCACCCGATGCACCTCGGCTTCGACCCAACGCCGTTCGCCGAGGAGGCCGACCTCCTCCTCGTGGTCGACAGCCACGTGCCGTGGATCCCCGCGCTCGGCGGGCCGAAGGAGCCGCCGGCGGTGGTCCAGATCGGCGAGGACCCGCTCGCGGCCCGGATCCCGATGCGGAGCTTCCCGGTCGACCTCGCGGTGGCGGGCAACGCGGCCCGCGCCCTGACGCTCCTCGCCGAGCGGCTCGACGCGCTGGGAGTCGACACCGGCGAACGAGCCGCCCACCTCGCGACGGCGCACGCCCGCGTCTTCGGGAACGCCCGCGAGGCCGCCCGCGCCGACGCCTCGCGCCCGGCGATCACCAAGCGGTACCTCTCGGCCTGCCTCGGCGACGCCCTCGACGACCGGTGCGTCGTGTTCAACGAGTACGACCTCGACCCGTACCAGGTGCCCCGCCGCGTCACCGACTCCTGGTTCGAGAACTCCATCGCGAGCGGGCTCGGCTGGTCCCTGGGCGCGGCGCTCGGCGCCCAGCTCGCGAGCCCGAGCCGCACCATGGTCGTGACGCTCGGAGACGGCAGCTACCTCTTCAACACGCCCCTCTCGGCCCACTACGTGGCCGCCGCGTACGAGCTGCCGATCCTGGTCGTCGTCTTCAACGACACGGGCTGGACGACCATCCGGAAGAGCTACCTGGGCACACACCCCGACGGCTGGGCGGCGCGGAAGGACGTCTTCCCGCTCTGCCACTTCGAACGGACGATCGCGTTCGAGAAGGTGGCCGAGTCGTGCGGCGGCGCGGGCTGGGCCGTGACGGACCCGAAGGAGCTGCCCGCGGCCCTCGGCAGGGGGCTCGACCTCGTGAGGAACGAGAGGCGCCACGTCCTCCTGAACGTGATCTGCGAGAGAGGCTGAGCATGAGCGACCCGAAGATCGACCTCCTGCGACACACCGTCGCCACCGTCGCGTACCGCGGCGGCAAGGCCGTCCGCGGCGCGCCGCCGGAGTTCGCGGCCTACGGCGCGTCGGAGACGTCGCGCACGCCCGCGCAGATCCTGGCGCACGTCGGCGACCTCTTCGACTGGGCGCTCACCCTGGCCGACGGCAAGCAGGTGTGGAACACCGCGACGCCGCTCCCCTGGGACGAGGAGGTGGCCCGCTTCCACGAGTGCCTGCGCCGCTTCGACGAGCGCCTCGCCGCCGACGCCCCGCTCGGGTACCCCGCCGAGCGGCTCTTCCAGGGCCCGATCGCCGACGCGCTCAACCACGTCGGCCAGATCGCGATGCTCCGCCGGATGGCCGGTTGCCCGATGCGGGGGGAGAACTATTTCAAGGCGGAGATCGTCGTGGGCCGGGTCGGGGCCGAGCAGGCGCCGCCGCGGGTGGAGTTCGCGTAGGGGGCAAAGCTCGCCCGGGCCCGGGCGCTCGACGGATCGTCAGGGCGACGGGGGTGTCGGGGTCGGACGGCGCCGGGTGATGTCGTACTTCTGACGGTACTGCTCCATCTCCGGGTAGGGGGGGCGAGATTCGGCCCGAGGAGGCCTCGGGCGGACCCGCGAGACGAGGCGCCGGACGAGGACCTCGGCACCGAGGAGCGACCAGACCGTCAGGTAGAGGCCCACCACGATTCGCCCGGCCGCGCCGGGGGCCCGGGCCGGCAGGGCGGCGAACGCGCCGGCGACGAACGGAGCGATCGGGAGCCAGTAAATGGGCAGGTAGGCCGGGTGGACCAGGAGGACCCCCGTGTAGGTCGCGACGAAGACCGCCACCGGGTCGAGGCGCCCCCGGCGCCGGAACGCCACCGCTCCGAGCGCGAGGAGGCCGAGTCCCGCGAGGACCGCGATCGGCCGCCCGCCCCACGGGATGCGCCACGACATGGTGTTGAGCGCGACGCCGCCCCAGGCGACGAGATGCGATCGCGCGAGCGACGCGAGGTCGTACAGGGCCCCGTGCTCCGACCACCTGAAGCGCCGCGCGATCTTGGTGACCGCCTCGACGAGGTAATGCGTCCGGAGGATCCACAGGTCGAGGGCGACGCCTGTGAAGAGGAGCAGCATCGAGAGAGCGGCGAGAGGCGTGGGGCGAAGCCATCGCCGGTCCGCCCGGCGGACCACGATCCAGGCGAGCGCCGGCAGCAAGGTCACGCCGACCGTTCGCACGGAGATCGCGAGGAGGACCAGCACCGCCCCGAGCGACGCGGCCAGGACGAAGGGGCGGCCCGACGGCGCCCGGTCCGCTCGATCGAGAGCGAGCAGCGCCGCCAGGACGAGACCGAAGCCGACGGAATCGCTCTGGGCGACCGGGACGGCGTAGAGGACGGGCAACGAGAGGAGCGTCAGGAGCATCGCGAAGGTCGTCTCGGCCGGTGTCAGCCAGTCGCGGCGGAGCAGGCGCGCCGCCGCGGCCAGGCCGCCGCCGAGCGCCAGGACGTTGAGCGTGAGGAAGGAGGCCGAGGACGCGATCCCCAGGCGGATCAGGACGGACAGCAGGAGCGGGTAGCCGGGCGGCCACCGGTTGTAGAGCCCCGGGGGACGGATCCCCTGCCCCGCCGCCTGCGCCTCGGCGATGCGCGCGTAGGACATCGAATCCGGCGAGATCACGGGCGGCGCCAGGATCTGCACGGCGTGCAGGAGGACGATCGCCACGATCGCGACGACGAGCGCCACGAGTCGTCTCCGTTCGTTCCTGGTGGAATCGGCCGGGCTCATCGGCAAACCAACGTCGCCTCCGCCTCCGCCGGGAGCGTGACGGTGACGACGGTCCCGCGCCCTTTCTCGCTCCCGACGGTGAGGGAGCCTCCCATCGCCTCGCAGTAGCGCCGCGCGATTGCCAGCCCGAGGCCGGTGCCGCCTGGCACCCGCATCGGTGACGCGTCGGGCTGGTCGAACCCCTGGAACAGGCGCGAGAGCTGCTCGCCGGTCATGCCCGCTCCGGTGTCGGCGATGGTGAGCTCCACGGCCTCGCGGCCGTCGACCCGGCCGCGCCGGCCGGCGACGGTGATCCGGCCGTGGTCGGTGAAGCGGCAGGCGTTCGTGAGCGGGCGCAGCAGCGCGAGACGTACCTTCGGCAGGTCGGCCCGGATGCGCCCCAGGCTCGCCACGTCCGTCGAGAGGACGTTTCCGTGCCGTTCGGTGAGCGGCCGGACCTTCTCGACGATCTCGCCGACGAGGACCGGGAGGTCGATCTCCTCGACCGTCAGCGCGACCTCCTCGGTCTCCATCTTCGAAAGGTCGAGGATGTCGCTGATGATCGCCGAGAGGTGCCGGGTGGCCTCGAGGATCCGGTCGAGGTCGGGCAGCAGCTCCGGGACTCCCTTCTCGGTCGCGGCCTCGCGCAGCATCTCCGCATAGCCGATCATGTGGTTCAGCGGCGTTCTCAGCTCGTGGCTCATGCTCCCGAGGAACATCGTCTTGGCCCGGTTCGCCGACTCCGCGGCCTCCTTGGCCCGCATCAGCTCCCCCTCGGCCCGGAGCTTCTCGGCGATCTCCCGGAGCAGCCTCTCGTTGGAGGCGGCGAGCTCGGCGGTCCGCGCGTCGACGCGCTCCCCGAGCTCCTGGTGCGCCTTGCGCAGGGACTCCTCGGACTGTCGCCGCCGGGTCACGTCCTGGAACACCGCCACGGCGTAGGCGACGTTGCCGTGTGCGTCGAAGATCGGAGCCGCGGTCACCTCGATCGCCACGACGTGCCCGTCGGGCCGGCGGATCTCCATGTCGTCGACGCGAGCGCGGTGCCCGGCGAGCGCACGCACGATCGGGGCGCGCTCCATCGGGTAGAGTCGATCGGTGCCGGCCAGGTACGCGCGATACGTCGAGAAGAGGTCGCTCGGCGAGACTTCCGCGACCAGGCCCCGTCCGAGGAGCCGGCGCGCCGCGTCGTTGGCGTACGTCGGGTGTCCGTCCCGGTCGAGGACGAACACGGCGACCGGCAGCGCCTCCACCAGCTGGACGAAACCCTCTCGCTCCACGGGTCTCGATTATGGCTCCCCATCGCACCCGGCCCCGCTGGAGGTCGTGGTACGTTCTCTTCCCGCACAGGCGAGGAGGCTTCCGTGGCGACGAACGACGAGCTCGACCGGCTGACCGTCAACACGATCCGCACGCTTTCTATGGACGCCGTGCAGAAGGCGAACTCGGGCCACCCCGGCACGCCGATGGCGATGGCGCCCGTCGCCTACGCGCTCTGGCAACGATTCCTCCGCTTCGACCCCGAGGACCCGATCTGGCCGAACCGCGACCGGTTCGTCCTCTCCATCGGGCACGCGTCGATGCTCCTCTACTCGATGCTCCACCTGGCCGGCGTGAAGTCGGTGAACTCGAAGTACGAGACGCTCGGGGAGCTCTCGGTGACGCTCGCGGACCTCGAGAAGTTCCGCCAGCTCGACAGCAAGACGCCGGGGCACCCGGAGTACCGCTGGACCTCGGGCGTCGAGACCACGACCGGCCCGCTCGGGCAGGGCGTCGCGACGAGCGTCGGGATGGCGATCGCCGGGAAGTGGATGGCGCGCTACTTCAACCGCCCCGGCTTGCCGATGTTCGACTACGACGTCTACGCGCTCGCCGGGGACGGCTGCATGATGGAAGGCGTCTCCAGCGAGGCCGCGTCGCTGGCGGGCCACCTCCGGCTCTCGAACCTCTGCTGGGTCTACGACAACAACAAGATCACGATCGAGGGCCACACCGAGTGGGCGTTCAGCGAGGACGTCGCCACCCGCTTCATCGCGTACGGCTGGAACGTGACGCGGGTGGGCGACGCCAACGACCTCGAGATGCTCTCTCGCGCGTTCCGCACGTTCAAGGCGACGTCCGACCGGCCGACGCTGATCATCGTCGACAGCCACATCGCCTGGGGCTCGCCCAACAAGCAGGACACCCACGCCGCGCACGGCGAGCCGCTCGGCGAGGAGGAGATCCGCTTGACCAAGCGGAACTACGGCTGGCCCGAGGACGCCAGGTTCCTCGTGCCGGACGGCGTCCGCGAGAACCTGCGCGACGGCCTGGGCCGCCGGGGGCGCACGCTGCGCGACGCCTGGATCGCGCGCTTCGAGGCGTACCAGGCGGAGTACCCCGAGCTCGCCGACCAGCTCTACCGGATGCAGCATCGCCAGCTCCCGGAGGGCTGGGACGAGGACCTCCCGGTCTTCCCGGCCGACGAGAAGGGGATCGCAAGCCGCGACTCGTCTCAGAAGGTGCTCAACGCCCTCGCGAAGAACCTGCCGTGGCTGATCGGCGGCTCGGCGGACCTCGCCCCGTCGACCAAAACGCGCCTCACCTTCGACGGCGCCGGTGACTTCACCGCCGAGGACGACTCGGGCCGCAACTTCCACTTCGGGATCCGCGAGCACGCCATGGGCTCGATCCTGAACGGGATGTCTCTCGCCAAGGTGCGGCCGTACGGCTCCGGCTTCCTCATCTTCAGCGACTACGCGCGCCCCGCGATCCGCCTCTCGGCCCTGATGGAGATCCCGACGATCCACGTCTTCACGCACGACTCGATCGGGGTCGGCGAGGACGGCCCGACCCACCAGCCGATCGAGCAGCTCGCATCGCTGCGCGCCGTGCCCGGCCTCCTGGTGATCCGGCCGTGCGACGCCAACGAGGTGACCGAGGCGTGGCGCCTCGTCGCGCAGCTGCGGCACGAGCCGGTCGCGCTGATCATGACGCGGCAGGCGCTCCCCACCCTCGACCGTACCCGCTACGCCGCCGCATCGGGCCTGGCGAAGGGAGGCTACGTCCTGGCGGACGCCGAGGGAGGCGACCCGGACGTGATCCTGATCGGCACCGGCAGCGAGGTGTCCCTCTGCGTGAAGGCACACGAGGCGCTGAAGGGCGAGGGGATCCGCTCCCGCGTGGTGAGCCTCCCGTGCACGGAGCTCTTCGAGCACCAGGACCAGGCGTACCGCGACGCCGTGCTGCCGCCGTCGATCACCGCGCGCGTGGCGGTGGAGCAGGCGTCCACGTACGGCTGGGAGCGGTACGTGGGGCTGACCGGGAAGGTGATCGGGATGAGGAGTTTCGGCGCCTCGGCACCGCTCAAGGAGCTGCAGAAGAAGTTCGGCTTCACGGCCGAGGCCGTGATCGCCGCGGCGAAGGAGCAGCTGGCACGCGGATAGCGCTCAGGGATCCTCGTCGATCGTCAGCTCCAGCGTGCCGTTCGCGTCGTAGCTGCCGTTGCGGCACGTCTGCCCGCCGAGGTCCTCGCGTTGACCGCTCCCGGAAAGGAAGACGCTGCCGAAGTAGACGACCGGGGTCGTGATCGGGGCGCACGCCTTGTCGGTCGTGACGCGCGCCTCGCTCTTGTCGAGCTTCGACACCGCCTTGCTGGAGTCGTCACACGGCGTCAACGAGACGAAAGCGCCCGTCGCGAAGTTCTCCCTCGCCTGGCTGACGAGGTTCCCCTTGAGACGCCAGCCGGGCTTCACCTTCTGGTTCGGCTCGTTGGCGAGGAACCCCACGCCGGACTGGAGGCTCACCTGGGTGTCGAGCGGCTTCGGGAAGAGCGGGATCGCGCAGATCGGCTTGCCGGTGAAGCGCGTCATCGCCCGGTAGCTCCTGTCGCCCGTCTTCTGCAGGAACGCCTGCATGCTGACCCCGAAGAACGTGTGCTTGGCGCGTAAGGGGCGCTCCGCCCGGATCCGCATCCCGTCGATGAGGGTCCCCGACTTCAGGACCGAGTCGTTGTAGGGGAATGTCGCCGAGAACGAGCTGCTGCCGTACACGGGGATCACCTTCCCGACGTCGATCGGTACCGGGTATTTCTGGAACGGGATCACCTTCTTGTCGGGCCGGGCGAAGCTCGCCGCCGACGGCAGGAGGTAGAGGTTCGTCTCGCCGCCCGGCGTCCTCCCCTCGAAGTAGTAGAGCGGATCGCCGTGCCGGCTCTGGTCCTTCTCCGACTCGCGGAGGATCTTCTGGTTGCCGGGCTTCACCTCGATCAGGTCGCACTTCGAGAGCTGGACCGCTCGCGACGTGACGTTCGGCAGGTTGAACGTGCCGATGACGAGATCGGCCGCCCCGGTCAGGCTCTTCCGGAGCAGGTCGGCGACCTTGGAGACCGCGTCCGCGAAGAGGGCCCCGCACTCCTTCGGCAGCTTCCGGAACTTCTCGACGACCTTCCCCGCGACCTCCGAGACCACAGCCGCGACGATCTCGTCCTTCTTCTTCAGCGCGTAGAGGTCCATCGTGATCTTCACGGCAGACACCTTGTCGACCGGCACCGGATCCGGGCTCGGCTGCGCGTTGAAGCCCTTCAGGTAGATCGGGAGCGCGTCGCACAGGATCCGTGGCGTGGCGAGGAACTTCTCGTACGACGCCGCCACGGCCGCGAGCGAGATCTCCGCGACGGAGACCAGGCAGTTCCGCAGCTTGCTCACGGGCACGATGCCGTCGAGGACGTTTCCGAAGAGTGAGCCGGGGTCGATGATGTTGTAGCCGATGCAGACCCGCATCGCGATCTCGTCCTTCACGCACGGGATCGACGCGGCCGCCTCCGGCTGACGCGACGCCACGGGGGGCCCGAGCGCGGCCGAGCTGGCCGCCAGGTTCTGGAGGAGCGCCGCCACGACCGCGAGGTCGGCCTTCGTGATCGGCGTCGTCGGGGGGTTCGGCTGCGCGGCCGACGGCTGGTCGACCGCGAAGGCGACGGCGCCGCCCGACCCTGCCACCGCCGCCACGTCGTCGGCGAGCTTCCGGAGGCGCGCGGCCTCGGCGTTCACCGCGTCGACGAGCGGCTGGAGCGCCTCGCCGTTGCTCCCGGCGCCCTTCAGCGCCTCGATCCGCGAGAGCGCCTCGGCGGCGGTCCGGTCGACGAAGTCGCGCAGCACGGCCGACGGGTCGGCGGGCGGCGCGAGCGTGGCGATCGTGAACGGCACCGTCCCGGTCAGCTCGCCGTCCACCTCCAGGGCCACGGTCACCGGGCCGCTCCAGTAGCCGTTCGGCTCGTCGGGCGACGGCAGGAACGGGACCAGCGCCTGGAAGTCCCCGGTCGCGGTCACGCGCTCGACCCGGGCCCTCACCTCGGCCACGTCGCCGAACACGAAGACCACGTAGGACGGCGTGGAGGACGACGGGAGGCTCCCGGAGCGCACCGTCACGAGCTGGCCCGGGGCGGCGGCGGCCGGCGAGACGGACGAGACCGACGCCGGCCCCACGGGCGCGTTCGCCGTGGCGGTCGCGTTGCCGCAGGAGGAGACCGCTTCCAGCACGTACGTCGTCGACTGAGACGGCGTCACCACGAGCGACCCGCTGGCGGGCTGCTCGCCGAGCCCCGGCGCGATGGACACACGGTCCGCGCCGACGACCGACCACGACAGGGTCCGTTCCTCTCCCGCCGCGGCGGCGTCGGGGAAGACCGAGAAGTCGAGGATCCCCGGCGCCGGGCAGAGCTGCGCGAACGTCGGCGAGGGCCGCGCCTCGATCACGGTGCCGTCTCCGGTCCCGTTGTCTACGACCGCGGCGTACGCGAAGACCGAGCCCGCGGTCGGCTGCACCTCGAGCGTCACGCCGTCGAGGGGCGAGAGACCATCGAAGAGGTCCCCGAGCGGCTTCTGGAGCCACGTGGTCGCGCCGATCGACACCGCCGCATCCCGCGTCGCGAGGACGTCGCCCGCCCGGCTCCGGAGCACGAGCCGCACGGTCGCCCCGTCCGGCCCGGAGAGAAAGGCCACGTTGCAGCGCGTCCCCGGCTTCGCCGTGGTGTGCGTCAGGCCGATGAGCCGGGCCGTCCCGCCCGCCGGGAGGAGCCGCGAGGCGTCGACCGGCTTCTGGTAGGCGCCGAACGCGCCGGGGCTGCCGTCGAGCTTGACGTTGGAGGTACGGCCGAGGACGAGGATCCCGGCGTCCGACTCGAGCCGGAGCGCGCCCGCCGAGCCGTCCGGCGCCGCCACGACGGTCCCCAGGACGTCGACGATCTCGCGCGTCCCCTTCGCCGGGATCGTGATCGCGCCTTTGGCCGTCACCGGCAGGGAGAGCGGCGTGACGGTCACCGTCGCGTCGGTGTCGGAGGCGTTGAAGAGACGGACGTCGGTCCGGAAGTAGCTGCCGAACGCGCCGGCAGTCCGGGCGACCCCGGAGAGGAAGACGTCGGTCGGGCCGTCGGGCCGCGCGAACGGGAAGACCGCGATCCCGTCGCCGGTGGTGTTCTCCACCACCGACACGTAGCCGGTCGCGGTCCCCGAAAGTACGCGGAACTCGGCGCGGCCCACCGGCACGTCGCGCCCCGCGATGTCGCCCGCCGGCACCTGGACGACGCCGGGGCCTCCTTCGAACGTCCGGCGGCCCGCCTCGGCGCCCGCGGCGTCGTAGACGACCACCTCCGCCTGGCTGCCGCTCCGGCCGAGGACGACCGCCACGTTCGTCCGGTAGCCGGTCGATCCGTCCGACGCGTAGGAGACCCACGGTGTGTGCGCCGTCCGGCCGGCCGTGAGGAGATCGCCCTCGAGGACCGGCTCCACCGCGAGGCCGTACGTGCCGGCGGCGTTCGCGTCGTTGTACGTGCGGCCCGAGAGGAGGAGCGGCTGGTCCGTGCGGACGCGCAGCGCGCCGAACGTCTCCGAGAGGCCGAACAGCGTGGCGAGGACGTTCGGAATGGTGAGGGTCTCGCCGGGCCCGACGCTCCGCGTGCTCGGGGCCGGTGCCGTCCCCCCGAGCGGCGGGAGCAGCTCGAACGTGACCGTGGCGGTCCCGCTTCCCTCGTTCCGGATCGAGAGGTCCGAGGCGAAGTGGGTCCCGTTGAGACCGGAGGCGTTGGCCATCCCCGGCACGAGGAACGTCACGTCCGCCGCCTCCAGACCGGCGGCGGCCCCGAGGGCCAGGACGGCCAGGAGAGTCATCGACGGCCACGCGCGGCGCGACGGCAACGGGCTTCGGCTCATGGGACCTCCGGGTGGATCACCGGATGATAGCGGGCGAGGCCGGCGGCGGTGGAGCCGAGCCTCACTCCCCGGCGGGCGGCGACCCCAGATCGCGGAGCTGGCGATCGTGCAGGCGGGAGAGCGTCACGATCGCCGTCGCGCCGCCGACCAGCGCCATCAGCATGTCGGACTGCGTATCCCAGGGGTCGCCCTGCGTGCCGAGGAACTCGTCCGCCCCCTGTCCGAGGCAGACCGCGGCCAGCCACTCGACGAGCTCGTACGACGCGCTGATCGCGAGGACGATCGAGATCACCACGAACGCGAGCATCCCCCGCCCGCGCACGCGCCGGCCACGCACCAGGACCTCGCGCGCCACGATCGCCGGGACGAAGCCCTGGGCGAAGTGCCCGAGCTTGTCGTACGGGTTGCGCGAGAGCGAGAGGGCCGACGCGAACCAGGCCCCGAGCGGGACGCGCGCGTACGTGTACGCACCGCCCACCATCAGGATCAGCGCGTGGAGGAAGATCAGGGCGTAGACGAGACGCGTCAGCGGGAAGCGGCGGTACGTCCCGATCAGGATCGGCAGCGCGATCAGGATCGGCGCCACCTCGAGGAGCCACGTCGTCCGGTCGTACGGGTGAAGCCCCGAGAGAGCGAGGAGGAGCATCAGGAGCCCGGCGGAGGCGAGGAGCCGCTTCTCGGGCGGAGCCGCCACGTCAGCGCCGCCCCCGGGACTCGGAGACCAGGATCCGCTCGCCGGCCGTGAGGACGTCGTCGAGGGGGCGTCCGTCCCGGGCCACGATCGCGAGGCCCAGCTCGGACGGACGCCGTCCCGCCTCCGGGGCCGGCACCACGCGCTCGAGGACGGCCCAGAGCCGCCCCTCGAGGAGGCACGCGGCAACCACTCCGGGCCAGAGCGCCGCGGCGGCGAAGGTCGGGGCGGCGGTGAGCGACGCCGAGAGGGCCGCGTCGACCCCGAGACCCGACTCCACCTTGCGGGCGAAGGCGGCGTCGAAGAGCCGGACGACCCGTCGCCCCCCGGACATCGAGCGGCTCGCCGCGCAGGCGATGCTGAGGTTCGCCGCGTCGTCCCCCGTCACGGCGACCACCGCGCGGGCCCGCGCCACCCCGGCGCGCGCCAGCGTCTCTTCGATCCGACCGTCCCCGGTCACCACCGCCGCGTGAGACCGCGCGGCCGTCGCGAGCGGGGTCCCGCGGTCGGTCTCCACCATGACGGCCGGGACGTCCCGGGCCTCCAGCTCCTCGAGGACCCGGTAGCCGAGGTTCCCGAGCCCGACGACGATCACGTGGCCGCCGTCGGGGACCCTCTGCCGCCCCAGCACCTCGTCGAGACGTGCGGTCACGATGAAGTCGGTGAGCATCGAGTAGAGCGTCGCGATCGCCGCCGAGCCGAGGAGCATCACCAGGCAGCCGTAGAGCTTCAGGAGCGGACCCGCGTCCTTGAGGCTGATGTCGCCGTAGCCGGTCGTGGTGAGCGTGGAGACGAGGAAGTAGAGAGCGTCGACGGGGCCCAGGCCCAGGCCCGTCCTGAAGACGAAGAGGCTGAGGACGAAGAGGACGAGGAGCGCCGTCAGGATCAGGCGTGGCGGGGACGAGGTGTTCCGCCAGATGGCGACGGGCAAGTGAATCGCCGTCGCGAGGCGGGACGGACGGGGAGCCGCAACCCGCGTGATCCCC
>CAYLNK010000071.1:0-22696 GCA_964384675.1 uncultured Holophagales bacterium | reverse complement strand
GCGGTGTAGCGGTAGGCGGCGTGGTCGGCGGCGCTCACGGCCTGGCGGAGGTGACGCGGGCGGACGCATCGACCGGGTCGACTGCCAGGCGGCCTCGAGCTGTCCGGACGCCGGCCGGCCGAGCTCGCGAAGGAGCCGCCGCGCCGCCTCGACCTGCTGCTCGGCCTCACGGCGCCGCCCGGACGCCAGGAGGAGCCCGACCAGCTGCGCGCGCGCCGTCTCGTCGAGCGGGTCGACGACCGTGAGCGCCCGAGCGTAAGGGAGCGCCGACGGCGGATCGCCGGCCAGGCGCGTCGCCAGGGAGCGGAGCAGGGTCGCCTGGAGCATCCGCACGCCCTCCCGCTCGGCGACGCACCAGGCCTGGAAGTCGAGGAAGTCGTCGAGCTCGAGCCCCTCCAGCAGCTCGCCCCGGAACTGCCGAGCCAGGGTGGTCAGCTCCCCCATCGGCGCGTCGTCGAGACCGGCCGCGCACCGCTGCCTCAGGGCGACGACGTCGATCCACGCGCCGCGCGGCTCGAAGACGACCTTGTCGCGCGCGGCCTCGATTCGCGTCTGCTCCGGCGCATCCACCAGCGGACGCAGGCGGCTCAGGCTCCAGCGCAACGCGCCCCGCGGGTCGTCCGCGACGTCCCAGAGGAGCTGGCAGAGGCGGTCGCGGCGGTGAGGCTTGCCGGTCAGGACGAGGTAGGCGAGGAGGGCTCTCGTCTTCTTCGAGGGAGGCAGCTCGACGCGTTCCCCTCCCCGGATCACCTCCATCTCGCCGAGAAAGCGGAGCTCGAGAGTCACCGGCCCGGGCACATGGAAGATTCTCACACGTGTCCTGAGACTCGGTTCACCCCGCGGCCCGGTCGGACACCCGGCTCCAGGCGGGTTCAGGGCGGCGTCGGCGTGTGCTCGAACGTGTAGTCGCCCAGGACGCGCTCGGCGGAGCCGTCCCGCGCGACCAGGCGGAACCGAAGGACGGTGTGACCCAGATCGCGGACCCAGGGCATGGACTGGGCCACGATCAGCTCCTCCGCGTCCTGGCGGATCGGGACGTCCTCGATCCGGGCGTCGGGCTCGCCCTCCACCCACGCGAGGACGTCGAGCCGCGAGACGCCGGCGAAGTCGGCGCGCATCCGGCTGATCAGGAGGTCGTCCGCCGCCGTCACCGTGCAGGCGACCCGGCCGCCCGGCGGGACCACGTACTCGCGGGTCCGGAGCCCGGCGCGGGACGCCGTCTCGAGGAAGGACGGGGTCACGACCATCGAGAGGGCGCCCCGGTGCGCGAGCCGGCGCACGCCGTCCCCCAGGGACACGAGCGCGCGCAGCTCTCGTCCACAGCCGTCGCACGCGAAGAGATGCTCCTCGACCCGCTCGGCCTCGGCCTCCGGCAGCTCCGCGAGCCAGTAGTCGACGAGCGCCGGGAGCTCGAGCGGTGCCCGGCAATCGCCCGCGACGGAGCTCACGACGGCCCCTCCATGCAGGTCCGCAGGCGCGAGAGAGCGCGATGCCGGACCACCCGCACGTTGCCCTGAGTCATGCCGAGCTCCGTGCCGATCCGCTCGGAGGGGGCCTCCGTGTAGAAGGACATCGCCACGACGCTCCGCTCGCGCACCGGGAGGCGTTCGAGGCAGAGAGTCAGCCGGTCCAGGTCCACGGGCGCCTCGACGGCAGCGGCCGGCGCGAGGTCCGGTCCGAAGCGCTCCAGGAGCCGCTGCCGGCGGGCCTCCCCCCTCCGGAAGCCGGCCACGATCCGGCGGCACGTCCCGAGCACGAACGACACGAAGAGGTCGGGCTGCCGCACCTTGCCCGCGCGCAGCATCTCGAACGACATCAGGAGAGCGTCCTGCACCAGGTCGTCGGCCGCGGCGGCGTCGCGCAGATGCCGGAGGCCGTAGAGGCGGACCCGGGGCGCCAGCCGGCGGTAAAGCTCGGCCTCGACCGAGGAGTCCCCGGTCGCGAGGCGGCGTGCGAGCTCGGCGTCGTCTCCTTCGACCCTGGCGCTTTCCACGGTGCGAGCATGCTATTCCACGCGTCCCTTCGAGAAGGAGGTGTAACGGGGGGCCGTCTCGTTACACCTCCACGCCGAAGGAGACGCCGAGATGATCACGAACCAGCAGTCCCGGACGAGCCTGGACGAGGTCGCCGAGGGGATCTACCGGATCAGCACGCCGATGCCGACGCTGCCCGGTGGGTTCACGTTCAACCAGTACCTGATCGACGACGAGCAGCCGATGCTGTTCCACACCGGCCCGCGGCGCCTCTTCCCGCTGGTCTCGGAGGCGATCGCGGCGGTCCTGCCCCCCACGCGGCTTCGCTACGTCGGCTTCTCCCACTTCGAGGCCGACGAGTGCGGCGCGCTGAACGAGCTCCTGGCGCTCGCGCCGGAGTCCGAGCCCGTCTGCGGCCAGATCGCCGCGATGGTCTCCGTCGACGACGTCGCGGACCGCAAGGCGCGCGCGCTCGCGGACGGCGAGTCCCTCGCGCTCGGCAGGCACACGGTGCGCTGGCTGGACGCTCCCCACGTGCCCCACGGCTGGGAGTGCGGCTTCCTGTACGAGGAGAGGACCGGCACGCTCCTCTGCGGCGACCTCTTCACCCAGCCCGGCGCCGAGCACGTGCCGCTCACCGCGGGGGACATCCTCGGCCCGAGCGAGGCGATGCGCGCCGGCCTCGACTACTGGGCGCATTCGACGAACACCCGCGGCGTCCTCACGCGCCTGGCCGCGCTCGCGCCCACCACCCTCGCGGTCATGCACGGCTCGGCGTGGCGCGGAGACGGCGGCGCGCTCCTGCGCGCGCTCGCGGATTGCCTGGAGGGGCCGGCACGGGTCGGTGCCGCGGCCTGACCGCGGAGACTCCGGGATCGGCCGGACCTGAATGCTAGATTCCCGCCGCCTGCGGGGGGGCGGCGGGAGCGGGAAGCCCGGACGCCGGTCCTCGGATACCGGCCAGGCGGGGGCTCACATGTCCAACCGGTTCACGATCGGCAAGGCGGAATTCGAGTTCGCGCCAGAGACCTCGGTCACGTTCGAGGACGGGGGCATGGCCTTCGACCTCCGGGCGAAGCCCGTGCCGTTCGACGGGGCGCGGCACCGGCCGGCCTTCGACCCGGACGGGGGGGACAACCCCGAGCCCGGGCGGATCGCCCCGTCGTTCCGGGTCCCGACCTTCCACTTCTACGACGATCGGGACACGCCGCGCCGGCGGATCCTTCGGCCCGGACCTTTCGCTCACGAATTCCCGCTCTACGAGAAGGGCTTCGCGTTCGGCACGCGCTTCTACGGCGAGGCCGACGTGAGCGTCGACCGCATCGAGCTCCGCGGCATCCTGAGGCACGACTACGAGCCGGACGAGCAGGGGACGGCGATGCACGTGGTGTGGACCTTCCCGCCGGGCGAGGTGCAGCCGCGTCCGCACACGTACCGGAGCCTCGCGGAGGCCCTGTCCGTGCGCCCCGACCGCGTGCGCCGCCTGTTCGTCGGCGACTGGGACGGCCGCTTTCGCGACGAGCTCCTGCGCTTCGGGCAGCTCGAGTTCCTGTCGCTCCAGCACCTGAGCCACGAGCCGGCGAACGACGGCACGCCGCTGCCCGACGCGTTCTGCGACCTCTCCCGCCTGCGCGAGCTCTTCGTCCACCGGGCGGGCTTCGCGCGTCTGCCCTCGCGGTTCGGAGACCTCGGGGCGCTCGAGGTGCTCTCGCTCCAGTACGGCGCGCTCCTGGAGCTGCCCGAGAGCCTGGGCCGGCTCACCCGGCTCCAGCGGCTGATGCTGAACGGCAACCGGCTGAGGACCCTGCCCGACCTCGTCGGCCACCTGCCGGCCCTGGTGTCGCTGAGCCTCGACGGCAACCCTTTCGAGTCGCTGCCGTCCTCCCTGGCGCGGATCGCCCAGGTCTCCGTCGAGAAGAAGAGCGAAGCGCTGTTCCGCGACATCCGGTACCGCCCCGACGTGAGCGTGGCGGTGGACCGTGAGGCCCGGATGGCCCGTGACAGCCCGTGGCACCTGAGGCTTCTCCGGGCGGCGCTCGAGCGCCACGGGCTCTCCCGGTACGAAGCGGTCCTGCTCCGCCTCGCGCGCCAGACGCTGCGCCTTCGCGCCACGGTGCCCTCGGACGGCGCGACTCCCGGCCGCTCCCGCGTCGGCGGCGCGCCCGACCTGCCGCCGGACGTCCCCTACCCGATGACCGACGGCCGGCACTGGCACTTCTACGCGCAGATCGACCTGGCCGAGATCGCTCCGCTGCAGTCCTGGCTGCCGCGCGCGGGCCGCCTCTACTTCTTCGGCGAGGGGCAGGAGTCGGGCGACCGCGTGCTCGTGCTGCACTCGACCGCCCCCGCCGGCGCGCTGCGCCCGTACGTCTGGCCCCCGGACGCGACGCTCACCGACGGCTCGGACGCGTCCGACGCGTCTCGAGGCTTCGACGTGCGCGTGGACGCCACGGTGTCGGTGCCCAACCTCTACGGTGCGCGCCGCCGGCTGGCGGGAGTGGACGCGGCGCTCCTCGAGATCCCCGAGGACGACGCGCTCCAGCGCGCCTACTGGGCGCTTCAGGAGGAGCTGACGGGCGACGCTCCGCGCAAGCACGGCGCGCACCTGATGAACGCGCACGTCTTCACGCAGAACGAGAACCCCGAGGAGCAGGCCTCGCGCGAGGTGGGCGGGCTCCCCGGGGAGTGGGTCAACCTGCTGATGCTCGACTCAGACGGCAAGCCCGGCTTCTGCTTCTGGGACGCGGGCACCCTGACGTTCAGCATCCACGAGAAGGACCTGGCGCTGGGCGACTTCTCCCGGGTGCACTGGAGCCTGGAGAGCAGCTGAGGCCTGCCCTCGCGCGATCCCCTCAGGCGCCGGCGTACGCCGCGAGGTGCCTGCCCGTGAGCGTGGAACGGGCGGCGACCAGGTCGGCGGGGGTGCCCTCGAAGACGACCCGGCCTCCGTCGTGGCCGGCGCCGGGTCCGAGGTCGATGATCCAGTCCGCCCGCGCCATGACCGCCTGGTGGTGCTCGATGACGAGGACCGACTTGCCGGAGTCGACGAGCCGGTCGAGCAGCCCGAGCAGCTGCCCGACGTCGGCGAGGTGGAGGCCGGTCGTCGGCTCGTCCAGGACGTAGACGCCGCCCTTCTCGCCCATGTGGGTGACCAGCTTGAGGCGCTGCCGCTCGCCGCCGGACAGCGTCGGGAGCGGCTGGCCGAGACCGAGGTAGCCGAGCCCGACCTCGGCGAGCCGCTCGAGGATCGCGCTCGCGGCCGGCGTGCGCGCCTCGCCGGCGCCGAAGAACCCGGTGGCCTCGGCCACCGACATCGCCAGCACCTCGCTGATGTCGCGGCCGCCGAGGCGGTGCTCCAGCACCGAGGGCTGGAACCGCTTCCCGTCGCACTCCTCGCAGGTGGTCGCGACGCCGGCCATCATCGCGAGGTCGGTGTAGATCACGCCGGCGCCGTTGCAGCCGGGGCAGGCGCCCTCGGAGTTGGCGCTGAAGAGCGCCTCCTTCACGCCGTTGGCCTTCGCGAACGCCTTGCGGATCGGGTCGAGCAGTCCGGTGTAGGTCGCCGGGTTGCTCCGCCGCGAGCCACGGATCGCCCCCTGGTCGATCGACACCACGCCCGCGCCGGCGGGGATCGACCCGTGCACGAGCGAGCTCTTGCCGGAGCCGGCGACGCCGGTGACGACGACGAGCACGCCGAGCGGGATGTCGACGTCCACGTCCCGCAGGTTGTGCGTCCGCGCGCCGCGGATCGGGAGCGTGCCGGTGCGTGCACGCACCTTCTTCTTCAGGGCGGTCCGGTCGCCGAAGTGACGGCCCGTGAGCGTGTCGCTCGCCCGCAGCCCCTCGACGGTTCCCTCGAAGCAGACGGTGCCGCCCGCCGTACCCGCGCCGGGGCCGAGGTCCACGACGTGGTCGGCAATCGCGATCGTCTCCGGCTCGTGCTCCACGACGAGGACCGTGTTGCCCTTGTCGCGGAGGCGCAGCAGCAGGTCGTTCATCCGCTGCACGTCGTGGGGATGGAGGCCCGCGGTCGGCTCGTCGAAGACGTAGGTGACGTCGGTGAGCGACGAGCCGAGGTGACGGATCATCTTGGTGCGCTGCGCCTCGCCGCCCGACAGAGTGCCGGACGGCCGGTCGAGCGAGAGGTAGCCCAGCCCGATCTCCACGAACGAATCGAGCGAGCGCGCCAGCGCGGCGAGGAGGGGCGCCACGGACGGCTCGTCGAGGCCGCGGATCCAGGCGGCCAGCTCGCTGATCTGCATCGAGCAGACGTCGGCGATGCTCTTCCCCCCGATCTTCGACGACCGGGCCTCCCGGGCGAGCCGGGTGCCCTGGCAGTCAGGGCAGGTCGAGAACGTCACCGCCCGCTCCACGAAGGCGCGGACGTGCGGCTGCTGCGCGTCGGCGTCCTTGGACAGGAACGACTTCTGGATCTTCGGGATCAGCCCCTCGTACGTGAGGTTGATCCCGTCGACCTTGATCTTGGTCGGCTCCCTGTGCAGCAGGTCGTGCAGCTCCTTCTTCGTGTACCTCCCGATCGGCTTGTCCGGGTCGAAGAAGCCGCAGCCGCGGAAGATGCGGCCGTACCAGCCGTCCATGCTGTAGCCGGGGATCTTGAGCGCGCCCTCGTTCAGCGACTTCCTGTCGTCGTAGAGCGCGGTCAGGTCGAAGTCGCTGATCGAGCCCATCCCCTCGCAGCGCGGGCACATCCCCCCGAGGCGGTTGAAGGTCGCCTTCTCGGTCTTCGTCCTGCCGGCGCCGCGCTCGACGGTGATCGCGCCGCTGGCCCTCACCGACGGGACGTTGAACGAGTACGCGTTGGGCGGTCCGATGTGCGGCTTCCCGAGCCGGCTGAAGAGGATCCGCAGCATCGCGTTGGCGTCGGTGGCGGTGCCCACGGTGGAGCGGGGGTTGGCGCCCATCCGCTCCTGGTCCACGAGGATCGCGGTCGTTAGGCCGTCCAGCACGTCGACCTCCGGCCGGGCCAGCGTCGGCATGAAGCCCTGCACGAACGCGCTGTACGTCTCGTTGATCATCCGCTGCGACTCCGCGGCGATCGTGCCGAACACCAGCGAGCTCTTGCCCGAGCCGGACACGCCGGTGAAGACCGTCAGGCGGCGCTTCGGGATCTCGATGCTGACGTCCCTGAGGTTGTTCACCCGCGCGCCGTGCACGCGGATCCGGTCGTGGCTGTCGGCGACGTGCCGCGCCGGCGGCCCGTCCGTCTTCCTGGCCGTGCTCATCGCGCGCGCCGGCCGTCAGGCCTTCGATCGCCGGTCGGCCCGGTCCAGCTCCTGGATGCGGATCAGATTGCCCGCCGGATCGCGGACCGCGCAGTCGCGGACCCCGTACGGCTGCTCGGTCGGCTCCTCGACGACCTCGGTGCCGCGGGCCCGCAGCCGCGCGAAGGCGCCGTCCAGGTCCTCGGTGGCCAGGAGGATCATGGCGTACGTCCCCTTGGCCATCATCTCGACGATGGTGCGGCGCTCGTCGTCGGTGACGCCGGGGGAAGCGACCGGCGGCGAAAGGACGATGGACGTGCCGGGCTGGCCGGGAGGGCCGACCGTGATCCACCGCATCCCGCCGTATCCGACGTCGTTGCGGACCTCGAAGCCGAGGATGTCGCGGTAGAACGCCAGGGAGGCGTCCGGGTCGCTGTGCGGGAGGAAGCTCGCGTGAATGGTGATGCTCATGGCCGTCAATCTGGGGGCGGCCCGGGGGCCGGCGCTTCTCGATTCCTGATCGGCCTCGTCACCTGTCTCGCCACGCAGGGCGGCATCCCCGCCGTCGCGCGCGCCGCCTCGCGCCGATAGACGCTGGGCGACACGCCGACCAGCTCGGTGAAGCGCGTGCTGAACGTACCCAGCGACGAGCAGCCGACCGCGAAGCAGACCTCGGTGACGCCCAGGTCGCCGCGCCGCAGCAGCGCCATCGCCCGCTCGATGCGGCGCGTCATCAGGTAGGCGTACGGCGGCTCGCCGTAGGCGCGGCGGAACTGGCGGCTCAGGTGTCCGGCCGACATGCCCACGCCGCGGGCGAGCGCCTCGACGTCCAGCGGCTGCGCGTACTCCCGGTCGATCCGGTCGCGGACGCGGCGCAGCCGCGCGAGGTCGCGCAGGTGCTGCTCCACCGCGGTTCTGCTGGTCACGCGCGGGAATCGTGCCACGCCGCACGGAGGGTCGTCCAGCCGCGTCCGCCGCGTAAGGACCCTACCGCGCCAGCAGCGTCCGCGGGTCGTTGGTGGTGTTGTCGATCGTCGAGGCGTAGGCCGCGAACGCGCCTCCGGCCGTCGGCGTGGAGAGGACCAGTCGCGCCCCGACGACGTCCGCGCTCACGCCCAGATCCCTCGCGACGCGCGAGGCCTGGATCATGCCGAGAGGCGGCAGTTCGTACCTCCGGGTCCCCAGCGACTGGCCGGACGTCGAGACCAGGGCCGCGTCGACGGCGACCGCCGACCCGGTGGCGTTGGCCAGGAAGAGGTTCGTCCGGAAGGAGGCGTCCTCGCGGATGCCGGCGATCGAGCGGGGGACCGTCGCGCTGGCCAGCTCGAGCGGCGAGACGGCGGGAACGCTCTGTCCGAACGTGCCGCCGAAGCCGGGGGTGGACGTCTGGCCGAGGACGACGAGGCCGGAGAGCGTGGACGAGATCCGGATCGCGCCGAACGCGTTGGTCAGCCCGAAGACCGAGCCCAGGACGTCGGCGTTGCTGACGGTTCCGCCGGCGGGGATGCTGAACGTCTTCTCGGCGCCGCTCCGCCCGTCGACGCCGTTGCCGAGGAACTTCAGTGTGAAGGCCCCGGCCTCGCCGCCGGGGTTGGAGACGGTCAGGTCGGTCGTGTAGAAGGCGCCCCCCGAGCCCGCCACGTGGGCGCTCGACGGCAGGATCCAGGAGCTGGTCGCCGCGGCGGCGGTGCCGTCGAGCCCGAAGATCAGCTTCCAGACGTCGGCGTAGATCGGGAAGCCGTCGGCCCGCCGCGGCGTCACCAGGTCCTGGCAGACGCTCTTGTGGAAGTCGTTCCCCTCGATCGGGAGGTCCGTGTACAGCATGTGGCTGCCGCCGAAGGGCGACGACGCGCCGTCCACCAGCGCCGGTGCGCCGAACGCCCCCAGGCCGAACGCCTGCCACATCTGGAGGTGCAGCCCGCCGTTGTCCTTCTGGTGGCTGAAGCCGTAGTAGGCGCTGGCCGGGGTGGCGTGCGGGCCGGTCATCCATCCGGCCAGCCGCCCGTCGAGGTAGGTCTCGTTCGGGCCGGCCATCAGGGCGAGGCGGTGGAGGACCCGGGCGTAGCCGATGTACGCCGCGTGCCCCGATCCCTGAGAGAACCCGGAGAGGTTGATCTTCGTCCAGACCGGATTGCCGGACGGGTTGACGTACGCCCCCCACCCGTCCGACGGAAAGCGCTCGTCCAGGTAGCGGAGCAGCTTGACGAGCCGTCCCTCGATCGAGTCGGCCCGGGAGATGACGTAGACGGGCGAGCTGTCCGTCCCCTCCAGCGCTTCCTGGTGGACCTTCTCGAAGCAGAGCGAGTCGGTCGACGTCTGGCAGGCCTCTTCGGGCCGCATGCCGTTCGGGTAGGTGAGCCCGATCGCGTGGAAGCCGGAGAGGGCGGCACCCTGCACGATCAGCTTCGAGCCTCCCGGCGAGAGGTCGGTCCCCGGGAGGTGGACGAACAGCAGCCCCTTCGGCGCGACCGTCCGGTCGATCGCGACGTAGTGCGGGTCGAGGCCGATCGACGCGGCCGGGTCGATGCTCTGGGGCGTCGGCATGTACTCGGAGATGGCCCCGGCGGCGGCTTTCGCGAGAAGAGCGATGGCCAGGGCGGCGGCACGGAGGCTGATCGAGGTCGGCATGGATCCGGGTCCTCCCTTTTCGGTGTTGCGGCCTTCGACGTCGTGGGCGGGCGCACGTTTACGAAGCCCGACGGCCGCGTGAGGGTCGTCACACCCGAGGAGAACGGAGTCACGAAGCCCCGGTGCCTGCCGCCGTATGCTCCGCTCTCGTGCTGAACCCCACCTCCACCTACATCGCGCTCCTGGTGACCCAGGCGCTACACCTGCTGCACCACCGCGTCGCGAAGAGGCACATCAGCTTCGCCGAGGTCGTGAGCGCCGTCGTCCTCTGTCTCCCGCCCTTCCTCGTGTCGCTGCCGGCGGCCCTGTTCGTGAGCGTCCACCTCCTCCTGATCGCCGTGCAGGTCGTGGGCAGCCTCTGGATCCGCAAGCTATCGCCGGACTGGAGCCGCGCGTGACCCCGGCCACGGTCATTAGCGGTTAGCGACGGCACACGGAAGCTGGAGCCGGGCGCGCGTCCCGCCGAGCGGCGAGGTCTCCAGCGCGACCGAGCCGCCGTACAGCTCGGCGAGGTCGCTCACGATCGCGAGGCCGAGCCCCGATCCCCGGACCCTCTCGTCGGCCCGCACTCCCCGCCGCAGCACCTGCGCGCGCAGCGACGGATCGAGACCCGGCCCATCGTCGTCCACCCAGAGGAGCAGCTTGGCGTCGTCGAGGGACGAGGAGACGGCGACTCGCGTACTCGCCCACTTGCACGCGTTGTCGAGCAGGTTCCCCAGCATCTCTTCGAGGTCTTCCCGGCGGCCCCGGACCTCGTGCGCCGGCGCGACGTCGACGTCGAAGGCGAGCTCACGTCCCGCGTGGAGGCGCCGCATGGTGCGCACGAGACCTTCCACGGACGGCAGGACGGCACATCGGAGTCCCGGCGCGCCGCCGGCCGTCGCGGTGGCCCGCGCCCGAGCCAGGTGATGGTCGACCTGCCGCTGCATCCGCTCGACGAGCTGGCGGAGCGTCGCGGCGAGATCGTGATGCCCCGCGGCGCCCGCCTGCTCGGCCTCCTGAGCGAGCACCGCAAGCGGCGTCTTCAGTCCGTGCGCGAGGTCCCCGGCCGTGGCGAGGGCCCGGGCGAGAGCACGCTCACGATCCTCGAGCAGCGCGTTCAGGTCGTCCACGAGCGGCTGCACCTCGGCCGGATAGCCGCCCTCGATCCGCGTGCCTCGTCCGTCACGCACCGAGGAGAGACCGGCGCGAAGGGACTCGAACGGCGCGAGCGCTCGTCGCACCAGGAACAGCCCCCCCACCACGGACGCTCCGGCGATGAGCCCCATCGCGACGAGAGAGGTCTCCGGCCCGCGGTGCGCCGGGTGGTTCCGGATGACCCTCAGCAGCAGAGCCGTCACCGCCAGGAGCACCGCCGTCATCCAGACGAGCGCCCCCACGAGCAGGCGCGTGCGGAGAGAGCGGCGGACGGTGGCGGGGCCGTTCAGGATTCGGCCCCGATGCGATAGCCGAGCCCGCGCACGGTCTCGATCGTCGAGACGCCGAGCTTTCGCCGGAGACGCGCGACGAAGACCTCCACGGTGTTCGAATCGCGGTCGAACGACTGGGCGTAGATGTGTTCGGTCAGCTCGGACTGCGAGACCACGCGCCCCCGGTGGTGCATGAGGTACGAGAGCACGCGGAGCTCGTGACCGGTCAGCTTCACCGGCTGCCCGTCGAGGGTGACCCGCGACGTCCTCGGGTCGAGCGCCACGGCGCCGCAACGCAAGGCGGGCGTGAGCTGCCCGCTCGATCGCCGGATCAGGGCGCGCAGCCGGGCCAGCAGCTCCTCCATCTGGAACGGCTTGGTGACGTAGTCGTCGGCGCCGCCGTCGATGCCGCGCACCTTCTCGCTCCAGCTTCCGCGGGCGGTGAGCACCAGCACCGGCACCGTGACCCCGTCGGCGCGCCAGCGTTCGAGGAGCGACAGCCCGTCGATCCGCGGCAGCCCGAGATCGAGGAGGACCGCGTCGTAGGGCTCGGTGCCGACGAGGAAGTCGGCTCGCTCTCCGTCGCCGGCGACGTCGACCACGTAGCCGCGTTCTCCGAGCGTGGCGGCGAGCCGGCTCGCCAGCAGCGGCTCGTCTTCGGCGATCAGGACCCTCATGGTCGATTCTAGTGGCGTGTTAGCGAGGAAGGCGAAGTGGATGCGACGGCGATCGGCGCCGAGAGCCAGGCGCGCAGACCGAGGGCTGAAGTGGGCTCTTCGCCGAGCGTCTGCGCAACGCCGCTCTCGGCGTCGAGGGCCGAGCAGGCGCTTCGGATTCTTCGCTAACACGCCACTAGGAATCAGGAGCCGGCGTGGGACTCCCGCGGCCGAAGCCCCTTGGCCAGGAGCCAGATCGAGGTGACGACCTCGGCGAGGAAGCCGGGCACACCCACCATCTTCAACGCGCCGATGTACTGCGGAAAGACGAACATCACGGCGCTCATGGGGACCAGCACGGCGGCTCCGAGCATGCCGACGGCCGCCAGCGCGCGCGGCAGGTAGCCCGATCGCAGGAACAGCAGGAAGAAGAGCGTCGAGCCCGCGCCCTGGAGGATCCAGGCGACCTCCACGCCCTCGCCCGCGCCCCGCGTCAGCACCGACACCAGCGTGCGCAGCTGCTCGGCCGTGAAGAGGCCTTCCGTCGCCGACGCCTTGTACAGCCACGCCACCGCGACACGGAACGCCAGGCTCGACGCGCCCACGAACGACCCGCCGAGCCGCAGGCACAGCGCGAGCTGGGCGAGACGCCTGTCCACCGGCTCGAGCACGACGTACAGGGCGAAGGCCAGGATGCCGGTCGCGATCCACGCGAGCCCGACCTCGAGCAGCGAGACGCGCCAGAGCAGGTCGTGCTCCGTGGCGTAGCGCGCCCTCTGGGCGAAGGTCTCGCCGCCGCGGGCGATGATCGTCACGAAGTCCCCCAGGAGCTGGAGGACGAAGTTCGCGAGAAACGCGAGGCCCGCCAGACGGGCGTAGGTTTGCTGCTCGGGTGTCGGATTCACGTCGCCTTACCTCCGCGAGGTCGCCGATACGCGCGGGTCCCCGCGTTTCGTTCGTCGACGGGCAGGAGCCTGACGTGGGGCTGCTGAACGGACGCTGAACGGACCGTTCAGCGTCCGTTCAGCAAAGACGGGCCGCTCGATGGTCCGCGTTCCCCGACCGATCCAGCCCGTCCTGGCAGGGGCGGGCGCCCCTCATCTCCTCGGGGCCGCCTGCTCCAGGCGCTTCAGCCGGCTCGCCAGCAGCTCCCGCTCCCGCAGGTTCTTCGTCAGGGCGATGGCGCGCCGGATCTCGTCACGCGCCTCGGAGAGCCTGCCCATCTTCATCAGCAGGTCTCCGCGAACGCTGGGAAAGAGGTGGTAGCCGGCCAGCCCGGAGTCGGCGGCGAGGGTGGCGGCAGCGTCGACCGCGTCGAGCCCCGCGGCCGGGCCCCTGGCCATGCCGACGGCGACCGCGCGGTTGAGCGCCACGATCGGAGAGGGATTGACCTGCAGCAGGGCGTCGTAGAGAAGGACGATACGGTCCCAGTCCGTCTCCGCGGCGGTGCGGGCGCGCATGTGACAGGCGGCGATGGCGGCCTGCAACGCGTAGGGCTTCGCGCCGCCGCCTCGTCTCCGCGCCTCTTCGAGCGCCGCCATGCCCCGCTGGATCTGCGCGTGGTCCCACAGGGAGCGGTCCTGGTCGGCGATCAGGACCGCCTCGCCGTTCCTGCCCCGGCGCGCGGCGTTGCGCGAGGCCTGCAGCTCCATCAACGCCGCGAGCGCGTGGACTTCCGATTCGCCGGGGAGGAGCTGCCCGAGCATGCGCCCCAGGCGCAGCGCCTCGTCGGAGAGAGCGGCCCGCGTCCATTCGTCGCCCGAGGTCGCGGTGTAGCCCTCGTTGAAGATCAGGTAGACCACCAGGAGCACGGACTCGACCCGGCGACGCAGCTCGTCGCCGCTCGGCGTCTCGAACGGAACGTGCGCCTCCGAGAGGGTCTTCTTGGCTCGGGAGATCCGCTGGCCCAGCGTCTTCTCCGGCACGAGGAACGCGCGGGCGATCTCCGGCGTGGTGAGGCCGCCGATCAGCCGCAACGTGAGCGCGATGCGCCCCTCCACCGCGAGCACGGGATGGCACGCGGTGAAGATGAGCCGCAGCACGTCGTCGTCGATCACCTGATCCAGCGAGCGCTCCAGGGAGTCTCCGAGCCGCTTCTCCTGCCATTCCAGCTCGCGGGCGATCTCTTCGTGCTTCTGCACGAGCATGCGGCCGCGCCGCAACGAGTCGATCGCGCGCCGCGTCGCCGCCGTCATCAGCCATGCCCCGGGTCTGTCCGGGATGCCTTCCTCGGGCCAGACCTCGAGGGCCTTCACGAGCGCGTCCTGCGCCAGCTCCTCGGCAATGCCGATATCGTGCGTGACCCGAGCGATCGCGGCGACGAGGCGTGTGGACTCGATCCGCCACACGGCCTCGATCGTCCTGTGGACATCGCTCATGCGGATCAGGTTACCGGACCAGCGGCTCGCGCCTCCCGCCCCCGCGGACGCCTTCGGGTCCGTCGGACGTCTCGCGGATCTGACGAACCTCGATCACCTCGTCGCTGGACATGGGCGACCGCTTTGCCCATTCGATGGCCTCTTCGCGTGAGCGCACCTGGAGGATCCAGAAGCCGCCGAGGGCTCCTCTCGACGGCACGGACAGCCCGTCCTCCACGGCCGGCCTGCCGTCGACGAGGGAGATGCGGGCTCCCGTGGAAGGAGGAAGGAGCCCGTCTCGCGCGAGCAGGACTCCGGCCCGCTGCAGCGACCCGTCGTACTCCCTCATCTTCGCTGCTGCTTCCGAGCCGGCCGCCGCGTTCGGCGTGGTCGCTCCTCTCCCCTCGAGGATCGCCATCACCATGAAGCGCATCGAGCCGATCCTTACGACTGCTTCTTCAAAGGCCCCGCGGCCTCGTACGCATTGAAGACGATGCCCGACGGAAAGGCCTTCGTGCTGACGAGCTCGAACGAGCGCGGCGGGGTTCCGGCCGCGAAGAGTCGCTTCCCCGTGCCCAGCAGGACCGGATAGACGGCCAGCAGGACTTCATCCGCGAGCCCGTGCTCGAGCAGCGTCGAGGTCAGCGTGGAGCTGCCCGAGAGGACGAGGTCCGGGCCGTCCTGCGACTTGACGCGGCGAACGCCCTCGACGAGGTCCGGCCCGAGACGCTCGAACGGGCCCCACTCGAGACTCTCCGGACGGTGTGTGACGACGTACTTCGTTGCCTTGTTCAGACCGCTCGACATCGGGCTGCTCGGCGCCTTTGGCCAGAACCCCGACCAGATGTCGTAGGTGCGACGGCCGAGCAGCAGGTCGAAGCTCCCGCCATACGCCGCGAGCATGGCATCCCGGCCCGCGGGGCTCCGATACGGCGCGGTCCAGTCGCTGTACGGGAAATCGCCGTCATCGGCGGAGTGCTGGATCACGCCGTCCAGCGAGATGTGCTCGACGATCCTGAGCTTCCTCATCGCGAGTCTCCTCTTCTAGGCCTGGCCATCGTTTCGTGGGCGGAAGAAGACCTGCCGCACCTCGACCGGCACTCGACAGGCCGCGACGGCCTTTCGTGCCCAGTCGAGCGCCTCGTCGAGGTCGGCGGCTTCGAGGATCCAGAAGCCGCCCACGTGCTCCTTCGCCTCCAGGTACGGTCCGTCGGTGACGACCACCTGGCCATCGGGCCGCTTCCGCAGGGACTTCGCCTTGCCTGCCGGCTCCAGTCCACCGGCGAAGAGCCTGGCGCCGGCGGCCTCCATCTCCCTGTTCAGCGCGTGGACGTCACGGATCATCTCCTCGCTCTCTTCGGACGGGGCGTAGTCGTCGGGGTGCTGGATGGCGACCAGAAAGTGCGGCATGTCTCTCCTGCAAGGGTCCTTCGGGCGGGGCTTCCTGCCCGGCCTTCACATAGGACGACGAACGGCGAGGCCAGAATTCTACGAGCCGCCGGCGGGACGTCCTCGAGGTGTCCGAGTCGTGGCTCTATACTGCCCGGATCCCGAGGAGGTCGAGATGCGATTGAGCGCCGTGGCGTTCCTTATCCTGGCTCTCCCGCTCGCCGGTCTGGTCCCTGCCCAGGCCGCGGACACCAAGGCCCGATCCGCGGAGCCGAAGGCCGAGCCGGTCATCCCGAAGAAGGGGTTCACCGGCAAGCAGGCGGTGCCGAGGTCCTCGATCGAGCTGACCTGCGAGGGGGGAAAGAAGATCACCCTCTCGTCCGGGAGCAGCACCGGCACGTGCTGGGCGAACATCCAGAACGGCAAGGTGACCGGAGGGCAGTGCAACGATGGCGCGAACCAGGCGGACGCCAACTGCGGGGCCGGCTGCACCAAGACCACCGGGGCCGCCAGCTGCTCCGTGAGGTGACCGAAGGGGTCTGACGTTCGCCCGGCGGCGACGTCCATGTGAATCGGACCAGCCGGCCGTGTGCTCTCACGCGCCGCCGTCGTCCCTGCCCTGCCCGAAGGAGCCGCGATAGCCGTGACAGGCGTGGCGCCTCGGCACCCCGCCCGTCGAGTCAGCCGCTCGCAGCGTGCCCTTGACATGATATGATACGCATCATATATTGATCGTCGAGATGCGACGGTCCGCCCCCAGCCGCAAGGAAGCGACGCACGAGCGCATCGTCGAGGCCGCCGCGCGCGCTATCCGGCGCAGCGGCTACGGCGGCACCGGCGTCGCCGACATCATGAAAGACGCCGGGCTCACGCACGGCGGCTTCTACGCTCACTTTCCCTCGCGTGAGGCGATGCTCGCGGAGGCCGCGGATCGCGCCGGCGCCGAAGCAGTCGCCGCATCGGCGCGCATCGCGGCCACGGCTTTGCCGCCGCAGGCGCTCCAGGTCCTGCTCCAGGCCTATTTGTCCAAGGAGCACGTCCAGAACGCCGAGACGGGCTGCCCGGTCGTCGCTCTTGGCTCGGAGATGCCGCGCCAGGCCCCCGAAGTGCGCCGTGCCGCCACGCGGCGGATCAAGGAGATGATCGACCTGGTCGCCCGCCAATCGCCCGACTGGGGTCAGCCGGGCGCGCACGAGCGTGCCCTCGCGACCGTCGCCACAATGGTCGGCGCCTTGCTCCTGGCACGCGCTGTCGACGACCCCAAGCTCTCCGACGCGCTGCGGAGGGCGGCGCTCGAACACCTCGCCCCGGCCGGCGCCTGATCCCGCGTTCACACCCGAAGAGGCCTTCGCTTGGATCAACATATGATGTCTATCATATTTTCGATATCACAACCGCCGCCAGCGTGTCGCCGGCACGGGCGGCATTCCATCAACCCACGAGCTCACTGAAAGGAACGACGGGATGAATACGAAGGGCAAGACGGCGGTCGTGACGGGCGCCTCGTCCGGCATCGGCCAGGCGACGGCCGAGCGGCTTACGAGTGCGGGCTACAGGGTCTACGGCACCAGCAGACGGGGAGCGACGGCGGGACGGCGTTCGTTCGAGATGCTGCCCCTCGACGTGACCAGTGACGAATCGGTCGAAGCCGCCGTCAGGGAAGTGGTGCGGCTCTCCGGACGCATCGACGTCCTCGTGAACAATGCCGGCTTCAACGTCGCCCCCGCGGGAGCGGAAGAGAGCTCCATCGAGCAGGCCCGCTCGATCTTCGATACGAACTTCTTCGGGATCGTACGGATGACGCGCGCGGTGGTGCCGCACATGCGGCACCAAGGGGGCGGTCGCATCCTCAACATCGGCTCCGTGCTCGGCTTCCTGCCCGCGCCGTACATGGCGCTCTACGCCGCGACCAAGCACGCCATCGAAGGCTATTCGGAATCGCTGGACCACGAGCTACGGACACGGGACATTCGGGTCTCGGTCATCGAGCCTGCGTGGACGAAGACGGCCCTCGACGCGAACGCGCTCGAACCCGACTCGAAGCTCGATGAATATCGTGAAGCGTCCACGGCCCTGAGCCGTCACATCAGCGCGATCATGGCGGCTGCGGACGAGCCGGGGGTCGTGGCGGACGTCGTGGTTCGAGCTGCCCTCGCCGTGAGCCCCAGGGTCCGATACACCGCCTGTGGCCTCGCGACCCGGCTGCGGTGGCTGCGCCGGTTCGCGCCCGCGGGCCTGATGGACGCCGGGATTCGAAAGGACCTGCGCCTCGACAAGCTCGTCACGCCGTCGCGCCCCTCCCCGGTCTCGGAGGGTCCGCGAGCGGAGCGCGGATGAGAGCGCTCGCCATTCGTCGGTACAAGGCTCCCATGGAGATGATGGACCTGCCTCGACCCGAGCCGGGACCGGGTGATCTCCTCGTGCGGGTACGCGCCGCGGGCGTCAACCCGCTCGACTACAAGATCCGCGACGGCGTCGTGAAAGTGCTGACGCCCTACACGTTTCCGCTGATCCTCGGCACCGATCTCGCCGGCGACGTGGAGGCGATCGGTCCAGGCGTGACCAGATTCGAGGTGGGTGACGCCCTCTACGCGCGCCTCGACAAGGAGCGCATCGGCGCCATCGCCGAGTACGCTCTCGTGCGTGAAGGCGCCGCGGCGATGAAGCCCGCGCGCCTCGACTACGTGCAGGCGGCATCGCTTCCGCTCGTGGGACTCACCGCCTGGCAGGCCCTCATCGAAGTCGCACGGTTGCAGGCGGGACAGAAGGTCCTCATCCACGCCGGCTCGGGAGGCGTCGGCACCTTCGCGATCCAGCTGGCCAAGTACCTGGGTGCAGAGGTCGCGACCACGGCCGGCGCCCGGAGCCACGCGTTGATGAAGTCGCTCGGCGCGGACCTGGCGATCGACTACAAGACGACCCGCTTCGAAGATGTGGCCAAGGACCAAGACGTGGTCCTCGACTCCCAGGCGGGCGAAACGCTGCTCCGCTCGTTCGAGGCAGTCAGGCCGGGCGGCGTCGTCGTGACCCTTGGCGGCCGGCCCGACGGCAAGTTCGCACGCGCCTGGGGACTGAGCCTGCCGCTCGTCTGGATCCTCGGGTTCCTGAATCGCCGGATCGATCGTCTCGCCAGGGAAAGGAGGGTGCGCTTCGAGTACCTGTTCATGCGGGCGAACGGCGAGCAGCTGGAGAAGATAGGCGCGCTGGTGGACAAGGGCGTCATCAAGCCGATCCTGGACCGGACGTTTCCGCTGGAAGCCGGGGCCGAGGCCATTTCCTACGTGGAATCCGGCCACGCCGTTGGGAAGGTGGTCATTCGCGTCGGCGACTAGACGACTTCGGGACGAGCCCGACGCGTGTGTTCGGCCGGGGGACGAGCTTCGCGTCGAGAGGCCAGCGCTCCGGCGGCTCCTGACCCCATGACCCTCGAGCCTCGCCGCGATACGGCGCGAGGGCGACGAGTTCACGCGCGGCGCGCGGCAGGAGGCCAGGCCGTCGCTTCCTCGTCCGCCGGGGCCGCATTCCCGCCGAGCCGGCGGCGGACGTCGAGCGCCTTCCACAGGAGCCCGCGGGGCGCGCGGAGGACGGCGTGGAGCCGCGCGCCGCCCGTGAGGAGTTCAGGGGCGATCTCCCCAGCGGTGTTCAGTCGCTCGAGGAAGGTGAGCTCGTTCGGCGTGAGCGGCAGAACCACGGAGAGGAGATCCTGGCACTCGCGGACGAGCTGGTCCGTCCACCCGCCGACCTCGCTCCTCGCCCTTCGCCTCTCGCCAGAAGTGATCCACCCGTGCTCGTGAGAAGTGAGCCAGCGGGAAAGCGTGAGGGTCGATCAGCATCATCCGCGCCGGAGGCGCGTCCGCGGTTCTCTGGGATTTGGGTGAAGTCAGGGGGACTGGCGTTGGAGGCGGGCGAGCTTGGAAGCGAGATGCGTGCGGTACCCGGGTGGGAGCGGCGTAGCGACGAGCTCGTCCACGACGGGTACGAAGTACGCCAGTGAGCGGGCGGGACCGAGAGGGGGTGCGTCTGGAGGGCGGACGAGGCGCCGTGCGGTAGCCAAGAGGATTACGGCCGTCACGGTGTCGAGGGGAACACCTCGGCGGTACAGCTGCTCGGCGAGTCGCCGATCGGACGTGCGGACGTGGCCCGTGGCGACCGCGCAGCGTCGGTAGGCATCGAGGACGGCGCGGACGTAGAGCGGATCGACGTCCGCACCGCCCCGACGAGAGGTCATCCCTGGGGCGGGCGCAGGGACGGGCCTTCGATGACCACCGTGTGGCACTGGTGGCGCAGACGGCTGAGCAGAGCGTTGGTCATGGGGCGGTTGCCGAGGAAGTTGGCCCAGTCGCCGTAGGCGGGGTTCGTCGTGATGATGGTGGGCTTTCGTCGGTACCGCTCCTCGACGAGCTTGAAGAAGATGTTGGCCTGCTCCGGCCGGAGGTTGAGGTACGACAGCTCGTCGATCACCAGGACGTCCAGGCGGGCGAGGTGATTGACGAGGCTTCTGGAAGAGCGGTCGGCCAGGGAGGCGTACATCTCGTCGAAGAGGTCCTGAGCCTTGACGAAGCGGCCGCGGTAGCCGTTCTGCAGGGCCTTCAGGAGGAGGCCGGTCGCCAGCCCGGTCTTCCCGACGCCGGTCTCGCCGATGAAGACGAGATTCTCGGCCTTGGCGATGAAGTCGAGCGAGGCGAAGGTCTTGATCTGACGGCGATTGACGCCGGGCTGCTGCGCGCAGGGGAAGGACTCCAGGGTGCCTCCTACCAGGAGTTCCTCCTGCCGCTCGTGCTTCTTGAGGCGCAGGTTCGAGAGCAGCTGGTCGAGCCTCGGGCAGGAGGGCGCGGAGCGGCGGCCGACCTTTCCATCGCCAGCTCGTGCGAGATGCGGCCGGCGTCGGAGAGGATGTCGCGCTCGTTCAGCTTCAGGAAGTCGTCGAGCTTTCGCGCCCAGTCCCGCAATCGTCATGGCCGAACGCTGCTGCGCCCGGAACTCGGCGAAGGAGAGGTACTGGTCGACGAGCAGGTTCAGGGTTCGTAGCTCCGTCTCGTCGAGGTAGTTCTTCGCCACCTCCGCATCGGCCTTCCGGATCGGGCCCTTCGGCGCGCCCTTCCAGGTCGTGAGGCCCATGTTCGTCTTCGACGCGTCGGCGCGCTCGGCAATCGGCCGCCGTCCGGCCGTGGATCGCCCAGCGGAGCCTGTTCTGGACGGTGGCGAAGAACGCCTGGGTCAGCTCGTGGCCGGCGTCGTAGTCGACCGAGGTCCGGTAGATGTCGCAGACCTTCTGGTAGAAGCCCTTCTCCGAGGCCCGGATGTCGCGGATGCGCTCGAGCAGCTCGTCGAAGTAGTCGCGGCCCCCGGCGAGGGTCTTCCCCTCCCTCAGGCGCTCGTCGTCGAGCGCGAAGCCCTTCACGAGGTACTCCCGGAGCCGCTGGGTCGCCCAGATGCGGAACTGGGTTCCGCGGTGGCTCTTCACCCGGTAGCCGACCGAGATGATGACGTCGATGTTGGAGAGCTCGACGTCGCGGGCGACCTGGCGTCCCCCCTCGTCCTGAACGATCCGGGATCTCCGGATAGTTGCCTCCGGCTGGAGCTCGCCCTCGGCGTACACGTTCTGGACGTGCTCGTTGATGGTCTTCACCGACCTATCGAACAGCACTGCCATCTGGCGCTGCGTTGGCCAGACCGTCTCGCCCTCCAGCCGCACCTCGATCCGCGTCTGCTGGTCCGGCGTCGTGTAGAGGAGGAGTTCCGAGGATCCGGTCGTGCCGCTGGGATCACCCGGAGGTGGCGTCTTCTTCGCGGCCATTTTGCAGGGAGGTTACCTCCGCAGTCTGCGGCTCGACGGAGCGGGCGTCCAGAGACGTCGCGAGAGATTCGGCGCGCGACGACGACGAACGCACCGCTCGACTGGTGGGGAACAGCGCCGCGAACGGAGCAGCGAATCGATTCGCCGAGCTGCGAATCCTGAGTTCACAGGCTTCCGCCAGTTCGCTGCGTCGCGGGACGGCCACGCGAACGGCGCGACGCCGTCGGACAGCGTCGCTTCGCTCCGACCCCCTTGCCGGGCCGGGGCGTCCACGTTCCTCCGCTTCAGGTGTTCACGTTCCCGGACTGGGTGTTCCGTTCACGTTCGCCGGAATGCGCAGGATTCCCGTGTGGTTTCGTGTTTCCCTACGGTTCCTGCCCGAGGAGCAGCGGAATGGCCGGTCGGAGTTCCGCGAGGACGCGCTCGAAGGGCGGGAGGTCGTGGACCAGCCCGCCGAGGTCGCCGTCCCAGGCGTCGGTGACGAGCGCGATGAGCCCCGGTGGGAAGAAGTCGGCGGACGGCGTGAACGGAACGCCACGGGTCGCACACTTCGCCGGCAGGATACGGCGGACGACCGCTCGGTCCAGGCTCTCCCCATAGGCCCCGAGGATCCGCCACAGGTCGTAGAAGTCGCGGCACCGCGGCCGAATCCAGGCACGCTGCCCGCGCCGGGCCTCGCTCTGGAGCGAGGCCCGGAGCTTCTCAGCGACGATCTCCTCGAGGGCGTACACGCGCACGACCCCGGGCAGGGTCTCGCTGTACCCGTGGAGGATCGGCCTCGAGGCGGTCGGGACGAGCACCGGCTCGTCCGCCGTCACCTCGATCTTCACGGTGCAGAGGGGCTGGCGCTGCCAGGGGAACTGGACGCGGAAGAGGAAGCTCTCCTGACCCCCAGGGTGTGCCTCCCGGTGCGTGACCCGCTCGACCGCGACGGAGAACTCACCAGCGGCCGACATGCTCGCGCTCGCGGTTGTCGCGGCCGTGCGGAGCGCCGACTCGAGCGCGTCGCCCAGCGGCGCGTCGACGCAGGAGAAGTCGAGGTCTTCGCTGAACCGGTAGTCGCCGAAGTAGAGCTTCTTCAGCGCCGTGCCGCCCTTCATCACGAGGGTGGAGGCGAGCGTCGGCTCTTCCGCGACGGCGCTCAGCAGGTGGCCGATCGCGTAGTCCTTCAGCACCGTCTCGTAGGGCACTCCCGCTCGACGGGCGACGGTCTTGAGGAGCTGCTCGAGCCTCATCGTCGGATCGGGGCAGCGAGGTTGTCCTGG
>CAYLNK010000070.1:0-22757 GCA_964384675.1 uncultured Holophagales bacterium | reverse complement strand
GGCGGCCGCGGCGGCGTCGACGCGGCCCTGCGTCAGGCGGAGGAGCGCCAGCCCCGGCTGCGGATCGCGGCCGCGCTCGCTGGCCAGCGTGTAGGCCCGCTCGGCTTCGAGGAGCTCGCCGCGGAGGCGATGCAGCTCACCCTCCTGGTAGAACGCGTTGCCCGCCGCGGAGTCCCTCGTACCGGCCAGCCGGGACGACGCCCGTCGCGCCTCCTCGATGGCCTCGGACCACGAACCGCCCAGCTGGAGGATCTCGGAGCGGTGGATGAGGCACGCGCCCGTGAACGACACGAGCTGCGGCTGCGCCTGCCACCAGCGGCGGAGCGAGGCCGTCCATTCGCGGGCGCGGTCGTGCGCGTAGCTCCTCTGGCAGGCGGCGATGACGTCGCAGTAGATGAGCCCGGTGACGATGGGAGAGAGCGCGCCGCTCATCACGGTGACCATCGCCTCGTCCAGGAGCGACAGGCCCTCCGGGAGCCGGCCCTGACGGATCAGCGCGCGCCCCTCCAGGCTCCGGGCGAACGCGATGAGGTCGCGGTCGCCGTGGCGATCGCCGATCGCGGCGGCGGCCGCGGCGACGTCCCGCGCGGCCGTGAAGCTGCCTTCGGCCATCAGGCGGGCCGCGAGCGGCAGCTTCAGGTAGCCGCGCTCGGCGCACTCCCGCCCGTCGTCCTCCAGCAGGCGCTTGGCCCGGGCGACCCAGCCGGCCCCGCGCGCCTTCTCCCCGACGGAGAACGAGCGCATCGCGGCCCAGAACGCGGCCCTGGCCGCCCGATGGACCTCGCCGGCATCGAGGCTGCATTGATGCCACCGTTCGAAGGCCTGGATCGACGCCTCCTCCAGCCCGGCCGCGCCCGCCGAGATCGCCAGGCGCTCGACGTCGTCGGCGCCGAGCGGACCCTCCGCGGTCGCCTCGGTGAAGGCGTCGAACGCATCGGCCCACGCCCGCTCTCCATAGGCGGCCCGGCCCCTCTCGACGGCGCTGGTCAACGGCGAGGACTCTACAGGAGCCGGCGCGGCGAGGACGACGGCTTCCCGCACGCCGAACGCCTTCCTTATGATCGGCCGATGACGACTCGGAAGCGGCTGCCGCGCGCATGGGCCTGCCTCGTCGCGGCCTCCGCCGCCATCGCGCTTTCGGGAAGCGCGGCGAACGGGACGGGCGCTCCCGCTTCCGCGAGCCTCCCGCCCTGGACCCCGGGGACCCTGGAGATCCACCAGATCAGCACGGGCCGCGGGAACGCGGCGTTCTTCCGGCTACCGGACGGCACGACGCTCCTCGTCGACGCCGGGGACGTGGGGGATGCCGTCCCGCAGGCGACGGCGTTTCCCGACGGCAGCCGGGGCGCCGGGGAGTGGGTGGCGCGGTACATCCGGAGGGTCGCCGGCGAGAGGGCGGCGCTCGACTACGCCCTGGTCACGCACTTCCACCCCGACCATCTCGGTGCTCCGCTCACGACGGCCCGCCTCTCCGCGGCCGGCTACCGGGTCGCGGGGCTGGCCGAGGTCGCGGAGTCGATCTCCATCCACGAGCTCCTGGACCGCGGCTTCCCGGACTACGGCGATCCGGCGAAGCCGACCGGCGCGGTGATCGAGAACTACCGGAAGTTCGCCGACTTCCAGGCGAAGGAGCGCGGCACGGTTCGGGAGCGCATCCGTCCGGGGCGCGCCGACCAGATCGCGCTGAAGAAGGACGCGGCCGCCTATCCGGGCTTCGAGGTGCGGACGGTGGCGGCGAACGGCGACGTCTGGACCGGGAAGGGCGACGCGGTGGCTCACCTCTTCCCGGCCGGCGACGGGCTCCCCGAGGAGGACCGCGCGCCCGAGAACCCGTGCAGCATCGCGCTCCGGATCCGCTACGGGGCGTTCACGTACTACACGGGCGGCGACTTGTACGGGCAGCCCGAGCCCGGCGCGCCCGCCTGGTGGGACGTGGAGACGCCGATCGCGCGGGCGATCGGCAGGACGGACGTCGTCGTGGTGGACCACCACGGCTCGATCGAGCCCGCGAACCCGTTCTTCCTGGCGACGCTCGGCCCCCGCGTTCTCGTCGTGCCGGCCTGGTCGCCCACGCACCCGTCGCCGGACGTGCTGAAGCGTCTCCTCTCGAATCGAATCTGGAAGGGCCCGCGGGACGTCTTCGTGACCCGGCTGAGAGAGGCCACGAAGGCCACGATCGGCCCCCGCGCCGCGCGGGTGACCTCGGACGCCGGCCACGTCGTCGTGCGCGTCGAGGCGGGCGGCGCGTCGTACCGCGTCTTCGTCGTGGAGGACACGGACGAGACCGGCGCGGTGAAGGCCGCCCACGGGCCGTATCCGTCCGGCGGCTCGACGATGGAATCGAGCCCTCGTGTGGCGCGCGCCGGGGCACGCATGCCGCGAGGCGCGTGACCGGGCCGCCCTCCGGGGCCCCGTGACCGAGCGGGACGAGCCGGCGGAATCGATCCGCCGCATGACGGCGCTCACGAGCCGCCGTCGAGCCCGGCTCCGGGCCTGAGGAGCCGTCGCCGCGCTCGAGTGTCCCGGGCGGCGTCGGGGCTCGCCGGGGGCCGGGCGCAGCGGCACGAAATATCGTCTCACTGCGAGACGAAATATCGTTATGCAACGAAATATGGCGCTCGCTCCCGGAGCCGACGATTCCGCTCAAGCTCTTCTCTCGAAACGACTTGAGAGTCGAGACCCGTGCCTGGCAGCCGGCGTGCACTCTCCGGGGCGTGACCGCAGAAGGCACGACGACGTTCACCGGATCTTCCACGACACCGAACAGGAGAGACACGAACATGAAATCGATCCTCGGAACCGCCGCCCTCGCGCTCCTCACGGCCGCGCCCGTCTCGGCGAGCGACCTCGTCAACGTCGCCGGGGCGAGCACGATCGCCGTCGGCGGCTACGACACCGTGGCCTTCTTCACCGACGCCCGGCCGGTGAACGGCTCCCCCTTCATCAGCGCGTCGTATCAGGGGGCGACGTACCTCTTCGCCAGCGAGGAGCACAAGAAGCTGTTCACCGGGAACCCCGGTAAGTACGTGCCCCAGTACGGCGGGTTCTGCGCCTTCGGTGTCGCCATCGACAAGCTCTTCCCGGTGGACATCAGCACCTGGCAGGTCCGGAACGGCAAGCTCTACCTGAACCTGAACGCCGACATCCTGAAGAAGTTCAACGCCGACTTCGATGGGAACGTCGCCAAGGCCGACAGGAGCTGGCCCGGTCTGACCCAGCACGGCACGAAGTGATCCGCGTTCCCGGGGGCTCCTTCGCCGGCCCGGCGCGGGGGCCCTCGGGCAAGGAGGACCAGATGACGAGCACGACGATCCGCCCGCCCTTCACGCGGGAGTCCGCTCTCGCCAAGGTGCAGGCCGCCGAGGACGCCTGGAACAGCCGCGATCCCGAGCGGGTCTCCCTGGCCTACACCGAGGACACCGAGTGGAGGAACCGGACCGAGTTCCTGAGGGGGCGCGAGGAGGTCCGGGAGTTCCTCGGCCGCAAGTGGGCCAGGGAGCGGGACTACCGGCTGAAGAAGGAGCTGTGGGGCTTCCGCGAGAACCGCATCGCGGTGCGGTTCGAGTACGAGTGGCGGGACGCCGGGGGCCAGTGGTACCGCTCGTACGGCAACGAGATGTGGGAGTTCGACCCGGAGGGGCTGATGGCGCGGCGATACGCGAGCATCAACGACCTGGCGATCCGTGAGGACGAGCGACGGCACTTCCCTCCGGCGCCGGCCGGAGCCTGAGCCGCGGCTCCGAGCGACGCGGCCGGTGTCCCAGGGCGGCGGCCACGAATTCCCGTGACCGGGAGAGGGGGCGGTGTAGAGTCGACGGACTCCGACCGCATGACGCCCGATTCCCTCCAGTCGACCGCGCTCTCGGTGGCGAGCGAACGCTCGGTCGAGGCCGTCCTCCGGCGGGTCGTCTCGGGCCTCGCGGCGCAGCCGGGCATCGCGCTGGCACGGGTCTGGCTCGTCGGACCGGGGGACCTCTGCGAGACCTGTCCGATGCGCCCCGAGTGCCCGAGCCAGATCCGTTGTCTTCACCTCGCGGCCAGCGCCGGGTCGTCCCGGATTCCCGGGAAGGGGGAGTGGGGGCGGCTCGATGGGGGCTTCCGGCGCTTCCCGCTCGGCGTCCGGAAGATCGGACGTATCGGCGCGACCGGCCTGCCGCTCCTGATCGAGGACGTCCAGAAGGACGCGACCTGGGTCGCGAATCCCGCGTGGGCCCGGGAGGAGGGGATCCGGACCTTCGGCGGGCAGCCCCTGGTCTTCCGCGGCGAGATCCTGGGCGTCCTCGCGGTGTTCAACCGCCAGAGATGCGACTCCGGGACGTTCGCCTGGCTGCGCTTCTTCGCCGACCTCGCGGCCGTCGCTCTCGCGAACTCGCGTGCGTTCGCCGAGATCGACGAGCTGAAGGACCGGCTCGAGAACGAGAACCGGGCGCTCCGCGACGAGGTGACGGCGGCCGCGGGCGTCTGGGGTCTCCTGGGCGAGGGCGAAGCGATTCGCCGGGTGCGGCGGCAGATCGAGCTCGCCGGCCCGACGCCGTCGACCGTTCTCGTCACCGGAGAGTCCGGGACCGGGAAGGAGCTGGTGGCGCGCGCCCTTCACGAGGCGAGCCCTCGGCGCCCTCGCCCGCTCGTGAAGGTGAACGCGGCCGCGATCCCGCGCGAGCTGTTCGAGAGCGAGTTCTTCGGCCACGCCAGGGGCGCGTTCACGGGCGCGCTCCGCGACCGGATCGGCCGCTTCCAGGCGGCCGACGGCGGCACGCTCTTCCTCGACGAGATCGGGGAGGTCCCGCTCGAGCTCCAGGGGAAGCTCCTCCGCGTCCTCCAGGAGCGCGAGTTCGAGAGGGTGGGGGAGGAGCGGACGCGGCAGGTCGACGTGAGGCTGGTGGCGGCCACCAACCGGGATCTGGCGCGGGAGAGCGCGGCGGGCCGGTTCCGGGAGGACCTCTACTACCGCCTGAGCGTCTTTCCCATCCACGTCCCCCCGCTCCGGGAGCGGCTCGAGGACGTGCCCGTCCTCGCGGCGCACTTCCTGGAGGCCGGGGCGCGGAAGCTCCGGGTGAAGACGCCTCGCCTGACGCCCGCAGACCTCGCGCTCCTCTCGGCCTACGCGTGGCCCGGGAACGTGCGCGAGCTCCAGAGCGTCCTCGAGCGCGCGCTCATCTCGGCGGGAGGCGGAAGGCTCCACGTCGGCGACGCGATGCCGCGGTCCGCGGCGCCGGCCGCGCCGAGCGTCCAGGCGACGCACCGGGTCCTCACGGCACGCGAGCTGAAGGAGCTCTCCCTCCGGAACCTCGAGGCGGCCCTGGAGGCATCGGGCGGGCGGGTGTACGGCCCGGACGGCGCCGCCGGGCGGATCGGGATCCCGCCGACGACGTTCGTGTCGCAGCTCCGCGTGGCGCGGGCCGCGGGAACGGGCGCACGCCGGAAGCGCGCCACGCGCCGGTGATCCGAGGTCAGGCGGGCGGCGCGACGGCCCGATAGCCGGCCGAGTCGCCGGCCGGCAGGCCCGCGACGAGGATCGCCTCGTACAGCTGCGCGACGCTCCAGGCCTGTGCGAAGCAGCCCGCCGGCCGCCGGGGCACGTCGCCGTCGAGGATCTCGGGGAGCTGGCCGAGCCCGGGGCCCCGCATGTAGAGGACGAGCGACTTGAGGAAGTCGACCGCGCGGAGACGCGCCCGCGTCGAGTGATCCTGCGTCTTCAGGTAGGCGATCACGAACGGACCGAGGAGCCAGGGCCAGACCGTTCCCTGGTGGTAGGCACCGTCCCGCTCCACCGGTCCGCCCTCGTAGCGCCCCACGTAGGCCGGGTCGGACGGCGCGAGCGTCCGGAGCCCGAACGGCGTGAGGAGCTCGCGCTCCACGGTCGCGACCACCCGGGCGGCCCGCTCGCCGTCGAGGAGGGGGAACGGCAGGCTGACGGCGAAGACCTGGTTCGGACGGATCGAGGGATCCGGAACGCCGTGCTCGTCGACGTTGTCGTACAGGCAGCCGGCCGCCTCGTTCCAGAAGAGGCGATCGAAGCTGGCCCGCGCCTTCTCCGCGAGCCCCCTCATCCGCGTGGCGGCCGCGGCGTCTCCCTGCCGCCCGGCCAGCTTCTCCAGGAACGAGACGGCGTTGAACCAGAGGGCCTGGATCTCCACGGGCTTTCCACGCCGCGGCGTGACGACCCGGTCGCCGACCTTGGCGTCCATCCAGGTGAGCTGGACGCCCTCGGCGCCGGAGGCGAGGAGGCCGTCGCCGTCGACGTGGATCCCGTAGCGCGTGCCGGTGACGTGGGCGTCGACGATCGAGAGGAGCGTGGGGTAGAGCTCCGAGAGGAACGCGTCGTCGCCCGTCTTCTCGTGGTACGCGCGGATCGCCTCGACGAACCAGAGGGTCGCGTCGACCGTGTTGTATTCGGGGGGCTCGTTGGCGTCGGGGAACCGGTTGGGGATCATGCCGCCGTCGACGTGCCGGGCGAAGGTGGAGAGGAGCCGCTTGGCGATCTCCGGCCGGTCCGTCGCCAGGGTCAGCCCGGGGAGGGCGATCATCGTGTCGCGGCCCCAGTCGGTGAACCACGGATACCCGGCGATCACCGTCGTGCCTTCGCCGCGGGCGACGAGGAACTGGTCGGCCGCGCGCCGGATGGCGCGGAGCGCGCTCCTCTCGGTCTTCGGGCCCGTGATCGCGTCGCGTCGCGCGATCTCCCGGGCGCGAAGCGCCTCCGCGTCCGAAGCCGGCCGGCGGTTCGTGGAGGCGACGACCGTCGCGGGCTTCCCCGTCTCCAGCTCGAATTCGAGCGAGAAGGGGCTGAAGAGGTCCTCCTCGAAGTCGAAGCCTCGCAGCCTCTCGGTCTCGTACAGGAAGCGCCGGTACCAGAAGGCCCCGTCGTGCACGCGCCCGGCGCCGTGCGCGAACGTCAACGCCGGGAGCCGCTCGAACGGCTGGACGGTCAGGGTCCCGTCGCCGCGCTCGACCTCGCGGCGGAACGCGCCGGTCTCGTGCCCGAGGGAGTGGTAGTCGCGGAACGCCAGGAGAGGCCGGACGTCGAGCCTCACGGCCGACCCCTCCGGCGCCGCCTCGAGGGTGTAGGAGACGACGAGCGTCCCCTCGCCGTGGACGAGGAAGAGCGTCTTCCTGAGCCTCACCCCCTCGGCCTCGTAGACGAAGCTGGGGAACGGCTCCCACTCGAAGGTCCGGAGGTGGAGGTCCCCCTCGGGGCTGGTCGAGCCGGGGTACTGGTTGACCGAGAGCGGGACCTCCCGGTCGCCGATGCGGAGGGTCTCCTCGAGCTTGGACAGGAGGACCGTCCTCACGCAGGGCGGGTCGGTCGCGGCGACGAGGAGTCCGTGGTAGCGCCGGGTGTTGAGACCGGCCAGCGTCGACGACGCGTAGCCGCCGAGGCCGTCGGTCTCGAGCCACTCGGCGTTTCGCGCCGCCTCACGGGAACGCCAGAACCCCTCGCCGGATCGGATCATCGTTGAATTCCTCTCGTCCCTTGTGGATGCTGACAGTTGAGAAAGGTTTCGCCAGGATGCCCCCGAAGATCGATTCGTATCGTGGAAGCCGGAACCTCCACACGCCACACCCCGCCGCGTCCTACGACGGGTTGAGGATCTTCGACGCCGGGGACGGATGGGACGCGAGGATCATCTGCGCCCAGCCGGGCGAGACGTTCGTCGCGCTCGGCGGGGAATACTGCTACGCCTACCGGACACCCGACGGGACCGTCGCCCAGGGGTTCGCGCTCGCCTCGGGCGATCGAGCCACCGTCCTCGGCTGGAGAGAGGACGAGGCGTTCCTCGCGGAGTGGCGCGTGGAGAGGAGCGGCGCCTGAGGTCTCAGGTGGGAGGGGCGGGCGGCTTGCGGGCCGCGAGGACGGCCAGGATGAGCTCCTCGGGGACCTCCTCTGGGAGCGGCTCCTCCTCCGCCGAGGACTCCTCGAGCGCGAGGTGCGCCAGCTCGATCGTCTGCTGGTACGTCTTCATGTAGGCGACGCACGAGGGACAGCCGGAGAGGTGGTACTCGAACTCCTTCCGCTCGGCCTCGCTCACCTCGCCGGAGAGATAGGCCCAGACGAAGTCGATGAACTCCTTGCAGGTGATCCAGCGGGTCTCGCTCATGGGAGACCCCGATTGGCGAGGTGGGGGGCGAGGAGCGCGCGGAGCGCCTGGCGCGCCCGGTGGAGGCGGATCTTCACCGCGTTCTCGGTGACGCCGAGGTGGACGGCCACCTCACCGGTGTCGATCTCACGGATGTCCCGGAGGAGCAGCACGGTTCGATACGTCTCGGGGAGCTGGTCGATGAGCTTTCGCACGAGGCGACACGTTTCCTTCCTGCAGAGCTCGTCGGTGAGGTCGTCCGACCACGGGAGGTTGTTGCTGACCTCGTGACCGTCCTCCTGGAAGCGAGGCAGGAGGTCCTCGATCGACTCCTCCGGCCGCCGCCTCCGCGACCGGAGCTTCATCAGGCAGCCGTTGATCAGGATCCGGTGGAGCCAGGTGGAGAGAGTCGAGCCCCCTTCGAAGCCGTCGATCGCCTGGTGGGCACGGATGAAGGCGTCCTGGACGGCGTCGCGGGCGTCCTCCTCGTTCCGCAGGAAGCGCCGCGCGGTCGAGAGGAGGGGCGCCCAGAAGCGCTTCATGAGCTGGATGGAGGCGTCGGCGTCGCCGGTCCTGAGCCGGGCGACCAGCTCGTCGTCCGGACGAGAGGAGGGCGGGGCGGGCGCCTCCGGCGTCATTCGCCGCGAGGTTAGCACCGCCCCCCGGGCCCGGTTTCCTCGGGGCGGCCCGCTACTTCTGCGCCCGCGCCATCGCAGCCTCACCCGCCGCGATGACCTGCGCCAGGGACTCGACCGGCGTCACCCTGAAGTCCTGCTTCATCGGAATGCCGAAGACGAGCTGGTGGATGGCGCCCAGGGTGTCGGCCTCCAGGAGGCCGTACGCCACGTGCTCGGGGGCTCCGAACACCATGAAGTGGACCTTCACGTTCAGCTCGGCGGCCAGCGCCTCGAGCCTCTTCATCCCTTCGGCGGCCTCCGGGATCCTGGCCGGGTCGTACCCGGGACAGTCGCTCGCGGAGTGGGTCATGGTGACGTGGAACAGCATGTCGCCTCCTTCGGGTTCGGTTCTGACGTTGGATGCCGTCCGGCCCCGGGCGTTTCACCTCCGTCCCGGTCTGCCGGCGAGCCCGGCTGGCTGGAGGCGGCTACCTCGCCGTGATGGTCAGGTGGTCGCGGCGGTTCCTCGCCCAGGCGGACTCGTCGTGGCCTTCCGCGAAGGGCCTCTCCTCGCCGTAGGAGATCGTCTCGAGGCGCGTTCGCTCGACCCCCAGGGCGGCGAGGTACTCCTTGACCTCGGCGGCTCTCTTCTCACCGAGAGCCGCGTTGTAGGCGGCGGTGCCCCGCTCGTCGCAGTGACCCTCGATCCGTATCTTCACGGTGGGCCATCTCTTCAGCCATTCGGCGTTCGACGCCAGCGGCGCTCGCTGGTCGACCCGGATCTCGTATCGGTCGAAGTCGAAGAAGGCGTCCTTCAGGTAGCCCTTCCGGTTGAGCTCCTGGACGTTGGCGGGGAGCGCCTCGGAGGGGGAGCCCGGCGCGGCCTTCGAGGCGTCGAAGCTCCGGTCGGCGTCGACGCGGGTGGAGGAGGGCGACGCCGCGGTGACGGGCGCTTTCGCGGCGTCGGTCGACACGGGCTTCGAGGCGCAGGCGACGGTGAGGGCGAGAGAGACGGCGGGAAGGGCGACCCTGGCGTAGGAGCAGCGGGACATCGGAGATCCTCCTCGTCCCCCAGCATAAGACAAGTTTGACGTCAAACGAATTCGACGGGCGAGCGGCTCGCAGGCCCGGCTCCGGGGGAAGGGGGAAAGGGAGCCCGGCCGCCGGCGGGGCTGGCGTCACGGGAGCCGTCTGCCGTCAGTCGATTCCGATCGTCCAGACGTTCCCTGTCGTCTCGGCGTACTCGTAGACGATCCGGTCCCCGGACGGGGACCAGGCGGGATACCTCACGAAGGCGGTCGGCTTGGTGTACCGCGTCAGCTGCCGCGTCTGCCGGGTGCCGCGCGCGACCCACCAGACGTTCCAGCTGCCCTCTCGCTGCGCCGCGAACGCGATCCGGTCTCCCGTGGGCGACCAGGAGTGAGGCCAGCTCTCGCCGGCCTCGTCGGTCAGCTGCGTCGGCTCGCCGCCGGAGGCGGGCAGGATCGACACCTGGTTTCCCTTCGCCTGCGCCGCCTCGACCGCGAGCATCGTGCCGTCCGGAGACCAGCACGGGAAGCCGACGAGGTCGTGCCCGAAGGTGACCTGGCGGGGCCGGCCGCCGCCGAGCGTCGCGACCCACGTGTTGACGACGCCGTTCGTCCGCGCGTGGAAGGCGACCCGTTTGCCGTCCGGAGAGAGACAGGCGGCGTCCATGTCCTGCCCCGTGTCCAGGACCGGGGTGTCGTGGGGCCTGGCGACGTCGCTCGCCCAGAGCGCGAAGTGATGGCCGCGGTTCGACAGGAAGGCGACCCGCGTACCGTCCGGGAACCAGCTGGGGCTGAAGTCGTCGGCCGGGTCGGTCGTCAGCTGGACGGCGTTCTTGCCGTCGGCGTCGATCGTCCAGACGTCGGAGGCCGCGCCCGGGGACCAGCGATAGAACGCGATCCGCCTGGCGTCGGGAGAGAACGCCGGCCGGGAGTTCTTCTTGGCGGCGGACGCCGTGAGGAGGCGCGGCGGGCCGGCCGGATCGCCCGCGGCGTCGAGGGGGAGGGCGCTCAGGTTGCTGGTGGTCGCGAGCGCGCTGTACGAGAGGAGGTGGCCGTCGGGCGAGACGCTGGGGTGCTTGATCCCGGCGAGGCCGGAGCTGGAGATCTGGATCGGGCTCCCGCTGGACGCCCCCGTCTTCGACAGGAGCACCTTCCAGAGCTCGAAGTTCCCGCTCGCGGACGAGGCGCAGTGGTAGAGCGCGTCGCCGCGCGGCGAGTAGACGGGGTCGAAGTTGTGCCGGGCGTGTCCCGCGACCTCCAGCAGCGCGCGGTCGGCGAGGGCGATCGACCAGATCACCGAGTGGAGGCGGTCGTCCGCGGTGAAGGCGATCCGCCGGCCGTCGGGGGACCAGGCGGGCGTGCCATGGCCTCCTTGCGGCACACCGGCCCGGGTCAAGCTGGTGGTCTCTCCGGTGGCGACGTCGACGACGAGAAGCACCGACGAGAGCGGCGCGCCCCGCGCGTACGGGCTCAGGTCGACCAGGGGGCTCGACTGGAACGCGATCCGCTTTCCGTCCGGGGACCAGGCGGGCCGCGACCCGGTGTCGGTGATCCGGCGTGGGGCTCCGCCGCTCGCGGGGATGCTCCAGATGCCGCGACCGAGTATGGACGAATAGGCAAGCGTGCGGCCGTCCGGCGACCAGCTGGGCTGGAAGTTCTGCCGTCCGTCGGTCGTGATCTGGACCTCTCGCCCGTTCGCGGCGACCGGCCGCACGTAGATCTCGAACGAGCCCGATTGGTCGGACGCGTAGGCGATCGACCGCCCGTCGGGAGAGAAGGTCGGATCGGTGTCGAGCCCGGCGGAGGACGTGACCTGCACGGGGTTCCTCGGCACCGGCTCGCGCGCCGATGGGGTCTCGCGCCGTCCGCGTGCGAGCAGGATCAGAGCCGCCACGACCACGAGGGCAACGCCCCGCAGCCCGGCCCAGACCGTGAGGGGCGGTCGCGTGTCGCCGGACACGGGCTCGGCTTCGGGCTCCCGGGCGGGGCGCGGACCGGAGGCCGGCATCGGTCCGGTGAGCGCCGGCACGATCTCCGATACCGAAGCGAACCGCGCGGCGGGATCGGCCTCCAGGCAGCGGAGGATGACGGCTTCCCAGCGTGGATCGAGATCGGGGACGACGGCGCGGGGCGAAGGAGCCGGCTCCTTCAGGCGACGGAGCAGCAGCGCGAGCGGACTCTCGCCCTCGTGGGGCAGGCCGCCCGTGACGAGCTCGAAGAGGACCACCCCCAGGGAGTAGACGTCGGACGAGGGCGTCGGCTTCTGCCCCTCGGCCTGCTCGGGCGACATGTAGGCGGGTGAGCCCATCACCAGATCCGTCTCCGTCATCCGGATGGACTGTCCCTCGGGGGCCAGGGCGAGGCCGAAGTCCATGACGACGGCTCGGATCCCGTCGCCGGGGACTGCCTCGTGGACCAGCATGACGTTCGAGGGCTTCAGGTCCCGGTGGACGACACCCGCGGCGTGGGCCGCGGCCAGCCCTCCGGCGATCTGGCGGGCGAGAGGCAGCGCGTCGTCCGTCGAGAGACGCCCGTCGCGGCGGATCCTCGCCTCCAGCGTCTCCCCGTCCAGGAACTCCATCGTCAGGAACGTGATCTCGTGGCCTCCGGGTCCGGAGCCTCGCACCAGGTCGAAGACCCGGCAGACGTTCGGGTGGGTGATCCGGCGGGACAGCGCGATCTCGCGCTTGAATCGATCCACGGCCCGCTGGTCCTGGGCGATCTCCGGTCGAAGGAGCTTCACCGCGACGCGGGTCTTCAGCTCGAGGTCCTCGGTCTCGTAGACCTCGCCCATCCCCCCGTGGGCGACGAACCGGACGACGCGATAGCGCGCCGACAGGACGTCGCCCGCGGCGAAGATGGACTCATCCTCCAGGAAGGACATCGGTGCGGGATGTTAGGCCCGGCCGGTCCTGGCCAGCGGGATACCGAGGACGCGCTCCTCTGAAACGCCGGCGTCCGCCGTGGCATCGAAGGCCCGTCCCGAGACGAACGCGAGCAGTCCCGGCGGGCGCCGGCGGCGGTGAGCGGTGAGACCGCGTCTCGGGGGGGAAGGAAGCCGCAGCCAGATGACGAGATCAAGACGCCGCGCGGCGACCGGACTGGTCGCCGGGCTCCTCGCCAGCCCCGCCGTCTGTCTGACGATCCAGGCTCCTGGCCGGGCGGTCGTCCTGTGCGCCCTCGCCGGGATCGCCTACGCGCTCTCCCTGGATGCGGATCGCCGCGACGACCCCAACGGCCTGGTGGTGGGAGCCGCCCTCGGTGTCCCGCTCTGGGCCTTCGGCAGCCTCGTCCTCTTCCCGCTCCTCGCCGGCCAGACTCCCCAGTGGGACGCCGCCGGCATGCGCGAGCGCTTCGCGGAGCTCGTCGGCTGGGTCTCCTACGGCGCGCTCCTCGGTCTCCTGGCGCAGGCCCTCTCCGACGCCGCACGCCGGCTGTTCGGGGCCGAGCCCGCACCCGCAGCGCCTCCGGCCCGGGAGAAGCGCCACGTCGTGATCCTGGGCGGCGGCTTCGCCGGTCTCCAGACGGCCGTCACGCTCGAGCATCTCCTGCGGGGCGACCCGAGCGTCGACATCACGATGGTGAGCGAGACCAACGCCTTGCTGTTCACCCCCATGCTCGCGGAAGTCGCGGGGAGCAGCCTGGAGGCGAGCCACATCTCGACGCCGCTCCGCTCGACCCTCCGCTCGTCCACGTTCGTCAGGGCCAGCGTGAAGACGGTCGACGTTCCCGGACGCCGTATCGTGCTCGAGACCGAGGCGGCCGCCAACGGTGAGTCCCCCACGACGCGCGAGCTCCCGTTCGACCACCTGGTGCTGGCGCTGGGCTCGATCTCGAACTTCTACGGCCAGAGGAACGTGGAGCGGCTCGCCTTCGGCTTCAAGAGCCTGCTGGACGCGATCCGGATCCGCAATCACGTGATCGAGATGTTCGAGCGCGCCGACCGGGACCAGGACCTGGAGGCGCGGCGGGCGCGGCTCACGTTCGTGATCGCGGGCGGCGGCTTCGCCGGGGTGGAGCTCGCGGGCGCGTTGAACGACTTCTGCCGCGGCATCCTGGCGGACTACCCGGCGATCGCGCCGGAGGACGTCCGCGTCGTCCTGGTCCACTCGCGGGACACGATCCTCCCGGAGCTGAGCGAGTCGCTCGGGCGCTACGCGCGGGTGAGCATGGAGGCGCGCGGCGTGATCTTCAAGATGAGCACCCGCCTCCTGGACGCGCGTCCCGGCGTGGTCGTCCTGAGCGACGGCGAGCTCCGGGCCGAGACCCTCGTCTGGACCGCCGGCGTCGCGCCGAGCCCTCTCCTGGCCACGTTGCCGTTCGCGCGCGACAAGCGGGGGGCCGTGATCGTGGAGCCGACGATGGCCGTCCCCGGCGCCACGGGAGTTTGGGCCCTCGGCGACTGCGCGGCCCTGAGCGACGGCAGGACCGGCAAGCCGTGCCCGCCCACGGCGCAGTTCGCGATGCGCGAAGGCGCGGCCCTCGCCCGCAACATCCATGCGTCTCTCGGAGGCGGGAACGTCGAGCCCTTTCACTTCGACTCGCTCGGCGCGCTCTGCGTCGTCGGCCACCAGACGGCCTGCGCCGAGCTGACGATCCCGTTCGCTCGCGAGAGGACGCTGCGGTTCTCGGGCCTCCTGGCGTGGCTCATGTGGCGTGGCATCTACCTCGGGAAGCTGCCGGGCCTCGAGCGCAAGGTGCGCGTCCTGATCGACTGGACCATCGAGCTGTTCTTCCCGAAGGACGTCGTCCAGACCATCGACCTCGGGGAGGCGAAGAGATGAAAGAGAGCGAGGTCCGCATGGTGCCCGACCAGGCTCCTCTCCGGCTCACGACCGTCGTCGCCGGCGCCGCGGTCGGCGCGCTCGGAGGCGCGGTCTGCGCGACGGCCCTCGGTGCCGGCGTCCCGGGCGGTGTCCTGATGGGGGCCTTCTACGGCATCGTCTTCGCGCTCCTCTTCGGCAGGAGCTGCACGAGCGCGGGGGCCGGGATCGTCTGGGGCCTCGGCTTCTCCTTCCTCGCCTGGCTCCTCGTCCCGGCGGGGATGATGTCGCGGCTCGTCGGCGCCGCCGGTGCGGGCCCGGGTCTCGGCGCGGCGCGCGGCAGCTTCCCGGCGCTCGTGGGCTACCTGGTCTGCATCGGGATGCCGCTCGGGCTCGTCCTCGGCATCCTGGGCGGCCGGGACCCGAAGGCGGGCCGGCCCGCGTTCTCGCTCTCGCGCGCCGTCGTCGTCGGAGGTCTCGCCGGCATCGTCGCCGGGATCGCCTTCGAGACCTGGATGAGCGGCGGGGGCTTCTTCCCGCTGCTCGCCGGCTTCGGCGGCTCGGGGGAGGCGCCGGGCGGTGTGAGCGCTCACTTCCTCCTCGCGGTCGGGATCGGCGCGTCCTTCGGGCTCCTCTTCCAGCGCGACGTCTTCGGCACCGGCTCCAGCATGGGCTGGGGCATCGCCTACGGGATCCTGTGGTGGTTCCTCGGACCCCTGACGCTCTTTCCGCTGGTCGGAAGGACGCCTCTGGACTGGTCGGCGGATCACGCCAGCGACCTGTTCGGCCCCCTCGTCGGGTTCATCCTCTACGGCGTCATCGTCGGAGTCGTCTACGCCACCGTGGACCGCCTCTGGCTGCGCCTCCTCGTCGAGTCCGACCCGATCCGGCGCGAGCCCGAGGGCGCCGGGCTGCGCACGCTCCAGTCGCTGCAATGGGGGGCGCTGGCGGGCTTCCTCGGAGGGCTCGCGTCGAGCCCGATCCTGGTGTCGACCGGGGTCGTCTCGCGGATCGCCGGGCTCGAAGGCGATCTCTCGCTCGCTCACGGGCTCTTCCTCCACCTGCTCGGCAGCGCGGCGATCGGCATGACCTACGGTCTCCTCTTCCGGCGGGAGGGGCTCAGCCTGGCGCGTGGTGTGCCGTGGGGGTTCGTCTACGGCGTGACCTGGTGGTACGTCGGCCCGATGACGCTCCTGCCGCTCCTCCGGACGGGGGAGACGGACTGGCGGCCCGCGGCCGCGTCGGCGCTCCTGCCGTCGCTGGTGGGCCACCTGCTGTTCGGCGCCGTGACGGCCCTCGTCTTCGTGCTCCTCGAGTCCCGCTACTCCCGATGGCTGCTGGAGGACCCGCGCAACGTGGCGCGCGAGCGCCGCCGGAGCCGGCCCGCGGGGACGCCCGCCCCGGCGCTCTGGCTCCTGGTGCTGGGCCTGGGTGTGCTCCTCCCGGTGCTGCTCGGCTGACGCGGATCGACGGCCTGTCGAATCAGGAGGCGCCGGCTCCCCTCGATGACGAAGGGGAGTCGCCCTTTCGGGATCAGGAGGTCCGGGCGGGCCGGACGGTTCCGGCTCCCGGTGCGGGCTTGACGCCGGCGTTACTTTATCCTTTAATCCGCAGATACGGATGAAGCACTCCAGCCACGACCCGTCCCCCCTCGTCTCCCGCCTCGACGCGCTGGCCGACCCGGCGCGCCTCAGGCTCCTGGCGCTCCTCTCGGCCGAGGAGCTGGGCGTCGGCGAGCTCGCCGAGATCGTCCAGATGCCGCAGTCCAGCGTGTCGCGCCACCTGAAAGCGCTGGCCGGCTCCGGCTGGGTCGTGGCCCGGAGCGAGAGGACCGCGAACCTCTACCGGATGACGGGCGACGCCCTGACGGACGGGGCACGCGGCCTCTGGGAGGTGGCCCGCCGCGAGATCGAGGGCTGGCCGGCGCTCGCCCAGGATCGCCTGCGCCTGGAACGCCGCCTCGCCGCGCGCGCCGAGGAGTCGAGCGCCCGGGCGTTCTTCGCCGGCGTGGCCGCGGAGTGGGAGACGCTGCGTGCCGAGCTGTACGGGCGCCGCTTCACCGAGGCCGCGCTCGCCGCGCTCCTCCCCCGGAGCCTGGTGGTGGCCGACCTCGCCTGCGGCGCCGGGGACGTCGCGGTGCGTCTCGCGCCGCACGTGGCCCGGGTCGTGGCCGTCGACCGGTCTTTGGAGATGCTGGCCGCGGCGCGGAAGCGCACGCGCGGGCTCCCGAACGTGGAGCTCCGCGAAGGGGACCTCGCCGAGCTCCCCGTGGAGAGCGAGTCCTGCGGCGCCGCCGTTCTGCTCCTCGCCCTGACGCACGTTCCCGACGTCCCGTTGGCGCTCTCCGAGATGGCCCGCATCCTCGCGCCGGGGGGACGGGCCGTCGTGGTGGACCTCCTGCGGCACGGGCGCGAGGAGTTCCGCCTCCGGATGGGGCAGCGCCGCGACGGCTTCACCGCGGCCGAGCTGGCGAAGCTCCTGACCCGGGCGGGGCTCGAGGACGTCACCTGCGCGCCGCTCCCGCCGGAGGCCGAGGCCAAGGGCCCGGCGCTCCTCCTGGCGTCGGGCTCGAAGCCCGAAGCCCCGACCAAGAAAGGACCGAAACGATGAGCGCCACGATCGAAGCGACCGGGACCCTCGAAGCCGCCGCCGACTACCGCGTCAGGGACCTCTCCCTGGCCTCGTGGGGGCGGAGGGAGATCCGCCTCGCCGAGCAGGAGATGCCGGGGCTCCTGGCGCTCCGCGCCGAGCACGGGCCGGCGAAGCCGCTCCGCGGACAGCGGATCACCGGCTCCCTGCACATGACCATCCAGACCGCGGTCCTGATCGAGACGCTCGCCGAGCTGGGCGCCCAGGTCCGCTGGGTCTCGTGCAACGTCTTCTCCACGCAGGACCACGCCGCGGCGGCGGTGGCGGTGGGGCCGAGGGGGACGCCCGAAGACCCGAAGGGCATTCCCGTCTTCGCCTACAAAGGGGAGTCCCTGGACGAGTACTGGGACTTCACGGCGCGCGCCCTCGACTTCGGCGACGGTCTGGGACCCACGCAGCTCGTGGACGACGGCGGCGACGTGACGCTCCTGATCCACGAGGGGTGGCGGCTCGAGGAGGCGGGCGTGCCGCCCGATCCCGCGACGGCCGACAGCGCGGCTCAGGCGAGCGCGCTGGCGCTCCTCGCCCGGATCCGGGCCGAGGACCCGAGGCGCTGGCACCGCCTCGTGCCGGGGATCCGCGGCGTCTCCGAGGAGACGACCTGCGGCATCAACCGGCTTCGCCGGCTGCAGCGCGACGGGCAGCTCCTCTTCCCGGCGATCGACGTGAACGACTCGGTGACGAAGTCGAAGTTCGACAACACCTACGGCTGCCGGCACTCCGTGGTGGACGGCCTGAACCGCGCGACGGACGTGATGCTCGCGGGCAAGCTCGCCGTCGTCTGCGGCTACGGCGAGGTGGGGAAAGGCTGCGCCCAGGCGCTGCGCGGGCAGGGCGCTCGCGTCGTGGTGACCGAGGTGGACCCGATCTGCGCGCTGCAGGCCGCCATGGAGGGCTACGAGGTCCGCCCGGTGGAGGACGTCGTCGGTCGGGCCGACCTCTTCATCACGGCCACCGGCAATCGCGACATCCTCACCGTCGAGCACATGGCGGCGATGAAGGACAAGGCGATCCTGGCCAACATCGGCCACTTCGATACCGAGATCGACATGCCGGGGCTGGAGCGGCTGCGGACGGAAGGCCGTGTCGTGAGGGAGAACGTCAAGCCCCAGTACGACGAGTGGCGCTTCCCCGACGGACACTCCGTCCTCGTCCTCGCCGAGGGATGCCTCATGAACCTGGGCTGCGCCACGGGGCATCCCTCGTTCGTGATGTCGATGAGCTTCAGCAACCAGGTGCTCGCCCAGCTCGAGCTCGCGGCGAACGGGCACGCCTACGGCAAGAAGCTCCACGTGCTCCCGAAGGAGCTCGACGAGAAGGTCGCGCGTCTCCACCTCGGGAAGCTCGACGTGAGGCTGACGGCGCTGACGCCCCGTCAGGCGGCGTACCTCGGCGTCCGCGCGGAGGGGCCGTACAAGCCCGAGTCGTACCGCTACTGACGACGCCCCGGCCGAGGCCGCGTGAGGCCCCCGGGCTTCGGCCCGGGGGCCTCACCGTCGACTCGGGCGGTGTCGCGGCGTGCCAGAATCGCGGGACGAGCGGTCCAGCTCCGGACCGTCCCCGGAGTCTCCGGACCGCGAGGAGGTGAGCATGAGTCACGCCCCGTTCTCTCGACGGCTCCTGGGCCCGGGAGCCGCGATCGTCCTTCTGGCGGCGCCGCTCGCCGCGGCCCCCGACTCCGGCGCGCGCATCGAGTACGCGCGTGGCCGCTCCATCGGCGTGCAGGTCCTCCTCGACAACGGCCGTCCCATGCCGTTCCGCGCCGAAGGGCCGAATCGCTGGGTCTTCCGCGGCGACCCGGAGGACCTCGTCAACCACCGGTACCGGATCGTCCTCGACAACCCGAACGACGAGCGCCTGAAGGTCGTCGTCGCGATCGACGGAATCAACGTCTACTTCAAGAAGCCGCTCGTGGGCGACGCCAGGGAGGACCTCGGCGCGATCCTGAGCCCGCGCTCCGACCGCACCGTCAAGGGCTGGCAGGTGACCGACACCGATGCCCAGGAGCTCGTCTTCAGCCCGCCGCGCTGGAGCGAGGGTGAAGGAGTGACCGACCGCGAGATCGGGCGGATCGAGATCCACGTCTACCGCGAGGCCCGCGAGGTCCGTGACGAGGCGGTCGGCAAGGCCGCTCCGGGGACCAGCCGGGCCAGGCCCGAGGTGGGCACCGCGGCCGGCGAGGTGATCGACAGCGGTGTGCGACCCGTCCGCTTCGTCGCCGCGACTCGCGAGCCGGTCGCCCAGGCGCTCCTCTCCTACGGACGGTCGGGTCGCGGAGGCCCGTCCGACCGCGGCGCCCGCCTCGGCGTGACCGGACAGGATGGCGAGGCCGGCTTGCTGGTCACCGGCGTCCAGCCCAGCTCGCTCGCGGAGGAGGTCGGTCTGCGGCAGGGTGACACCATCGTCCGGGCGGACGGGAACCCGTACCCGGAGATGGAGGAGCTGCGCCACATCCTCCGGCAGAAGGGCCGGGGGGAGACCCTCGTCCTCGAGGTGAGGCGTGGCCGGCACGAGGTGACGATGCGGATCCGGCTGTAGGCCGGGCCGTCCCGCGTAGACTGCGGGCGAGGTCCCTCATGAGCGCCGTCCGTCTGAGCCCGCTGGATGCCGCGTGGCTGTTCACCGAATCGCGCGACACGCCCAACCACGTGGGCGGCCTGCTGACGTTCCGGCTGCCGGCGGGAGCGCCGCGGGATTTCCTGCGGAGTCTGATGGCGGAGTTCCGCACCCACCGGATCTTCGCCGCGCCCTGGAACCGGCGGCTGGAGTCGCCGGGCATCGCCAGGAGCCCGTGGCCGGCCTGGGTCGTGGCGGAGGACATCGACCTCGAGTACCACGTACGGCACGCGGCCCTGCCCTGGCCGGGCGGCGAGCGGGAGCTGGGGGAGCTGGTCGGCCGTCTGCAGAGCACGCCGCTCGACCTCGTCCGCCCGCCCTGGGAGTGCACGATCATCGAGGGGCTCGGAGCCCCGGCCCGGAGCGGAGCCGGGGGTGGGAAGCGCTTCGCGCTGTTCATCAAGATGCACCATTCCCTCATCGACGGCGTGAGCGGCATGAGGCTCCTGCAGCGCGCGATGTCGGGCGATCCCGGGAAGAGCCTTTCTCTGCCGCCGTTCTGGTCCTCGACCTCTCCGGGCGCGACGTCGGCGGGCGCCGGGAGCGGGGCGCGGACGCAGAGCGCCCGGCCGGCGACGATGGCCGAGGTGGCCGCGACCGCCATCGAGGGGCTGAGCGCGCAGGCCCGGTCGCTACCGCAGCTGGCCGCCGCGTTCGGCAAGATGCTCCGCCGCGTGGGCGAGACGGGAGAGGGGATGGCCCTGCCGTTCGCGGCGCCCCGGTCGGTGCTGAACGGCCGTGTGCGCGAGAAGCGGCGCTTCGCCACGCAGCAGTTCCCGATGGACCGGCTGAAGGCCGTGGCCCGGGCGGGCGGCGGGACCCTCAACGACGTGGTGCTGGCGATCTGCGGCGGTGCGCTGCGGCGGTTCCTCCTGGAGCGCGGCGCCCTGCCCGAGGAGTCGTTGACCGCCGGCATCCCGGTGTCGGTGCGGCCCGCGGACGACGAAGGCACGGGGAACGCCATCAGCTTCATCGTGGCCACGCTGGGCACCGACATCGCCGACCCCGCCCAACGCCTGAAGGCCATCCGGACCTCGGTCCAGCATGCCAAGGCGCACGTGCAGGGCCTGCCCCGCCAGGCGATGACGCAGTACACGATGCTGCTGATGGCGCCGACGCTCGCCACCCTCCTGACCGGGATCGGCGGGCGCACCCGGCCGATGTTCAGCATCACCATCTCGAACGTGCCGGGGCCCGAGAAGCCGCTCTACTTCAGAGGCGCCGAGCTGCTCTCGATCTTCCCCGCGTCCATCGTCACCCACGGGCAGGCGCTCAACATCACCTGCGAGAGCTACGCGGGGCTGATGAACTTCGGCTTCACGGCGTGCCACACGTCGGTGCCGGGCATCCAGCACGTGGCCGTCTACGCGGCCGACGCGTTGAAGGAGCTGGAGGCCGTGCTGCTGCCCGCGCCAACGGCGCCTGCGCGGGATTCGCGCCGCCGATCGGGCCGGCGGCGCGTTCGGGCGTAGGCCCGGTCGCGGGACCCGACCATGAGGCGGGCGGCCATCGCCGTCGGGGCGTCCGCCCTCGCGCTCGTCGCCGCCGCGCTCGCGGCCGGCCACCGGGCCTTCGAGAAGGCCCTCGACCGGGGAGCGGCGACCCCGCCCGCCCCCCCGCCCGTACCGGCGCCGGCGCCGGCGGGGGAAGAAGCCGGCCGGGGCCAGATCCACGGGCGCATCACGACCGTCGACGGCGCCACCTACACAGGACGCCTGCGCTGGGGAGGTGGCAACGAGGAGGCGTTCTGGGGCGACTACTTCAACGGCAGGAAGGACGAGAATCCCTGGGCTGCCCAGGTGGCGCCCGAGAGGCTGCCCCAGGAGCGCCGCCCGATCGAGGTCTTCGGGATCGAGATCGCGAGCCGGGAGCGTCGGGTCGACCTCGGCCGGCTCTTCATGGGGCGCTTCGGCGACCTCGCGCGCATCGAGCCGCGCGGCGGCGACGTGCGGGTGACGCTCAAGAGCGGGACCGCGATCGACCTCGACCGTCTCTCGGCCAGCGATTTCGACGACGACGTGCGCGTCTGGGACGGCACGCGCGGCGTCGTGGACCTCGACAGCCGGCGGATCCGCACCATCGAGCTCCTCGCCTTCGCCGGATCGGACGGCGCGCCGGATCGGCTGCACGGTACGGTGCGCACGCGGAAGGGCGACTTCACGGGCTTCGTTCAGTGGGACCGGGAGAAGGGCGCCGGCTCCGACAGGCTCGATGGCCACACCGCCGGCGGCGAGCTCAGCCTGCGATTCGACACCCTCCGCTCCCTCGCGCGCCGCTCCTCCGAGAGCTGCCTGGTGACGCGGCTCGACGGACGCGAGATCGTGCTCTCCGGCACCCGCGCGGCCGGCAAGGGCAACCGTGGGGTCTACGTCGACGACCGGCGCTACGGCCGGGTGCTGGTCTCCTGGGATGCTTTCGAGCGCCTCGACTTCAGCCCGGGCGGCTGGGGCCCCGCCTACGACGACTTCCCGCCGGGGCGCCCGCTCACGGGCCGCGTCACGACCCGCGCGGGCCGCCGCCTCGCCGGCCGGCTCGTGTACGACCTCGACGAGAGCGAGACCACCGAGACGCTCGACGCTCCGTCCCAGGGCGTGGACTACACGATCCTCTTCGGGCTGGTCGCCTCGATCGCTCTCGGCGGCCCCGGGCCGCGGGATGCCGGGCACGTCCGGGTGACCCTGCACGGCGGCGAGGAGCTGCGGCTCGAACCCAAGGGTGACCTCGGCGAGGGGAACGCCGGCCTGCTGGTCTTCGTCGACGGCCGGGAGCGCCCCGAATACGTGCCCTGGTCCGACGTCCAGGGTGTCGACCTCGACCCTCCGCCGGCGACGATCCCGCCGCTCGACGGGCCCGCTCCCGCATCGTCGCCCGGCCTCGTGCCATGATGAGGGGAGGGTGCTCGGAGCGCCTGAAGGAGGCTGATATGGGTTTCTTCGGCTCGATCCTCTCGAAGCTCGGCATCGGCGGCGGGGACGCTGCCCCCGCGGCCCCGCCGGCCGGCGTGAA
>CAYLNK010000069.1:0-22911 GCA_964384675.1 uncultured Holophagales bacterium | reverse complement strand
CGTCGCGCGGCGCCGGGGCTGCCGGGCGGCGCCGACGTCGTCGCGACGCCGGACCCCGAGGCGCCGGGGGTCTGGGCCCGCTTCTACGACGTCGCGTCGAACCGCCCGCTCTTCTGCGGCCGCGACGGCGTCGTCCGCGGGCGCCTGGCCGAGATCGAGCACGAGCGCCGCGTCGGCTACGCCTGGTACGGCACCTGGCCGCGCCGGCTGCTCGAGCGCGACTACCCGGCCTGGAAGGCGGAGCATCCCTGAGTCAGCGGTGTCCCTCCTTCGGCGCCGGAGTGAGAGTGACGTTCCGAAGCTCGAGGTCGATCGTCCCCTCGAGGCGGTTTCCCTTCTCGACGCTCGAGAAGACGCTGTCGCGCACCAGGAGACCCCGCAGCGGCGAGCCGTCGAGTGCCCGCAGGAAGAGGGCGTAGACCGCCTTCCTCACGCTCATCCGCTCGATCCTCAGGTTCCGCACCGTCGGCGGGAACGTCCCGGCCGCGCCTTCCTCGTACAGCATGTCGACGTCGACCGCGCTCCCCACCTCGCCGATCGTCACGTCCCGCACGAAGACGTTCTCGACGACGCCGCCGCGCCGCGCGTTCGTCTTGATCCGGATGCCGCGCTCGAGGTCGGGGCTCGACATCTCGCACCCCTCGACGAAGACGTCCCGCGCCCCGCCGCTGACCTCGCTCCCGATCGTGAGGCCTCCGTGCCCCGCCCGCATGCGGCAGCGCCGCACCACCACGCGCTCGACGGGCGTGGCGAGCCGGCGGCCGTCGGCGTTGCGGCCCGACTTGAGAGCGATGCAGTCGTCCCCGGTGTCGAAGAGGGCGCCCTCCACGAGGACGTCCGAGGACGACTCGGGGTCGCAGCCGTCGTTGTTGGGGCCCGCGCTCACGATCGTCACGTTCCGCACGGTGACGTTCCGGCAGAGCACCGGGTGGATCACCCAGAAGGGGGAGCGGGTGATCGTCACGCCCTCGACGAGGACGTTCCGGCAGCGGTACATCTGGACGAACGGAGGCCGCAGCCGGCTCCCCTCGCCGAAGACGCGGCCGGCGACCGGGACGCCCTCCTCGGCGAGCCGGAAGAGACGGTCGCGGTCCGGCTTCTGCGGCGCGTCCTTGCCGGAGCCCTTCCAGCCCCACCAGCGCTCGGGCCCGGCCTGACCGTCGAGCGTCCCCTCGCCGGTGACCGCCACGTCCTCCTCGTCGAGCGCGTAGACGAGCGGCGAGTAGCCCATCAGCTCGACCCCCTCCCACCGCGTCAGGACGGGCGGCAGGTACCGGGCGGGCTCCGGGTCGAAGCGGATCGTGGCACCGTTCTCGACGCGAAGGTTCACCCGGCTCCTCAGGCGGATCGGGCCGGTGAGGTAGTCGCCGGAGGGCACGACGACGCGCCCCCCGCCCGCCGCCGCGCAGGCGGCGATCGCGGCACGGAACGCCTCGGTGGCGTCGGTCTTCCCGTCGGGGACGGCGCCGAATCGCGTCACCGGAAAGTCGCGCTCCGGAAACGCGGGCGCCACGATCCGGGAGAGGACCGCGGGAAGGCGCGCCCACGGATCCGGCTCCTCGGCCTGCGCCGCGGCCGCGACGGCGAGAGCGAGGGCGAGGGCCGTGAGCGCGAGGGCGCGGCGGTGGCGGTCGAGCCCCGCGACGACTCCGCCCGGGGAACGGGGGGCGGCGAGGGAGCCCCCCGCCTCCATCCCGTTCCTCACAGCCGCTCGAGCGGCACGCCCTGCATGTCCTCGAAGACCTGGTTCTCTCCGCCCATGCTCCAGACGAACGCGTAGCGCGCGGTGCCGGCGCCGAAGTGCATCGACCAGGAGGGGGAGAGCACGGCCTGGAGGTCGCGCACGACGAGGTGCCGCGTCTCGCCGGGGCGGCCCATGAAGTGGAACGCGACGGCGTCGGGCCCGAGGTCGAAGTAGAGGTAGACCTCGGTGCGCCGCGCGTGGGTGTGCGGGGGCATCGTGTTCCAGACGCTCCCGGTCGAGAGGTCGGTGACGCCCAGGACCAGCTGGTCGCTGGCCGGGCCGCCGGCGTGGATGTAGCGGCGGAGCGTCCGATCGCTCGACGTCGCGGCGGAGCCGATGCGGAACGTCTGGGTCTCCGCGGGCGTCACGCGCCGGGTGGGGTGCTCGGTGTGAGCCGGGTGGCTCACGAAGTAGTAGAGCGCGGGCTCGCCCGCGGAGTCGCTCTCGAAGGTGATCGCGTGCGGCCCGCGCCCCACGTACAGCCCGTCCCGGTGCGCCAGCGTGTGGCTCCCGCCGTCCACGATCACCCGACCCGGGCCGCCCAGGTTGACCACGCCGAGCTCCCGCCTCGACGTGAAGAACGGCGCCGCGAGCTCCTCCGGCGCCGGCAGCGGCAGCGGGGCCTCCAGCGGGACGGCGGATCCGAGGATGGTCCGCTCGGCCTCCCACTGGACGAGCCGGACCTCGCCACGGGAGAAGAGGCCCTCCACCAGGAACGCGGCGCGGAGCTCGGCCGAGCTCATCGACTCGGCTCTCACGGGGTCGACCAGGAGGCGTGTTTCCATCTCGTCCTCAAGGTACCAGGATGTCGATCTTGAGCGGGGCGCGGCGTCTCTCGAGGAACTCCGAGATCGCCCGGTCCCAGGCTTCCATCGTCGGCACGTCGCCGCTTCTGTCCCACGCCGAGCCCGCCCAGTGGACCGTCGGCGCTCCGGTCAGGGGCTTGCCGACCGCGAGGACGTTGCCGTCGAGCTCGAGGACCTCGGTGAGGCTGGACGGCTCCACGAGGAGGGCGAGACCGAGGTTCCCGTTGCCCTCCTTCAGCGCCTCCCACGTCCTCAGGACGCCGCGGCCCTTGTCGATCCTCACCGCGGCCCCCGGGGCCTTCCTGAGCCCGGCGGCGAAGGAGGCGGCCCCGTCTCCCTCGACCGTCCAGCGGCTCTCGAAGCGGTTGAAGCGCGAGCCGGCGTCGAGGGTGACGCGTTTCCTCTCCGAGACCGTCACGCCCCCCGCGTTCCAGGGCGCGTACGTCAGCTCGAAGACCAGCCGGATCGGGCCGGCCGCAAGGACGCGCGACTCGCGGAAGTTGCGTGAGGTGTAGAGGCGAGAGTCGCGCACGACACCGGTGCCGCCCATGCCGCGGGACTTTCCGGCGGAGTAGAGGTCGGCCCCCTCGCCGTGGTCCCGGTGGTAGTCGTCGACGAGGTACCAGTCGTTCACGACGAGGCGCGGCGTCTTCTTGCACCAGACGTCGACCGTGCTGCTGGTGAGCGGCTCCTCCTGCCAAGCCTCGAGCGCCGGCCCGTACATCCGGTGGGCGACCCGGTCGTTCTCCCACGCGAAGTCGTCGTGGCGCTCCCGCACGAAGCGGCCGTAGACGCGGAAGTCCTCGCGCCTGTAAGGCGCTCTCTCGCCGGGGAGGAGGAGGAACGTCCTCGCCTCACGCGGGCCGAGATCGGCCTGGAAGACGAGCTGGTCCGCGGCGCCGTCGCCGTCGTAGTCCACCGCCTGCGAAAGCACCGGCTTCCTCGTGGCCTCGTCGACGACGGCCACCTTCGCCAGGTCGGGCGACCGGAGGCCAGGCGCCGTCGAGGCGCCGACGGCGATCGTCTCTCCGGCGCGCACGCGGTCCAGCGGGTTGGTCACGACGAGCCGGGTGGCGGGCGAGGACGCCGCGATCTCGGGTGCCCCGGCCAGAGCCGGGCGGAAAGAAGGGCCCGCGGCGAGGACGATCCCCGCCGCGAGCCGGAGGAGCGAGGGCGAACCCATCAGAAGCTGATCTTGGCTCCGATCTGGAAGTCGCGGGGGTTGTTGCGCTGGCTGCGGAAGAGCCCGAACGTGGAGCTGCGCGGGTTCGTGTCGGGGTCGAACCAGACGGTGTAGTTGATCGCGTTGATCGCCTCGATCCGCAGCTGGAGCTCGACGTTACCCGGCAGGTGGAACGTCTTGGCGAGACCCACGTCCATCAGGTGGAGGTCGGGATAGCGGGCCGAATCGAGCGTGCTCGGGAAGGTGCGGAGGTTCGCCTCGCCGACGGCGATCCTCGGGTCCGTGGTCTTGCCGTAGGCGTCCGCCGGGTAGAAGCAGGAGATGTCCCAGGCGGGGCGGTCGAAGCCGCCGATCGCCCCGTCCTTGTTCGAGAAGTCCGTCTTGATGGACTTCGGGTCGCAGGCGGGGTTGAAGTAGATGTTGTTCCAGATGGGGACGCCGCTCGAGAAGCTGGAGTACCAGACGATCGGCTGGCCCTGCTGGTACTGGTACGCCGTGGTCAGCTGCCACCCCCCGAAGACGGCGTCGAGGATACCGTTCCAGGTGTTGCCGAACTTGCGGCCCTTGCCGAACGGGAGCTTCACGACGGCGGCCACAGTCGCGCGGTGCGGGCGGTCGTCGGGCGAGACGCGGTCCTCGAGCTCGGTGTCTCCGGGGTTGAGGTAGCTGAGCTTGTCCTTCAGCTTCGAGTAGGTGTACGTGGCGACGACCGAGGAGCCCTCCGAGAACACTTTCTGGACCGAGAGCTGGAGCGAGTTGTAGGTATCCGAGCCGTTGTACTCCTCGACCGCGACGCGCCCGAACTCGGAGTACGCCCGGAGGAGCTGGTTGCGCTGGATCGTGGTCCCGTTGAAGCTCGTCCCCGGCAGGAGGCCGGCGTACGGGTTCGGGACGTTGGCGTTCAGGAACGTCTCCTGCGCGGTGTCGCGCTCGGCCGACCGGGAGACGTACTGGAGCGGCAGAGCGTTGAGGTCACGCCTCACCGGCAGGTTCCGGCCCACGCTCCCGACGTAGGCGAGGTCCGCCCGCCACCGCTTGCCGAGGTCCTGGGAGACACCGGCCTGCCAGCGCGTGTAGAGCGGGCTCTCGCGGTCCTTCTGGATGATCGACGTCGTGGTGGAGACGAGGTCGCGCCCGACCGACGTCAGGAGCCCGAGCGACGAGCCGGTGGGCTGGCCGAGACCGTTCGGGAACGGGTTGCTGAGGTCGGCGATGAAGGTCGAGCCGTTGTTCTCCGTCGAGACGAGGAGCGTCGGCTGCGAGAACCCGGTCTGGTTCATCGCGTCGAAGAAGTACGGGAAGGAGAAGAGACCGATCCCGCCGCGCAGGACCGTCTTCTCGGTGAGGGAATACGCCGCGCCGAGGCGCGGAAGGGCCTTGACCTGCGTGTCGTAGATCGAGCCGTCCCCGTAGAGGAGGCCGCCGCGCACCTTGAAGTCGCCGACCGGGATCTCGGCGATGGGGTTCTTCGCGTAGGCCGCCTTCGCCGCGGCCTCGAGAGGGTTGGAGACCGTCCGGTCGAAGCCGTAGATGTTCCTCGACTCCGACTCGGTCAGGCCCCGCTCGATCTCCAGCCGGAAGCCCCCGTTGATCGTGAGCTTCCGGCTGAAGCGCCACTCGTCGTGGAGGAACAGAGCGTGGCTGATCTGCCGGAAGTCGCCCGGCGAGTTGCTGTCGATGAGGCTGTTGCCGCCCGAGGTGGGGATGCCGAGGAGGAACTGCGCCAGCGCCTGCCCCTGCTGGATGGCGGCGCTGTTGTTGGCGCGCGTGTACGCCCCGGTGAAGTTGTAGCGGCCGCCCAGGAACCCGTCGTCGGTCCGCGCCCATTCCTGAAAGCGGAAGTCGTAGCCGGCGCGGATCGAGTGGTCTCCCAGCATCCAGGTGACGGTGGGCGCCCCGGCGTAGTTGTAGAAGGGGCGGTTGAAGCCGCGGGTGTAGTCGGAGCGCAGGGAGCCGAGCGTGGCGAAGCCGGAGATGTCGAAGCGCGGCAGGTAGTCGTAGCCCCGGAACAGCGAGACCGTGGCGGCGTTGAAGCCGAGGGTAGCGGGGTCGAACTTCTGTGATGGGCTGCGCCGCTCCCCGAACTTGGCGTAGCTGGCGCGGAGGTCGGCGACGAACGTCGGCGAGAACGCTCCCGTGTAGCCCAGCGTCCCACCGGCGTTGTCGCGGGTGTCGACCCCCTGCGTGACCGCGAAGTCGTTGATGACGCCGGCCCAGTTGTACCGGTCCTCCTCCCGCTTGTTCCAGTAGGCGTTCAGGAACACCTGGTGCCCGTTCCCGAACCGCTGGTCGAGGCGGAGGAGCGCCGCGTTGTAGTCGTAGGTGCGGTCCTGGGGCGAGTAGTAGTTGTTGGTCAGCGTCGACGTCCCGGCCTGGTTCGGCATCGGGTAGTACGAGAGGAGCTTCAGCGCGATGGGGTTCAGCCGGTTCGTCGGGATGATGTTCCCGGCGAAGGCCTTCCGGCTCGACGTCCCGGTCAGGGGGTCGTAGATGACGATTCCGAGAGGCAGCAGCTCGGAGAAGTCGCCTCGCCGCATCTTCTCGGTGGGCACCGTGTAGTTCGCCGGCTCTCCGGTGAGGTCCTTCAGCTTCTCGTAGGAGACCATGAAGAACGTGGAGTCCGCGACCACCGGCCCGCTCAGCACCGCGGCGAAGCGGTCGTAGTCCCGGCTGAGGATCTCCTGGCCGGCCTTCTTGGCGTACGGGGAATTGGCGCTCCGGTCGCTCGAGCGGTTGAAGTAGGAGGCCGAGCCGTGGAGGTTGTTCGTGCCGCTGCGCAGGGCCAGGTTGATCACCGCTCCCGCGGTGTGCCCCTGCTGCGCGTCGAACGAGCTGGTCTCGACCTTGAACTCGGCGATGGCGTCGGAGGGCGGCGAGAAGCCGACGCGCCGGTCGGAGACGATGTTGGGCGCGCCGTCCAGCGTGAAGTCGTTGCCGCCCCGCACGCCGTTGGCGACGACCCCGCCGAGGTTGGCGTTGTCGGCCGGCCTCGAGAAGTGGAGGTCCGAGGTCTCCACGACGCCCGGCGCGATGCGGCTCAGCATGTAGGCGGTCCCGTCGGCGAGCGGGAGCTCCTTGATCTGCTCGCGGCTGACGACCTGGCCCGAGACCGGGGAAGTCCTGTCCATGAGCGGGGCGCTCCCGGTGACCTCCATGGCCTCGCTGACGCCGCCGAGCTTGAGGACGAGGTCGACGGACAGGGCGTCGCCCACCCGGACCTCGATCCCCTTTCGCAGCACGGGCGTCAGGCCGCTGATCCGGGCCTCCACGTCGTACCTGCCGGAGATCAGGTATGGCACGCGGTAGTTGCCCTTCGCGTCGGTGGTCGCCGTGGCGGCGGCATTCGTGCCGACGTTCGTGACGGTGATCGTCACGCCCGGCAGCGCGCCACCCGCGCCGTCCGTCACCGTTCCTTTGATGGTGCCTCGGAAGTCCTGGGCGAGCGCGACCGTGCTGGCACCCAGGAGCAGCACGAAGAGGATGGGTGCGAGGGTGCGGGTCCGCGGGTTCATGGCGCCTCCTGTTGTCGCGTGACGGTGGGGAAGGGTCCCCTCGAAGGTCGGTGGGCCGCGTGTTCGGTGGCGTAATTCGTATCACCACGAATGCGCCATGTCAACATGTTGTTTTACCACTTTGACCGCGAGCGCTCCGGGAGAGGACGCGTGAGGCTCCCCCGAAAACGGGGGGCCGGATCGATTCGAGCCCGGTGGCTCCATGGTCTACGTGCTTCTGCCCATTCCGGCGGTTCGGCCAAATGGTCAGACCGAATCTCCGCGGCCGCCGAAAATGGCGGACCGCCGACCGTGTCCCCTAGACCGCGCGACCCGCCTCGACGCCGTGCGCCAGCCGGCCCAGGGGGATGCCGAGGTAGGCGCGGGCATTGAAGAACGAGACGTCCTCGGCCAGCCGGCCCAGGAGGCCGAGGTCGTGAGGGACGAGGCCCCTCCTCACGTCGTGGCCCAGGAGGTTGCAGACCAGCCGGCGGAAGTAGTCGTGGCGGGAGTAGGAGAGGAAGCTCCGCGAGTCGGTGACCATGCCGATGAAGCGCGAGAAAAGACCCATGCTCGAGAGGGCGGCGATCTGCGCCTCCATGCCGTCGAGCTGGTCCAGGAACCACCAGGCCGAGCCGTACTGCAGCTTGCCGGGAACGGAGCCGTCCTGGAAGTTCCCGATCATCGTCGCGAAGAGCTCGTTGTCTCCCGGGTTCAGGTTGTAGAGGACGGTCTTGGCGAGCCGGTCGGCCTGGTCGAGCCGGTCGAGGAAGCGGGCGAGGGAAGCCGCCTGCGGGAAGTCGCCGATGGAATCGAAGCCGCTGTCGGCACCCAGAAGCCGCCTCTGGCGCGTGCTGTTGTCGCGGAGGGCGCCCAGGTGGTATTGCTGCACCCAGCCGCGTGCGTGGTCGAGGAGGGCGAGCTCGTGGAGGACGGCGGACCGGAAGCGCCGGGCGTCGTCGGCGGCGAGGGCTTGCCCGGCCCGCAGCTTCCCGAACGACGCCTCCAGCGCGGGCGCGGGCGCCTCCTCGGACTCCAGCGCCGTCAGGCCGTGGTCGGAGGCCCGGCAGCCCGCCGCGTGGAAGTCCGCGTGCCGAGCCTCGAGCGCGGAGAGGAAGGCGGAGGCGCTCCCGATCGAGATCCCGGACGCCGCCTCGAGCCGGTCCACCCACGCGTTCCACACCGGCGGGGAGTCGATCGCGGTCGCCCGGTCGGGCCGGAACGTGGGGAGGACGACGGTCTCGGGGTCCTCGCGCGTGGCCAGCGCGGCGTGGTGCGAGAGGTCGTCGACGGGATCGTCGGTCGTGCAGACGACCGCCACCCGGAACTGCGCGAGGAGCCCGCGCGTGGTGAAGCCGGGCCCGGCCAGCGCCGCGTTGGTCCGCTCCCAGATCGCGCCGGCCGTCCTCTCCGAGAGGAGGTCGTCGATACCGAACGGCCGCTTCAGCTCCATGTGCGCCCAGTGGTAGAGCGGGTTCCGGAGCGTGGCCGGGACGGTGCGCGCCCAGGCGTCGAACTTCTCGCGATCGCTGGCGTCGCCGGTGCAGTACCGCTCCGGGACCCCGTTCGTCCGCATGGCGCGCCACTTGTAGTGGTCGCCCTTCAGCCAGATCTCGGTGATCGTCCCGAAACGGTGGTCGGAGGCGATCTGCTCCACCGGCAGGTGGCAGTGGTAGTCGACGATCGGCAGGTCGCGCACGCGGTCGTGGTACAGCCGCCTCGCGACCTCGGTCTCGAGGAGGAAGTCGTCGTGGATGAAGGGCGTCATTCGGTCCTCCTCGGTCCGTCGGGCGGCCGGAGGGACCGGACGGCCCGCGGCCCCGGACGGATCAGTCCCGCCACACCGGCCCGCCGGGGTACTCGTGCGCCTCCAGGGAGTCCGGCTTCATGGCGATGCTCGTGCCCGGCGCCTCGGGCGCGACGTAACGCGTCGCGCGGAGGACGCACGGGTCGACGAAGTGCTCGTGCAGGTGGTCGATGTACTCGCAGACCCGGTCCGGACCGGTCCCGTCGAGCGCGACCGCGTCGAAGAAGGAGAGGTGCTGGACGTACTCGCACAGCCCGACGCCCCCGCCGTGCGGGCAGACGGCCACCCCGAACTTCGCGGCCATCAGCATCACGACGAGGGCCTCCGAGATGCCGGCCATCCGGGTGGCGTCGACCTGCAGGAAGCGCAGCGCCCCGGCCTGCAGGAGCTGCTTGAAGACGATCCGGTTCTGGCACGTCTCCCCGGTGGCCACGCCCACCGGCGCCACCGCGCGGGCGATGGCGGCGTGCCCGAGGACGTCGTCGGGGCTGGTGGGCTCCTCGATCCAGTACGGGTCGAATCGCCGGAGCGCCCACACCTGGCGGATCGCCTCGGGTACCTCCCAGCACTGGTTCGCGTCCATCATGAGCCGGCTTCCCGCGCCGATCTCCTCGCGCACGAGAGCGGCGCGCCTTTCGTTCTCCGCGAGGCTCGGCCCCACCTTCATCTTGAACGACGTCCAGCCCTGCGCCGCCGCCTCCCGGCACAGCCGGCGCACCTTCTCGTCGGGGTAGCCGAGCCAGCCGGTAGAGGTGGTGTACGCCGGGAACCCGTCCCGGCGGAGGGCCGCCTCGCGCTCCTCCTTCCCGGGGGCCCGTGAGCGCAGGAGCGAGACCGCCTCCTCCTTCGTGAGGGCGTCGGTGACGTAGGAGAAGTCGAGCGAGGCGACGAGCTCCTCGGGCGGCAGGTCGACGAGGAGCTTCCAGAGCGGCTTGCCCTCGCGGCGCGCCCAGAGGTCCCAGGCGGCGTTCACCAGGGCGCCGGTGGCCATCTGGAGGACCCCCTTCTCCGGGCCCAGCCAGCGGAGCTGGCGGTCGGTCGTCAGGTCCCGCACCAGCTCACGGATCCCCTCGGCGAGGGGGCCGATGCGACGGCCCGCGACGTGGTGCGAGAGCGCCTTCACGGCCGCGACGCAGATCTCGTTGCCGCGTCCGTTCGTGAAGGTGAGCCCGTGGCCGGTGAGTCCGTCGTCCGTTCCGAGCGTGACGTAGGTGGCCGAGTAGTCGCCGAGGTTGAGCGCGTCCGAGCCGTCCATCTCCCGCGACGTCGGGAAACGGATGTCGCGGACCGACACGGTGGAGATCCTCACGAGAGGACACCGCTCGCGAGGAACCCGCCGTCCACCACGAGGACCTCGCCGTTGATGAAGCTCGCCGCGTCGGAGGAGAGGAGGACGCAGGCCCCCTGCAGCTCCTCCAGACCGCCGTAGCGGCGCAGGGGCGTGCGCGCGACCAGCTCGCGGCCCCGTTCCGTGCCTTCCAGGAGCTGGTGGTTCAGGGGCGTCCGGAAGACTCCTGGCGCGAGGGCGTTGACGTTCACGCCCCGAGGCCCCCACTCGAGGGCCAGCGACCGGGTGAGCGCGGCCACGCCGGCCTTGCTCACGTTGTAGGCGGCGACCTCGAGGAGCGCCACGAACGACCCGAGCGAGGCGATGTTGACGATCCTCCCGGAGCCCCTCCCGAGCATGTGCCGGCCGAAGACCTGGCAGGCCCGGAGCGTACCGGTGAGGCTGGTGTCCAGGATCCTGTTCCACTCCTCCTCGGTGAGGTCGAGCGTCGGCGTCCTGCGGGTGCTGGCCGCGCAGTTCACCAGGACGTCCACTTTCCCGAACGCGGCGAGGCACGCGTCCAGGGCCGCGACGAGGGAAGGGGTGTCGGTGACGTCGGCGGTGACGCGAAGGGAGCGCCGCCCGCGAGACTCCACCTCGGCGGCCGCCGCGTCCACCCGATCGCGCCGCCGCGCGATGGGCACGACGTCGGCTCCGGCGGACGCGAGGCCCTGCGCGAGCGACAGGCCGATCCCCGAGGTCCCACCCAGGACTACCGCCACGCGCCCGTCGAGGGAGAGGCTCGGAAGGCTCACTTCGGACCGGTCGCCGAACCGGCGGCGGCGCGCCGCCGCCTCGGACGGGCCGTGCCGGGACCCGGCTCGGCGGTGGCGGGTGCCTTCGGATCCTCCTCCGCGGCCTGGGCGCTGCGGGCCAGCGCGAGGTGCTGGTCCATCAGCCGGCGGGCCTCGTCCGGATCGCGGTCCTTGATGGCGCGGTAGATACCGCGGTGCAGCTCGGCCGATTCCTTCAGGTCGCGGGCCCGCTCGACCGTGACCCGCCGGTACTCGAAGACGAGCTCGGCGAGCGTGGCGATGAGCGTCGCCAGCACCGGGTTCCCCGAGCCGGCCGCCACCACGCGATGGAACTGGAGGTCGTGCACCAGGAACGCCTGAGGGTCGTCCATGGAGGCGAACATGCTGGTCACCTCGTCGGCGATGACGGCGATCTGCTCCGGCGTGGCGCGCTCGGCAGCGAGCCCCGCGATCCCGACCTCGAGGACACGGCGAGCCTCGAACATGTCGTCCCGGGTGAACCCGTGGAGGGCCGCCAGGAATCGGAGCGGCCCGTCCCCCAGCTTCGGCGGGCCGTCGGCGATGTAGGTGCCGGAGCCCTGCCGCGCCTCGATCACGCCCATGGCCTGGAGGGTCCGGAGCCCGGATCGGAGAGAGGGCCGGCTGACCTTGATCTCCAGCGCGAGGTCCCGCTCGGCCGGCAGCCTGTCTCCCGGATGGAGGCTTCCCTCTTCGATGAGGCGCCTCACGTGCTCGACGACCCTGGCGCCGACGGCTCCGTCGACGTGCTTGCGACCCGGACCTGAGGTCTGACCTTTTGGCATTTCACCCCCGAAGTGGTTCGCGAGGCATAGCACCGGATGCCGGTTCGAGTCAATGTCCGGCCCCATCGAAGTGGGGCGGCGGGGCCCTCTCGGCGAACAAGAGGTAAGACCACTTGTGGTACTCTGCGCGGATGGACGACTCCCGCGCCTTTCGCCTGGACGGCCGGGTGGCGCTCGTGACCGGGGCGACGGGAGGCCTCGGCGCCGCCCTGGCCGCCGCCCTGGCCTCGGCGGGCGCCGACGTTGTGGGCCATGGCCAGGCCGAGCCTCCCGAGGAGACCCTGGCCGCGGTTCGCGCCCGGGGCCGGCGCGCCGCCGCCGTGGTCGGCGACCTGAGCCAGCCGACGACCGCGCTTCGCCTGGTCGCCGAGGCCGAGGCCGCTCTCGGGCCCGTCGACGTCCTGGTGAACAACGCCGGCACGATCCGCCGGGCCCCGGCCGCCGAGCACTCCGACGAGGCGTGGGACCTCGTCCTCTCGGTCGACCTCTCGAGCCCGTTCCGCCTGGCGCGCGAGGTGGGACGCCGCCTGATCGCCCGCGGCGCGCGCGGCAAGATCGTGAACGTCGCCTCGCTCCTCTCGTTCCAGGGCGGCATCCTCGTCCCCTCGTACGCGGCGGCGAAGGGCGGGCTCGCGCAGCTCACCAAGGCCCTCGCCAACGAGTGGGCGCCCCGGGGTATCAACGTGAACGCGATCGCGCCCGGCTACATGCGCACCGACAACACCGCTGCGCTGCGAGCCGATCCGGACCGCAGCCGGCAGATCCTCGAGCGGATCCCGGCGGGGCGCTGGGGCGAGCCCGAGGACCTGGCGGGGGCGGTCGTGTTCCTGGCGTCACCGGCCAGCGACTACGTCACCGGCCACGTCCTCGTGGTCGACGGCGGCTGGCTGTCGCGATAGGAGGACCGCAATGGCCAATCGCAGCGAGACCGTCGCGACCATCGAGGCCTGCGGCGTCGTCGCCGTCCTCCGGCTCGCCGACCCCGCGGCACTCCGCAGCGTGGTCGACGCCCTCGCCGAGGGAGGCGTGCGCGCCCTCGAGGTGACCATGACCGTGCCGGGCGCCTTGAAGGTCATGGAAGAGCTCGCCCGGGACCTGCCGACGGGCTTCGTGCTCGGCGCCGGCACGGTCCTCGATCCGGAGACCGCCCGCGCCGCGATCCTGGCCGGCGCCCGCTACGTCGTGAGCCCCGTCCTCCGCGAGGGAGTCGTGAGGATGTGCCACCGCTACGACATCGCGGCGCTGCCGGGCTGCCTCACGCCCACCGAGATCCTGACGGCCTGGGAGGCGGGCGCCGACATCGTGAAGGTCTTCCCCGCCACGGCGCTCGGGCCTTCGTACTTCCGCGATCTGAGGGGCCCGCTGCCGCAGGTGCGCCTCATGCCCACGGGAGGCGTCTCGCTCGCCAACGCGGGCGACTGGATCCGGGCCGGAGCCGTGGCGCTCGGGGTCGGCACCGCGCTCGTCGACCCGAAGGATGTGGCGGCCGGCCGCCTCGCCGAGGTCACCAGCAAGGCCCGGCGGCTCGTGGCGGCGGTGGCGGAAGCGAGAGGGGCGAATGCCCCGGGAGGGCCCGTCTCGTGAAGACCGTCGTGACCTTCGGAGAGATCATGCTTCGCCTCAGCCCGCCGGGCTTCGAGCGCCTGTTCCAGTCCCCGACGCTCTCGGCCACGTTCGGAGGCGGGGAGGCGAACGTCGCGGTCAGCCTCGCTCACTTCGGTCTCGACAGCCTCTGGGTCTCCCGCGTCCCGGCCCACGCCGTCGGCGAAGGCGCCCTGCGGGCGTTGCGGGCCGAGGGCGTCCGGGTGGACGGCGTGCTTCGCGGCGGCGAGCGCCTCGGGATCTACTTCGCGGAGACCGGGGCCAGCCAGCGGGCGGGCAACGTGATCTACGACCGGGCCGGCTCGGCCATCGCCGGCGCCCGGCCCGGGATGTTCGACTGGCCGCGGCTCCTCGACGGGGCGGCCTGGCTCCACGTCACCGGCATCACGCCGGCGCTCGGGTCCGGCGTGGCGGCCGTCACGCGGGAGGCGATGGAGGCGGCCCGCGCGCGCGGCGTCCGCGTCAGCCTCGACCTCAACTACCGCCGGAAGCTCTGGGGCGAGGAGGAGGCGCAGGCCGTCCTGCGCCCCCTCGCCGCGCTCGCCCACGCCATCCTCGCGAACGAGGAGGACGTGCAGGCGTGCCTCGGCATCCCGGTGCGGGGAGCCGACGTCGTCGCCGGGGGGCTTCCCGCGGCGGCCTATCGCGAGACGGCCGAGCGCGTCGCCCGGGAGCTCGGCGCCGACCTCGTCGCGATCACGTTGCGCGAGAGCCGCTCGGCCAGCCACAACGGCTGGAGCGCCGTCCTCTGGGACGCCGGGCGGGGCGAATTCCACGAGGGCCCCCGGTTCGAGCTGACGCTCGTGGACCGCGTCGGCGGCGGGGACTCCTTCGCCGCCGCCCTCATCTTCGCCCTCGTGACGGGCAGACCCGCCGCCGAGGCCCTCCGCTTCGCGGTGGCGGCGAGCGCGCTGAAGCACAGCATCCCGGGCGACTTCAACCGGGTGACGGTCGCCGAGGTGGACCGCCTGGCGTCCGGGGACGCCAGCGGGCGCGTCCGCCGGTAGAGGGCACCGACCGACCGCCGCCCTTCAAAGGCTGGTCGGTCGGGCCGCTCGCGGGGTGCGCCGGGCGCGGGCGCTTCCTCAGAACTCCACGCGGAATCCGATCTGGTAGTTGCGGGGACGCTGGTACGTCACCGGCTTCTTCAGCGTCGCCGCCGCCTCCACCGTGGTGCCGTAGGTGAGGGGCTGCTCGGAGTTGAAGACGTTGAAGACCGAGCCGACCACCGCCACCCGCAGCCGGTCCGCGAACGGCAGGTTGAAGCCCTTTTCGACCTGCGCGTCCAGGACGTGGAGGACCGCCGTGCGGTTGGAGCCGCGCGGCTCCACGAAGACCGCTCCCCAGCTCGGATCGGTCTGGGTCACGTTGTACGGGATGCCGCTGCGATAGGAGTAGTTCAGGCCGAGATCGGTCTCGATGAACGGGATCCGGTAGGCCGTGTAGACCTTGATGGCGTGGCGGGCGTCGTTGGTGAGGTAGCCGAAGCGGTTCTGGAAGTTCTCGGGGAAGTGGTCGAAGTCGACGCCGCCGAACTGCCCGTCCGAGGAGTCGATCGAGCCGCGGCTCTTGGAGTAGACGTAGCTGGCGCTGACCTGGCCGCGCCCGAAGCGGTGGGAGACCTCGAAGATGTAGCCGAAGTAGTCGCGCTTCAGGACGTCGGGAAGACCGTACGCGGCGCCCGGCTGGTTCGATACCCAGAAGTCGCTGCACTCCTCGTCGAGGCAGGAGTCCTCGTAGATGTCGTGCCCCTTCTTGTAGACGTAGGTGGCGGACGCCCGGGTGTTCCGGAACAGCTCGCGCTCGAAGGCGACGTTGATCTGCTCCTCGTACGTCGGCTTGATGCCGGGGTCGATCAGGCCGGTCGAGTTGACGGTACCGCCGGTCTGCCGGCTGAAGACCCACTTCTGCTGGGCGGCGCTCCAGTTGTAGGTGCGGGTGATGCCGGTGACCGCGCCGCTCGACAGCAGCCGCACCAGGGTGAGGCCGGGCTCGTCGTAGAACCAGCCGTAGCTCGCCCGGACGACGTTCTTGCCGTCGCCGAACGGGTCATAGGCGCCGGAGAGCCGGGGCTGGACCTTCGTGAAGTCCACGACCTTCTGGCCCGAGTTGTTCTCCTGCTGCGAGTTGTCGATGCGCACGCCCAGGTTGAAGGTGAGGCGCGAGCTGGGCCGCCACTGGTCCTGGACGTAGCCCGAGTAGGAGAGCCCGGTGCGGGGCGACAGGCCCTGCCGTTCGGTGACGACCTGCTGGACGGGGACACGGGGCAGGGTCGGATCGGGGTTACGGAACGTGAACGTGGCGCCGCAGGTGAGCCCCGCCGGGCAGAACGTCGGATCGCTCGGCGTTCCCGTGTTGTAGACCGTGCGATCGCCGGCCGTCCGGTCGCCGTCGGCCCCGACCTTGAGCTGGTGATTTCCGACGAAGTCGGAGACGAAGTACGTCGCCGAGAGACCGCCCAGGGTGCGGGGCCGGTCGGTGTCGTCGAACAGGTTGTAGCCGTCGTACCGCACGCCCGTCGCCAGGTTGGTCCAGCGGGACGTCGCGATGGAGCCGTTCTGCGGCTGGCTGGTCAGCGTGTTGCCGACCCGTCCGCCGGTCACCTCGAGGAAGAGGTCGCCGCCCAGCACGGCGTTGATCTTCCCCTTCAGGAGGGCGCCGCCCTGGTCGACGGTCTGCGCCGCCTCGGGGCGCGTCAGGACCGAGTTCTCGGCCCCGTCGATCGTGGCGGTCGAGTTCTGGTAGTTGAGGAAGCCGTTGACGCTCGGGGAGATCGTGAACGTCAGCTTGAGGCCGTAGTTGTCGCCGTTGAAGTTCCGCGACGGGGCGGAGGGGTTCTCCGCCAGGATGGCCGCGTTCGTCGTGGAAGGCTGGCGCTCGGTGATGACGTGCTCGTAGTTCGTGAAGAACCAGAGCCGGTCCTTGAAGATCGGCCCGCCCAGGGTGAAGGTCGGGTCGATGGTCTTCGTCTTGGTGACCTTCGGATCGAAGAGGTCCCCGGTCTCGGAGAACGCGTTCGTCGCGTAGCGGACGTCGGCGCTCCCGCTGAACTGGTTCCCTCCCGACTTGGTGACCACGTTCACGATGCCGCCGCTGGCCCGCCCGTACTGCGCCTCGAACGAGGAGCTCTGGACGCTGACCTCCTGGATGGCGTCGAAGTTCAGGTTGTACGAGAACGTGTGGGTCACGGGATCGGTCGTGTTGATCCCGTCGATCGTGAACGAGTTCTGCTGCTGATTGCCGCCCAGCACGTTCGCGTTGCCCGTGCCGACCGCGCCCGGCGTGTGGGAGAGGACGTTCAGGTAGTCGCGCCCGGCCGAGCCGACCGTCACCTTGCGCAGGTAGTCGTTGTCGAAGCTCGCCTGCGTGTTCGTGCGGGTGATGTCGACGATCGGGACCTCCCCGGTCACGACGACCTCCGCCGACTGCGCGGCCAGCTTCAGCACGCCGTTCACCTGGGTGTCCTTGTCGACGTAGACGTCGAACGGCGGCTTCTCCACGGTGGCGAAGCCGGAGAGCGCGAACGTGGCCTTGTACCCCTTGCCGGGCGGCACGTTCACGAAGACGAAGCTGCCGTCGGTCTTCGTCACCGCGGTGCGAACGCCCTGCAGCGCCGGCCCGCTCAGCGACACGCTGACCCCCGGCAGACCTCCTCCGGCATCGTCACGGGCGTAGCCCGAGACGGAGCCGTCGAGCGAGGCCAGCACCGACGGCGACGCGAGGACCAGAACGGCGAGGAGGATCCGGAAGAACGATCGAACGTTGACCACGTGGCACCCCCAATCGCCTTCGAAGGTGGCGGATCGGGGACGGGGGTTCGATCGGAATGGGTCGGTTCCCCGGCGGGACGGGACGGAAGCCCCGATCCCGGGGAACGAGGGGACGGAGCCCCAGGAAGTTGGGGACGGCTACGAAAGTCTGATTCGGGCCACGCCCCGGGCGTTCTGCCGAACGCCCCGGGCGTTCTACCGAACGCCCCGGGCCTATTCGATCGTCCCGCCCGCGGAGGCCTGCCGGATCATCCCGGCCCCCTCGGTCGCCAGGTCGGCGCGGCCACGCCCCTGCGACGAGAGCTTCCCCTCCGCGGTGAAGAACATCGTCTCCAGAGGCCTCTTGCTGTTCAGCTTCTGGGTCGTCTCTCCCGACGGGTCGAGGACGAAGCTGTTCGGGTCGACGGGCTTCAGCCCGGCCGCGGCGAGCCAGGCGTCCACGGTCGCGAAGTCCGGGTCCTGGGCGATGTAGACGAAGTCGGTCCCGGGCGAGACGGCCTGCAGGTCGAGGAGCGCCCCGAGCTCGCGGGCGGCCCCCGCCGCCCGGGTGGAGAAGAAGCTGACGACCATCACCTTGCCGGGCCGTCCCACCAGGTTGCGGTCCTTCCCGGAGCGCGTCTTCACCAGGAGGTGCCCGCCGGCATCCAGGTTCAGGATCCCGTGGTCGTGATCGGGATGGCTCGCCGGGACCAGGGAAAGCCAGTAGGCGTACGCTCCCGCGGCGAAGACCGCGAGCAGGCCCACGGCGAGAATGGAGCGGCGCTGGGAGACTCTCATCGGGCGGGATTGTAGGGCGCCGGCGGGTGCGGCTCTCGCGCCGCACCCGTGGCGTTTTCGCCACACCCGCACCGTGAGGAACGCCACAGGACACGGGGCGCGCCCTGGCATCGCCAGTGCTTAGTCCGCCTCGATGCCGAGATCGCAGCAGACGCTCGCCCGTCCGATCCGTGTCTCCGGGGTCGGGCTCCACACGGGCCGGCCGGCCAACGTCATCCTCCATCCCGCCGAGCCGGATCACGGCATCGTGTTCTACCGGACGGACGTCGATCGCTTCGTCCCGGCGCTCGCCGAGGAGGCCGGGCACTTCGATCACGCCACCTCGCTGGGTCCGCGAGGGGGGGAGGTTTCCACCGTCGAGCACCTCCTCTCGGCGGCCTTCGGACAGGGCCTCGACAACCTGCTCGTGGAGATCGACACCGCCGAGGTCCCCATCCTCGACGGCAGCTCCACCCCGTGGCTGAACGCGTTCTCGCAGGCCGGGGTCGTGTGGCAGCCTCACAAGACCGATCCCATCGCCCCCACCCGGACGCTCGCCCTCACGGGCACAGGCGGCAAGCGGATCGAGATCCGGCCCGCCCGCGACCTGCGCGTCACCTACACGATCGACTTCCCCCACCCGGCCGTGGGCCGGCAGTCGATGACGATCGTCCTGTCGCCCGAGACGTATGCCCGGCACGTCGCGCCCGCGCGGACGTTCGGCTTCCGGGCCGAGTACGAGACCCTCAAGAGGCACGGCCTGGCCCGAGGCGCCGCCCTCGACAACTGCATCGTGATCGGCGAGGAGCGCGTGGAGACCGAGCTGAGGTTCCCGGACGAGCTCGTCCGCCACAAAGTGCTGGATCTTCTCGGCGACCTCGCCCTCCTCGGGCGGCCGGTCCTGGGGCACGTGATCGCCCACAAGGCCGGGCACGCCCTCCACGCGGGGCTCGCGAAGCTGCTCCGGGAGAGCGTGGGCGGGGGCCGGCAGGAGGAGCCCGCGGCGCTCTCGATGACGTCGTAGGTCCCGTCGCGGCGCTCCTCGGCCTTAAAGTGGCCGCGTGCGCCGGTGGTCCCTCTTGCCTCTCCTCGCGGTCCTGCCGTTCCTCCTGGGAGCCGGTGACGGATCCTCGCTTCCGCGGATCCCCGGGGTCTCCACCCACTTCGCCGGGCGCGACGTGAGGGTCTGGGCGACCCTGTCGCCAGGGCTCCCCGCCAGCGTGGCCCAGCGCCTGGCGTCGGGCCTCCCCACGACGACGACGTGGGAGATCCGGCTCTTCCATTTCCGGAACGTCTGGCCGAACGGCCTCAAGGACGAGAGGCGCTACGCCGTCACCGCGACGTACCGGCCCGAGACGGCCGACTACCTGGTCGAGCGCCGGCTCGACGACCGCCTCCTGGAGAGCCGCGTCGTCAACGGCAAGGCCGAGGCGACCCGCGCCCTGTCGGAGCTTCCCGACGTGCCGTCGTTCACGATGGGCAAGCACCTCCTCGGCAAGAAGCTCGTCGTCCGCGTGCGCTGCGTCTACGGCTCGGCGGTCTCGCTGGGCGTCGTGCCGACCAGCGAGGAGACCGACTGGACGCGCTCCGGGATCTTCGAGTGGCGGGAGGACGCCGAGGCCACGGGTACGGAGCCGCCATGAGGCCGTGGACCCGCGACAACCGGATCCTCGTCGCGATCGGACTGGCCCTCGGCGTGTCGCTCACGGCGCTCTACGCCCTGGCGCTGCGCGCGCGCTCCCTCTCCCCGGCGGCCGCCACGAACCGCGTGCTCCTGTTCGTCCTCTTCTACATCGTCGTCCTCCTCATCCTGGTCCTCGTCTTCGTGCTGGGCCGGAACGCCGTCCACCTCCTGGTCGACGCGCGGAGCGGCGTCTTCGGATCGCGCTTCCGCCTCCGGATCGTCGGCACGTACGTGGGCCTGGCGCTCCTGCCGATCGCCCTCCTGATGCTCCCGACGACCGGCCTCCTCCAGCGGAGCGTGGAGACCTGGTTCCAGCCGGCGGTGGCCGAGACCGCCCGTGCCGGTCAGGCCGTCTCGGACCTCCTGCGGGAACGGGCGGCGGCGCTCGAGACGCGCACCGGAGAGCGGCTGGCCGGGCCCCTGGCCGCGGCGCGGACCGACGTCGAGCGGCTCGCCGCGCTCTCGGCCGCGCGGGAATCGAGCGGCCTCGACCTCCTGGAGTGGAGACCCGACGGGGCGCCCGACGGGGCCTCTCCCGTGGCGGTGTCGAGCCCTCGCTGGCCCGTGCGCCAGGTGAACGATCCCGGTCCGGGCTGGATCGAGGAGGCGCGCGGCCGCGGCGTCTCGCGCCGCCTGGAGGCGCTCTCGAGCGGCGCGCAGATCGGCCGGAGCGTGATGGCGCTTCCCGGGGGCGTCCTCGTGCTCGGCGTGTACGACCCGCCCGCCGAGGCCGCCAACCTGCGGGCCCTGGCGCGCGCGACGGCCGCCTACGCGGCGCTCGAGTCGGAACGCGCGTCCCTCGCCGCCGTGCAGGTGCTGTTCTTCCTGCTGCTCGCGTTCCTCGTGCTTCTCGCGGCCGTCTGGGCGGGGCTCCTCCTGGCGCGACGGGTCACCCGCCCGATCGCGGCTCTCGCCAAGTCGGCCCGCCGGGTCGGCGCCGGCGACTTCGACGCGCTCGTCGAGGTCGAGGGAGGCGACGAGATCGCCGCGCTCTCCGGGGCCTTCAACTCGATGACGGCGGAGCTGAAGGGGAACCGCGAGCGGCTCGTCGCCGCCGCGGCCGAGATGGCCGAGACGAACCGCCGCCTCGACGACGAGAGGCGCGTGATGAAGACGATCCTGGCTCACCTCGAGGCCGGCGTCATCGGCTTCACCGACGATCGCCGCCTCCTCGGGACGAACGAGCGGGCGCGGCGGCTGCTGGGCCGCGCCGAGGGCCCCGCGCCATCGACCCTCGACGAGCTCCTCTCCTGCCCCAGCGTCGCCCCCGTCCGCGAGCTGCTGGACCGGGCCGTCGACGGCACCGGCCCGCGGGAGGCGACGCTCCACCTGTTGCGCGGGGGCGAGGGGCTGGTCGTGGAGGCGCGGCTGGCGCGGGTGCCGGCGCAGCCGGGCGAGGCGGCGTCGTGGGTCGTCACGCTCGAGGACACCACCGCCCTGGTGAAGGCCGAGCGGGCGGCGGCCTGGGAGGAGGCGGCCCGCCGCATGGCGCACGAGATCAAGAACCCCCTGACCCCGATCCGCCTCGCCGCCGAGCGGATGCGGCGCCGCGCGGCCTCGGGTGCCGCGGGGCTTCCGGCGGTGGTCGAGGAGGGGGCGTCGACGATCGTCGAGGAGGTCCGGACGTTGTCGGCCCTCGTGGACGCGTTCGGTCGCTTCGCGCGCCTCCCCGCCGCGGACCTCGCCGAGACCGACCTCTCCGCCGTGGTGCAGCAGGTGACGAAGCTCTACGCGGGCGTGAAGAAGGGCGTCTCGGTCTCGGCGGAGCTGCCGCCGACCCCGCTCCCGCCCGTGCGCGCCGACGCCGAGCAGCTCAAGCGCGCGCTGATCAACCTCGTCGACAACGCCGTCTCCGCGACGCCGTCCGGCGGGGCGGTGCGCGTCGCCGGGGCGGTCGAGGGCGGCACGGCGCGGCTCGTGGTCGCCGACGACGGACCGGGGATCCCGGAGGCGGACCGGCCGCGCGTTTTCGACCCGGCCTACTCGACGAAGCCCCGCGGGACCGGCCTCGGCCTCGCGATCACCGCGCGCATCGCAGCCGAGCACGCCGGGCGCGTCTTCGTGGAGGAGAATTCCCCCACGGGATGCCGCTTCGTCCTCGAATGGCCCGCCGCGTGACCCGCTGCCGCCGGGGCCGGCGATGACGCGCGTCCTCGTCTGCGACGACGAGCCGGGGATCCGCAAGACCCTCGGCCAGATCCTCGGGGACGAGGGCTACGAGGTCCTCACCGCCGGGACGGGCGCCGAGGCGCTGGAGAGCTTCGGCGGAGACTCGCCGCGCCCCGACGCCGTCTTCCTGGACGTCTGGCTCCCCGACCTCGACGGCCTCGTCGTCCTCGACCGGCTGCGGGCCGCCGGCGTCGACGTGCCGATCGTGATGATCTCCGGACACGGCACCGTGGAGACCGCCGTGGGCGCGGTGAAGCGCGGCGCGGACGACTTCCTGGAGAAGCCGCTCTCGCTCGAGCGCGTGCTCCTGACCCTCGAGAAGGCGCTGGAGCGGAAGCTCCTCGCCCGCGAGCGGGACGCTCTCAAGGACGAGCTGTCGGCCCGGCGGGCCCGCGAGGCCGAGGAGGAGACGCTCCTGGGCGAGGGTCCGGCGATGACCCGCCTGAAGGAGGAGATCGCCCGGGCGGCGGCGTCGGAGGTGCGCGTCCTGATCACCGGCGAGAGCGGCGTCGGCAAGGAGCTGGTGGCGCGCGCCCTCCATCGCCTCTCGCCCCGCGCCGCGCGCCCCTTCGTGGAGGTGAACGGCGCCGCGATCCCGGAGGAGCTGATCGAGAGCGAGCTGTTCGGCCACCTGAAGGGCTCGTTCACCGGGGCGAGCGAGGACCGCAAGGGGAAGTGGGAGCAGGCCGACGGCGGCACGCTCTTCCTGGACGAGGTGGGCGACATGTCGCCGCGCACGCAGGCCAAGGTGCTGCGCGCGATCCAGGACGGGAGGATCACGCGCGTCGGCGGGACGAAGGCGATCGCCACCGACGTGCGGATCGTCGCCGCGACGAACCGCGACCTCCCCGCCATGATCCGCTCCGGCACGTTCCGGGAGGACCTCTACTTCCGCCTCGCCGTGGTGCCGATCCGCGTGCCGCGGCTCGAGGAGCGGCGCGAGGACGTGCCGCTCCTGGCCCGCCACTTCGCGGCGCGCCTGGCGCGCCGGCGCGGGCGGCGTCCGACGGCTTT
>CAYLNK010000068.1:0-22920 GCA_964384675.1 uncultured Holophagales bacterium | reverse complement strand
TCGCGCTGCTCGCCGCGCTCGAGCGCGGCGACGTGCGTGCCGCCGCGCCGGACGCGGAAGGAGTCTGGCGGGCGAACCCGGAGGTCAAGGAGGGGATCCTGGCGGCGTTCCGCCTCGGCGTGGACGTGGAGAGCGCGGCCGGCGTCCTGCCGTTCCGCGACCGCGACACGCTCCCGCCCCGCTCGCTCCCGCCGGGAGTCCGCGTCGTCCCGGGCGGCAGCGCGATCCGCCGTGGCGCGTACCTCGCGAAGGGTGTCGTCGTCATGCCGCCGGCGTACGTCAACGTCGGCGCGTACGTCGACGAGGGGTCGATGGTCGACAGCCACGCGCTGGTCGGCTCGTGCGCGCAGATCGGCAAGCGCGTCCACCTCTCGGCGGCGGCTCAGGTCGGCGGCGTGCTGGAGCCGGTCGGCGCCTGTCCGGTCGTGGTGGAGGACGAGGTGTTCGTGGGCGGCGGGGTGGGGATCTACGAGGGCGTCTGCGTGCGTCGCCGCGCCGTCCTCGCGGCCGGCACGATCCTCACCGCGTCGACGGTGGTCTACGACCTCGTGCACGAGGTCGAGCGTCGCGGCGAGGTCCCCGAGGGCGCGGTGGTGGTCCCCGGCAGCCGTCCCGCGGGCGGCGCCTGGGCCGTCGCGCGCGGTCTGCAGCTCGCGGCGCCGATGATCGTGAAGTACCGCGACGCGAAGACCGACACCAAGACCGCCCTCGAGGACGCCCTCCGGTGACGGGGCAGCAAACCCGAGGGGTCAGGTTCCGATTTTCTACTATAGCCGGCTATAGTGGGAAATCGGGACCTGACCCCAAGCCCCGAGATCGCAGGCCTCGCTGTGATGACCCCGATTCCCGGGACCCCGGTCCCCGAGGACCTGGGTCCGAGCTGGCGGCGCTGGCGCGCCGGTTCGGGACGCCGTTCTTCGTCTACGACTTCGACGCGGTGGAGGCCCGGGTCGCGCGGCTCCGCGCCGCGGTCGGGACGCGCTTCGAGGTGGCGTACGCGGTCAAGGCGAACCCTTCGCTCGGCCTGCTGACGTTCCTCGCGCGGCTCGGGCTCTCCGCCGACGTCGCCTCGCGCGGCGAGCTGCTCGCCGCCCGGCGCGCCGGGTTCCGGGCGTCGCGCCTCGTCTCGACCGGGCCGTCCAAGACCGACGCCGACCTCGGGGCGCTCGTCGCCGGCCGCGTGTCGCAGATCCACGTCGAGGGGCCGGAGGAGATGGAGCGGCTCGAGACGATCGCGGCGCGCCGCGGCCGGACGGTCTCCGTCGGACTGAGGCTCAACCCGCCGTGGGGAATCGCCGAGACGCGGACGATCATCGGCGGGCCGGGCGCCAAGAAGTTCGGGTTCGACCTCCCGTCGGCCCGCCGCACGCTCGCGGAGCGCGCCCGGTTCCCGCACCTTTCGGTGTGCGGCTTCCAGGTCTTCAACGCGACGAACGTCCTCGACGCGGCGCTGCTGACGGAGAACGTCGGGCGCGTCCTCGACCTCGCGCTGTCCCTCGCGCGCCGGTACGACGTGCCGCTCCGGTCGGTCGACTTCGGGGGAGGGCTCGGAGTGCCGTACGCCGACGGCGAGAAGCCGCTCGACCTCGATCTCCTCTCGAGCGGCCTCGCCGACGTCGCGCGCCGCATCGAGGGGGAGCCGCGCTTCTCGGGGACGCGCCTCGTCTTCGAGCCGGGCCGCTTCCTCGTCGCGCAGGCGGGACGGTACGTGGTCTCCGTCGTCGGCACGAAGACGAGCAAGGGCGTCACGTACGTCCTGGTGGACGGTGGGGTGCACCACCTGCTGCGGCCGGCGCTCATCGGCACGCCGCACCGCGTCGAGCTGGTGGGGAAGTCGGGGCCCCGCCGCAAGGTCGTGATCGCGGGGCCGCTCTGCACCAGCCTCGACGTCCTCCACCCGGCGGCGCGGATCCCGCTGCCGTCGGCGGGGGACCTCCTCTCGTTCGAGAACGCGGGCGCCTACGGCTACACCGAGTCGATGCCCCTCTTCCTCTCTCACGAGTGGCCGGCCGAGATCGGCCTGTGCGGCGGACGGGCGGCGCTCCTGCGCCGGCCGCCTCGCGTCGCCGAGCTCCTGGCCGCCCAGCGGACGCCGTTCTAGCGCCGTCAGTACCGCTCGCCGGCTCCCGGCAGCGCCCAGAACGGTCCGGTGAGGCCGACGCCCTCGAAGATCGCGCCGGCCTCGGGCACGGTCCACTTCACCCACGCCTCGTCGAGGTGCCGGCCGTACCAGACCCGCGCCAGGGCGAGCACCTGCCGCGCCGGGATCACCTGGCCGCGAGGCAGGCGGTGCCGGGCGCACCAGGCGTCGACCTCCGGCTCGGACCGGAAAGGCTGGACCGACGCGCAGAAGTGGACGACGTTGGTCCACGCGTCCCGGGGCGGGATCGGGAAGTGGACGAGGACGTCCGGCTCGACCGTTCCGGACCCGATCCGGAGCACGACCTCGTCGGCCTCGCCCCCGAGACGCACGCGGACCGTCGCATCGTCGCCGCAGAGCGCCGAGATCCCCATCGCGCACCAGAGACAGGGGGCCCACCAGCCCCGCTCGCGCGACGCCACCCAGACCGCGGTCGGCGAGAGAGAGAACGGATGGGCGATCCAGACGTCGTCGCTGGCCGGGTGGAGGACGAGGCCGTGGTTCTCGGCGAGCCGGCGGAGCGACGCGCGGATTTCGGCCTCGGGCGTCGCCAGGGCCGAGGAGAGCTCCGAGGCGGACGGCGCGTTTCCGCGATCGAGGATCGTCCGGAGGACGCGATGGTGGACCCGGGAATCGATCGGCTGGTGCTCGGCCATCGTCGCCACCCCCCTCGCGAGACGCCCTCGCCGCGAGCCGCGCGCGCCGGGCTCGGGTCAGGCGGAGTGTAAGAGGTCGCTAGAATCCGCCGTCATGAGCGCAGCCGAGAAGCCCGTCCTTCCCCTGACCCCCGAGCAGGAACGAGTCCGGCAAGCGAAGGAGGCGTGGCGACGGAAGGCCGCGGCCGCCTTCGACAGGACTCCGGCCTGGCGGCGGGACTTCACGACGGTCTCTTCGGCCGAGACGAACCCGATGGCGACGCCCGACGACGTGGCGGGATTCGACTACGAGCGCGACCTCGGCTGGCCCGGGGAGTTCCCGTTCACGCGCGGCGTCCAGCCCACGATGTACCGCGGCCGGCCGTGGACGATCCGGCAGTTCGCGGGCTTCGGCACGGCGCGCCAGACGAACGAGCGCTTCAAGTACCTCCTGGCGCACGGACAGACGGGGCTCTCCACCGCCTTCCACCTCCCGACGCTGTACGGCTACGACTCCGACCATCAGATGTCCGCGGGAGAGGTGGGGAAGTGCGGCGTCGCGGTCGACAGCCTGCGCGACTTCGAGACGCTGTTCGACGGGATCGACCTGGGCGCCGTGACGACGTCGATGACGATCAACTCGACCGCGCCCATCGCCCTCGCGATGTACCTGGCGGTGGCCGAGAAGCACGGGACGCCGTGGTCGAAGGTGGGCGGGACCCTCCAGAACGACATCCTCAAGGAGTTCATCGCGCAGAAGGAGTACATCTTCCCGCCGCGCCCGTCGATGAGGCTCGTCACGGACCAGTTCGCGTTCGCTGCCAAGCAGGTCCCTCGCTGGAACACGGTGTCGATCTCCGGCTACCACATCCGGGAGGCCGGCTCCACCGCGCTCCAGGAGCTGGCGTTCACGCTGCGGGACGGCATGGAATACGTGAAGTACGGGATCGACGCCGGGCTGGACGTCGACGACTTCGCGCCGCGCCTCTCCTTCTTCTTCAACGCGCACAACGACTTCTTCGAGGAGATCGCGAAGTACCGCGCGGCCCGGCGGATCTGGGCCAAGGTGATGCGCGACCGCTACGGAGCGAAGAAGGCGGAGAGCCTGAAGCTCCGCTTCCACTCGCAGACCGCCGGCGTCACGCTCACGGCCCAGCAGCCGTACAACAACGTGGTCCGGGTGGCCGTGCAGTCCCTGGCGGCCGTGCTCGGCGGCACGAGCTCGCTTCACGCCAACGCGCTCGACGAGACCCTGGCGCTGCCGACGGAGTTCGCCGCGAAGATCGCCCTGAGGACGCAGCAGATCCTCCTCCACGAGACCGGCGTCATCAACACGATCGACCCGCTCGGCGGCTCGTACTACGTCGAGGAGCTGACCAACCGGATGGAGAAGGGGGCCCTCGACTACTTCGCCCGCATCGACGCGTACGGCGGGATGGTGGAGGCGATCGAGGCCGGCTTCCCGCAGAAGGAGATCATGGACGCGGCGTACCGCTTCCAGAGGGCCTTCGAGGCGAAGGACAAGATCATGGTCGGCGTGAACGACTTCACGGAGTCCGTGCCGGAGGACGAGGTCGCGATCCTGACCATCGGCGAGGAGACCGCCGCCGAGCAGCTCCGCCTCCTCGACGAGGTGCGGCGCGTCCGCGACACCCGCACGGCCATGCAGAAGCTGAAGGACCTGAAGGCCGCCTGCGCGAGCGGGGCCAACGTGATGCCCCCTCTCCTCGAGGCCGTGAAGGCGTACGCCACCGTGGGGGAGATCTCCGACGTGATGCGCGAGGTGTTCGCGACCTACGAGGAGCCCGCGGTCTTCTGAACGCGGAACGGAGCTTGCACGCTAGACTGCCTGTGATGACCTCGTGCCGCCTTTTCTCCGTCGGGCTCCTGACCCTCACCCTGGCGTCGCCCCTCGCGGCCGCTGAGAAGATCGAAAAGACCGTCAAGGAGCCGCTCTCCGTGCAGGAAGGGCGTCGCCGGGATGCCATGGAGCATTTCCTGCGGGCCCGGCTCTACATCCAGGACAGCGAGTTCGAGGAAGCGGGGCGCGAGTTCCGGCGCGCCGTCGAGCTCGACCCGCAGGACGGGAACCTCCGCCGCGAGTACGCCGAGTTCCTGCGGGACCTGTCGGTCCTGCCGGACGCCCTCCGCGAAGCGCGGAAGGCGGTCGAGCTGGCACCCGCCAGCGCGGGTGCGCGGCGGGTCTACGGCCAGGTGCTGCTGGCCCTGGCGAAGGACAAGCCCGCCGTCGAGAACGCCGCCGCCGAGCTGAAGAAGGCGAACGACGCGCAGCCGCTGGACCCTCAGTCCGCCGTGCCGTACGCGCAGGCGCTCCTGAAGCTGGAGCGTGCCAAGGAAGCCACCGCCGTCCTCGAGAAGGTCGTCGAGCGGGCGCGGGGATCCGCGATCCCGCTCCTCTACGGCGACGCGCTCGAGCGAAGCGGGCAGCTCCAGCAGGCCGAAGAGGTGTACGGCAGCGTGGTCCGGCAGGAGCCGGAGAACCGGGACGCCACGCTGCGGCTGCTCCGCGTCTTCGAGAGGACCCGCCAGTTCGAGAAAGCGGTTCCCCTGGTCGAAGGCTTCGTCCGCCTCCAGCCGACGAACCTCGGCCTGAAGACCGAATTCGCCGGGCTGCTGCTCCGGGCGCGACGCTTCTCGGACGCCGCCAAGGTCCTGGCCGACATCCTGAAGGCGGACCCGGGGAACCGTGAAGCCCTCCGCCACCAGGCCACGCTCCTGTCGGAGACGCGGGAGACCGATCGCGCCGACGAAGTGCTGCGCCGGCTCGCCAGGCTCGACCCGGACGACCTCGAGGTGCCGTTCCGCCGCGCGCTCAACTTCCTCGATGCCCGCCGGGTGGAGGAGGCGGAGAAGATCCTCCTGGAGCTCCGGGACACGCTGGTTGCCAAGAAGAAAGGTCCGGCCGAGCTGTCCCAGATCGATGGCCAGCTCGGCTACTGCGCCTACCTGCGGAAGGACTACGTCGCCGCGAGGAACCGCCTGACGCCGCATCTCCTGGACGACGAGGGGGGCGTGAACGGGCAGGCCTTCAACCTCCTGTCGCAGATCGCGCGCGACAAGGAGGAGTGGGCGGAGGGCCTCAAGGTCGCCCGCCTGGTGACCGAGAAGTCCGAGAGGGCGCGGAAGAACCCGGCGGTGCGCGCCGTCGTCGCGGAGTTCCAGATCCGGGCGGGGGAGACGGCCCAGGGCGAAGGGACGCTCGACGAGATCGCGAAGGAGGATCGAGCGGGCGCGCTCGTCGCCGCCGATGCCTGGCAGCGGCTCGATCGCTACGGACGCGCGGCGGACACGGCGAAGGCCGCGCTGGAGAGCCAGAAGGACGATCCGGACCTCCTCTTCCGGTACGCCGCGTCGCTGGAGCGGGACAAGAAGATCGCCGAGTCGGTGGCGGCGTTCGAGAAGCTGATCGCGGTACGCCCCGACCATGCGGCCGCGCTCAACTACCTGGGCTACCTGTGGGCCGACCGGGGGGAGAACCTGCAGCGCGCGCTCCAGCTGATCCAGAGGGCCGTGGACCTCGATCCCTCGAACGGCGCGTACCTCGACTCCCTCGGCTGGGCGTACTTCCGGCTCGACGACCTCGATCGGGCCGAGTCGAACCTGAAGGCCGCGTCGACCCTCAACCCGGACGACGCCACCGTCGAGGAGCACCTCGGCGACCTGTACGAGCGCCGTGGCGAGCTGGAGAGGGCGCGCAGCTCCTGGAAACGGGCCCTGACGCTGAAGCCGGACGACGGGGGGCAGAAGCTCCAGGCGAAGCTGAGCCGTACGGAAGGCCGGGTCGTCAACTCGCGACGTTGAGGCGGGCCCGGGCAGCAGGCGTCGCATGGTTCGTCGCGCTCCTCCTCGCCGGATGCGCGAGCGGCCGGCCGTCCTCGCCCGAGGCGGTGGCCCGGGCGTCCGCCGCGCTGGAGAGCGCCCGGACCGAGGCGTACCGGCCTCGCCGGTGGAAGGCCCTCTTCCGGGGTGAGGTCGCCCCGCGGGTGGGCGCGATCGGGCGCGGCTTCCTCGCGGTCTGGTGGGACGGCGTCACCTTGACGTGGAAGACGAGCGCTCCCCTGGCCGGCGAGGGCCAGCACGGGACCTTGAGCTCTGGGGGCGTGTCGGGGGCACCGCTTCCGATCCCCGGGCGGCTCGGACCGGGTGAGGCGATCGGCGCGCTTCTCGGGGTGCCCGCTGGCGCCGTGTCGGGCCCCGCGACGTCCGAAGGCGATCGGATCGTCCTGCCTCTCGTTGGCGGCACCCTGGTTTCGGTCGACCCGGCCGGGCGGGTCGTCGAGGCCCGGTTCCCGGGTGGCGTCCGCGTCGTGTACGAGCCGGGGACCGGCCTGCCACGGAAGCTGACGGCCACCTCATCGGACGGGCGGGCGGTCCTCGACCTCGAGAGCCTCGGCCCCTGGCCCGAAGGCGAGGCGCCTTGATCCGTCTCGAGGCCTTCGCGAAGGTCAACCTCTCCCTGGTCGTCCTCGGAAGGAGAGCCGACGGCTTCCACGAGCTGGACACGGTCTTCCAGACGATCGACCTCTCCGACGCGCTCACGTTCGAGCCCGCCGGAGAGCTTCGCCTGACGGTGGACGCGGACCTGCCGGTCGACGACGGGAACCTGGTGGTCCGGGCGGCCCGGGCCCTCGCGGCGGAGGCCGGGATCCGGCCGGGTGCGGCGATCCGCCTCGAGAAGAGGATCCCGTGGGGCGCGGGACTGGGGGGCGGTAGCGCCGACGCGGCCGCGACCCTCCTCGGGCTGTCGGCTCTCTGGGGGCTTCCCGTGGACGGGGCCCGCCTCCTCTCGATCGCGGCGGCGCTCGGCTCGGATGTGCCCTTCTTCCTCTTCGGCGGCTGCGCGCGGGGCACCGGGCGGGGCGAGCGGATCGCGCCGCTGCCAGATCCGCCCCCCGTGGCCCTCGTCCTCCTGATCCCTCCCTTCGGCCTCGCCACGCCGGACGTCTACCGGCGCCTCCGGGCCCCGGCGTTGACAGCCGGGGAAGGCCCCACTAATCTCCCCGGCTCCGGACCGGGACCGGCCCCAGACCGGAACGACCTCGAGCCGGCCGCGGAGTCGGTGCGTCCCGAGGTCCGCGCGATTCGGGAGTCTCTCCGGAGCGCGGGAGCCGTCCGTGCCCGTCTCTCCGGGAGCGGTTCGGCGGTTTTCGGGATCTTCGACGACGCCGGCTCCGCTCGGGAGGCCCTCTCCCGCCTCGGGGGCCTGCCGGACGGCACGCGGACCCTCGTCGTCTCGCCGGTGGGGCGCGAGGCGTTCGGGGCGCGAGCGGTGCCGGCCGCGTTCCGGGATGGTTGGAAGGGGAACTGGGGAGTCGACAAGTGGTAAGTCAACGGTCTTTGGAACCGTCTATCGGAGGTTCGAATCCTCCCTCCCCAAGAAATACCTCGGTGCCCGGGCAGTTCGTGGCACGCGGTGAGCGGCCTCGCGACCGGGCGAGAAAGAGCTGATGGAACGGCTGCAGAGCGGCGGTGAGCTGAAGGTCTTCGGGGGGCGCGCGCACCCGGCGCTGACGGCGGAGATCTGCCGCACGCTGGGGCGGGACGCGGGCCGGGTCACGCTCTACAACTTCTCGGACGGCGAGAACTACTGCCAGATCGAGGAGAACGTCCGGGGCGCCGACGTCTTCATCGTGCAGCCGACCGGTCCCCCCTCGAACGCGAACCTCATGGAGCTCCTCATCATGCTCGACGCCTTCAAGCGCTCCTCGGCGTCGCGCATCACCGCGGTCCTCTCGTACTACGGCTACGCCCGGCAGGACCGCAAGGACAAGCCGCGCGTCCCGATCACCGCCAAGCTCGTCGCGGACCTCATCCAGGCAGCCGGCGCCGACCGGGTCCTCTGCGTCGACCTCCACGCCCCGCAGATCCAGGGCTTCTTCAACGTTCCGGTGGACCACCTCTTCGCCGCCCCGGTGCTGCTCGACGCCATCCGCGACGCCCGGCTGGACCCCCTCACGGTGGTCTCGCCCGACGCCGGCGGCGTGGAGCGGGCCCGGGCGTTCGCCAAGCGCCTCGGGGCCGGCCTCGCCATCGTCGACAAGAGGCGCAAGGGGAAGAACGAGGTCGAGATCCTGCACGTGATCGGCGACGTGAGGGACCGGAACGTGATCGTGGTGGACGACATCATCGACACGGCAGGCACTCTCATCAACACGGTCATCGCCCTTCGCGACGCGGGCGCCCAGCGGATCTTCTCGGGCTGCGTCCACCCGGTCATGTCCGGTCCCGCCATCGAGCGGATCAACGGCAGCCCGATCGAGCGGATCTTCTGCACCAACACCCTGCCGCTGGACGAGAAGCTGGCGCATTGCCCGGTCCTCGTCCCGCTCTCCGTCGCGCCCCTCCTCGCGGAGGCGATCCAGCGCATCCACGAAGGGGCATCGGTCTCCTCACTCTTCGTCTGACCGTCCCGGACCCGGGGGAGACGCCGGCCCCCCCCGGGCCTCGCATCGATGAAGCCGGCACGAACCAGGACCGGCAGCCCGCGTCCGCGGACCTGCCGCCCGAAGGGAACCCCATGCTCCAGGAAAACGTGATCATCGAGGTCGACAAGCGGTCCGAGACCGGCAAGAACGCCGCGAACCGCCTGCGCGCCTCCGGCTCCATCCCCGCGGTGCTGTACGGCGGCGGACGCGAGATGGAGACGATGCCCCTCACCGTCCCGCGCAAGGACCTCGTCAACGTGCTCCGCAAGGGCCTGCACGACAACGCCATCTTCAAGCTGAAGCTGAAGGGGACCGACCAGCAGCGCCACGTGATGATCCGCGACCTCACGGTCGACAAGCTCACCCGCGCGATCCTGCACGTCGACTTCGTGCGGATCCTGATGGACAAGAAGCTCCGCGTGAAGAGCGGGGTCGAGGTGGCGGGCACCGCGAACGGGGTCAAGAACCAGGGCGGTCTCCTCAACATCGTCACCCACGAGCTCGAGGTGGAGTGCCTCCCGGCCGACATCCCGACCGCCATCACGGTCGACGTCACCGCGATGAACCTCCACGACTCCTTCCGCGTCTCCGACCTGAAGCTCCCCGACGGCGTCAAGGTGCTCGAGAGCGCCGATCGCGTCATCGTCCACATCGGCATGCCGAAGGCCGAGGAGACGACCGCGGCGGCGGCCGAGGCGGTGCCGGGCGCCGGCGAGCCGGAGGTCATCAAGAAGGGCAAGAAGGAAGAGGACGAAAAGGCTGCCGCCGGCAAGGCCGCTCCGGCCGGGAAGGCCGCCCCGGCCGCGAAGGCCGCCGCTCCCGCGAAGGGGAAGAAGTAAATCGACGCGGATCTCGTCCTCGTGGTCGGCCTGGGCAACCCGGGAGACCGCTACGTCGGCACGCGCCACAACGTCGGCTTCGAGGTCGTCGACGCGTTGGCGGAGCGGGCCGGGGCGGCGTCCGGTGGGCGTGTGCGCGTGGACCGGCTCGACTGCCGGGCCCTCACGGCGCGCGTCCGCCTGGCCGGGAAGCCCGTCCTCCTCGCCAAGCCGCAGACGTACATGAACGTCTCGGGCGAGTCGGTGAAGGGTCTCGTCACGAAGTACGAGGTGCCGCTCGAGAGGATGGTCGTCGTCTCCGACGACGTCGCGCTCCCGCCGGGCCGGCTCCGGCTTCGCCCGTCGGGCTCGTCGGGCGGCCAGAAGGGCCTCCAGAACATCATCGATTGCCTCCGCACCAACGCCTTCCCCAGGCTCCGTGTCGGGGTCGGCGGGGAGGGCTTCCAGCCCGGTGAGGACCGTGCCGACTACGTGCTCTCCCGGTTCGCGAAGGCCGAGCGGCGCGACGTGGAGTCGGCCGTCGCCGACGCCGGTGACGCCATCGAGCTCTGGCTCACGTCCGGCCTCGACGCCGCCATGAGCCGTTTCAACGCGGCGGAGCCCCCCGGCCCCGCCGAGAGCAGATCCCCCGGAACGTCAACCTTGGCTCCGCCCGAGGGCGGCGCCTCGCGGCGCTAGTACGCCGCGATCCGCAAGGAGGAAACCCAGTGGCCACCAATCCGAAACGCCTCTACGACATGGTCCTTCTGGTCGTCCCCGAGAAGGACGAGCAGGCGGCCGCGCAGACGGTCGACGAGTTTCGAAAGCTCCTCGTCGAGCACGGCGCGGTCTTCGAGAAGGACGAGTCGATGGGCCGCCGCCGCCTCGCCTACATGATCCACAAGAAGACCGAGGCGACGTACCACAACTTCCTCTTCCGGGGCGACGGCAAGTGCGTCGCCGAGGTGGAGCGAAAGATGAAGATCTCCGACGACGTCCTCCGCTACCTGACGGTCCGCGTGGACGAGGAGATGCGCCACGGCCAGAAGGTGGCCAAGCGCACCAAGGTCCGCGTGCCGCGCCGTATCGACGGCCCCGGCCCGGTGACCGAGGCGATGCCGGCCTCCGCCCTCAACGACGACGCGATGGGCAAAGAGTAGGAGCGAGGAAGAGAGATGAGCGCCCCCGTCAAGAAGCCCACCAAGAAGAAGTTCTTCGTCCGCCGCAAGCGGGTCTGCAAGTTCACGGTCGAGAAGATCGGCTACATCGACTTCAAGGACGTCAAGCTCCTGGGGAGCTTCGTGCCCGAGCGGGCCAAGATCCTGCCGCGCCGCATCAGCGGGACGTCGGCGTTCTACCAGCGGAAGCTGGCCACCGCGATCAAGCGGGCGCGCTACCTGGCGCTCCTGCCGTACATCGCCGACTAGCATGGACACGGGAGGGGCCGCCGGCAGCGCGCCGTCGCCGGCGGCCCCCGCCCCGGTCGTGAGGCCGTGGCGCATCCTCGCGCTCCAGCCCCTCTGGGCCGGACTCTCGGCCTCCCTCGGGGTGGGCCTCCCGTTCCTCGCCCCGCTCCTCCTGCCCCTGGGCACCTCGCGGCTGGTGCGGGCGTCGCTCGCGCTGCCCTCGCTGTGGCAGCGGTTCGCCGTGGCGGCGCTCACCCCTTTCACCGCGTTCGTGACGGGACTCTTCGTGATGCCAGGCGGGAGCTGGATCACAGCGATCGTGGCCACCGCCTTTGTGGCGCTGCCGGCGGCCGCGATGGTGGCCGGAGCGGCGCCGGGACGGCGGAGGGACGACCTTCTGCTCCTGGTCGCTGCGCTCACCGGTGTTGGCGCTCTGGCGATCCTTCTGGGAACGGGGCTCGCCACCGGGAACGACCCCGGTGGCCTCCTGGCGGCACGGTTCCAGGCGACGGTGCCCGAGATGATCACCACCTACCGGTCGCTCGGCTGGTCGGAGAGCTCCCTCGCCACCCTCGGCCGGGTCTTCGACCTGTTCCGGCACCTGCTTTCCGAGCAGCTTCCGGGCGCCGTGCTGGCGACCTGTGTCGTCTACGCGGCGGTCCTCGTCTACCCGGCGGGCCGGCTCGCCGGGCTTCCGATCGAGTCACTCGCCTCCCCTCTGTTCTCCCAGCTGTCGACCCCTCTGGCCGCCGCGGTCGCCTTCGTCCCCCTCGGGCTGGTGACCGCGCTCGGGCCCCCGGGCCTCCGTCAGGTGGCGGTCGATCTGCTGCTGCCGCTCGGCTTCTTGTTTTTCCTGCGCGGCCTGGCGATAATCCGCGTCCTGCTCGACCGGGGTGGGGCGGGCGTCATCGGCCGCACGCTGGTTTACGTGCTCGTCGCGCAGATGCCGTTCCCGCTTCTTCTCGCGCTCGGCGGCCTCTTCGACGAGTTCTTCAATATCCGCGGCCGGCTCGATCGGGCGGCCCGTTCCAGGGAATCGGACGACGGGAACCCGTGAAGGGGATCTCGCTCGCGAATCGGAGTTCGACATGAAGGTGGTCCTGACCGACGAGATCAGAGGGCTCGGGCATCGTGGCGACGTCGTCACGGTGGCGCCCGGCTATGCCCGCAACTTCCTCCTTCCGAAGGCGATGGCCTTCCCGGCGACGCCCGCGAACATGAAGCGGCTGGAGCAGGAGAAGCACCGTTACGACGCTCGCATGGCGAAGGACAAGGACCAGGCGGAGGCGATCGCCAGGGCCGTCGACGGGATGACCATCGTCCTGAAGAAGAAGGCCGGCGACCACAACTCCCTCTACGGCTCCGTGACCTCGGCCGAGCTGGCCGACGCGCTCGCCGCCAAGGGCGTGACCGTCGACAAGCGGCGCATCGACCTCGAGGAGCCGATCAAGCGGCTCGGGCAGCACACCGTCCACGTCAAGCTGCACCGGGACGTGGTGGTGGGGCTCACCGTCGAGGTCCAGAGTTTGTAAAGGGGAAACCCGTCATGCGGGTGAGTCGATGACGCCGGGCGTTCGCACCGGCGTCATCCGACAGACACTCGCCTGACGGCTCGCGTTGCCCCCCGCGGCGCGCGCGGTAGCGCGCGCCGCCCCCCTTCCCCTCGGCCGCTTTCGCGGCCTGCGGTCCACTTCGAGTCTCGTCCCAGCTCGTTTTCAGGGTTGGTGTCGTCCGCGCGTGGCCGCGCGGGCGATGTTTGCTTCTGGAGTCGAATGTCGGCTCGGGTTCCGGCGCGTGGCCGCGCCGGACCGCGTTTTATCCGGGAGCCGACGCGTGGCCGCGTCGGCCGAGCTACTTCCTGTAGACGAAGCCTCTGGCCGGGTAGGTGCGTCGGCGTCCGTCGGGTGTCTGGAACGTGACCGTCAGGCGGTGCCGACCCTCGTCCAGCCCGAGGTCCGCGAAGGTCGCCTCGTAGCCGGCTGACGAGGCGTCGCCGACCCTCGGGAGCGCTGCCGCGACGTCGGGCCTCGGGACCCGGCGCAGCTCGGTCGGGCGGAATCGCGTTCCGTCGATCCGGAACTCGGACGGCTCGATGCGTCCCCCTCCGAGCTCCTGACACCAGCCCCTGACGAACAGCGCCCCACGCACCTCTTCCCCCTCGCCCGGTCCGTCGACCGAGACCGGGAGGTCGTTGTCTTCCCGCATCGGCTGCAGACGCGACGGAGGCGCGGAGAGCTGGAAGCTGTCGAGCCGGGTGCGCCCGCTTTGATCCGTGACCCGCAGGAGGCGCTCCGCGGCCGACGGGGACGCCGTGATCTCGAGCGTCGTCGGCGCGTCGCCTCGCAAGGCGACGTCGCGGGACTCTCCCTCCGTTTCCAGGCTGAGGGTCGAGTCGGCACCTTCCGCGGTCGCTCGCATCCTGACGTGAACCGGCCCCTGCGCCCCTCCCAGCTCCACGGAGCCACCCTTTCCGAGGGTCGCGACGCCGGCGGCGCTCGTGGCGTCTCCGTCGACCCGCGCCGTCACGATCCCGACCCCGGAGATGCCGTCGTACAGGAGGACCGAGAGAGGCCGGGTCCCCGAGATCCTGGGGAGCATCGGGTCTTTGAACGAGAACGTCCGCCCTGGCGTGACGCCGAAGAGCGGTCGATCGCTGGCCGCCACCAGCTCGTTTGCCGCGAGCGCGGTCGGCTCGCCGGCCAGGAACTCGCGACGCGGTACACCGGGCACCAGCGTCGCGAGATGGACGTGGAGCCTGCCGTTGAAGACCAGCGGCCTGCCCTGAAACGACGCCTCCTCGCGCAGGGCTCGCGCCACCCCGACCGTCGGGCTCTCGTGCGCCGCGACCTCCGCGACCGCCGGGAATCCCGTCCACGCCACGCCCGCCAGGAGGGCGGTCCCGACGGCGGCCGCAGGCCAGCGGCCCGCCCGCGACGCCAGTCGCTCCAGTCCCAGGGCCACGAGGGCCGCGAGCGCCGGGAGGGTGGCCGCAGCGTAGCGAGGCGCCTGGCCAGGGCCGCCGAGCCGCATGGAGACCGCGATCAGCGGCGCGAAGATCGCGACCACCGCCACGGCCCGCGACGCCGAGCCGGCGAACGCCAGCGAGGCCACGCCGAGGGAAGCGACGAAGAGCGCCGGGGAGCCTCGCCGCCGGCTGAGGACGAAGAGACCGGCGGCGAAGAGGAAGGCGGCCGCGCCGAGGCCGTCGGTGAGCGGCCTCGTGCCACGGATCCGGCGCCAGGGTCGCCGCGCGGAGGGCGATGAGCAGGAGGCAGCCGGCGATGAGCGGCACGTGTGCCCGGACCGCCGACGAAAGGGGACGACCCGGCGCGGCGGGGTCACTCGACACGCAGGTACCTCCTGTCGATGTGCCGGACCCGGCCGTCGGCCGAGCGGAGGACGAGGTCCAGCCGGTGCGGGCCTGGGGTATCCCTGGCTTGCTCGAACGTCGCCTCGTATCCCGCGGACGAGCAGTCTCCCATCCTCGGGAGGACGGCCTGCACGTCGGGTCGGGGGCGCCTCGTGAGGCGGGTGGGGCGGGTCAGCCTTCCGTCCAGGACGAAGTAGACCGCCAGGTCCCCGCCCGGCACGCGGGCCCAGCCCCGGACCACGAGGGGCCCCTTCACAGGCGCTCCTTCGATCGGCGCGTCGATCGAGCCCGTCAGGTCGACCGCCTCGGGTCCGGCGAGGGAGCGCGCCCGCGCCGGCTCGTCGTAGCGCGGCGGTTGCCAGCCCGGCGTCCACGCGGCGACGAGCTGGCTGTCTCCGAGCTCGAAGAGGCTCGCTCGACCCTCCTGATCGAGGATGTCGTTCCACCCGAACACGAGGGGTCCGTAGGCCATCAGGACCTGGGTGGCGGCCGACGCCGCGGCGAGCCCCACCAGGGAGGCCTTCGCCTTCGCGGAGGCGGCCCAGAGCGGTACCGTCATGAGGGCCAGGAAGGGCGCGGCCTCCGTCATGAGGCGTGGGCCGAGGCCGTGGCCACCCCACCACTTGGCGTACGACGCGGTCACGAGCACCGAGAGAACGCCGATCGCTGCGCTCGCGGTCCACCAGATCCCGAGGTCGGGATCCCGCCGGCGCCGAGCCGCGAGCAGTCCGAGAGGAAGGAGTAGCACGTACGGGAAGAAGACGAGGAGGCCGCGGCTGGGGCTGACGAGGACGCCGAGCAGCCCCTCGGCGAGCGAGCGGTTCAGCGCGTCGGGCCGGGTGTTTCCGCGTCCGTAAGCGCCGAGCGGGTGGCCGTAGAGGGCGAGCTGCGCGCACGAGACCAGCGCGACGGCCACGGCCAGCGCACCCGCGTAGCGAAGGGCGGCGCGCCGGTCCTTCACCGCCAGCGCCGCGCCGAGGACGAGGCCGACGAGGAGAGCCGTCGGACGGCAGAAGAACGCCATGCCCATCGCCGCTCCGGCGAGCGCGGGCGCGGACCTCCCGAGGAGGAGATGGAGCGCCAGCGTCAGGCACGGCAGCTCGCCGGTGAAAGTCCAGAGGGCCTGCGACGCCGAGGTCGGGAGGGGCGTCGCGAGCGCGAAGACGAAGGTCGCGCCCAGCGCTTCGGCACGACCGAAGCGCCTCACCGCGAGGTAGAAGAGCATCACCGCCGCGACGGTCAGGCACCCGGCCGCGTGCTTTTCCCAGCGGGCGACAAGCCCGTCGTCGACCCGTCCGCGAGAGCCGGCCAGCGCCAGCGCGGCGTGCGGTACGGCGAGGACCGCGGTCCCGAGGGGAAAGGCGCTCAGGACCCTCTCGCCGACGCGCGTCCCGGCGTAATGAAGCGGCGTCGTGTCGAATGGCGCGACACCGTGGAGATCCAGCGTGCCCCGTGTGAGGAGGCGCGACGGGATCAGGCGCGTCGCCAGGTTGTCACCCGAGGTCAGGAGCATCCCGTTCCCCGTGTAGAGCGCGAAGAGCGGGAGCCCGCCGCAGGCGAGGAGGACGCGCGGGGTCAGGGCGTCCGGACCGCTTCGCCAGACGATCCCGATGCCGGCGGCCGCGAGGGCGAGCGCGATCCAGTGGAGCACCGGCGGCGGGTGTTCCGGCCATCCGGGCGTCCACTTCGGCACGAGCGGCGCCAGGAGGAATGCGGCCGCGCCGGCCGCGCCGAGCAAGCCGACGGCCCGAGCGCTGCGCCCCGCCATCTCAGCCCGGCGGACCGCCCTCCGTCCCCGATTTCGATGCCGGATCGGGGAGCTGGATCGGAGCGTCGGTGACGTGGACCTCGGGGCCCGCGACCTCGCCCCGCTTCGGCGTGTAGACGGCCTTCTGCAGGTAGTGGGGCAGGCTGGAGACCGCGTGCGGGCGGTCTCCGCACAGCTCCGTCGGCTGTGTCCCGTTCACGAACGGCGCGAGGACGACGCGGCTGCAGTTCGGGGTCGCCCGGTAGCCGGTGGCGAGGTCGAACGGCACGAAGACGATCCCCTGGGGGACGTCGTAGTCGTCCGTCCCTTTCACGAGGCCCGCCTCCTTCATCTTCTTGACGATCCTGAGCCAGATCGGGAGCGCGGTCTCGGCCCCGGTCGATTTCGAGCCGAGCGACTTCTTCGACTCGTGCCCGACCCAGACGCCGATGGTGTAACGCGGCGTGACGCCGACGAACCAGGCGTCCGAGTAGTCGTTCGTGGTGCCTGTCTTCCCGCCGAGCGGGAGCTCCAGCTTCGCGGCGGTGGCCGCCGTGCCGCGCTGGCAGACGCCGCGGAGCATGCCGAGGGTGACGAACGCGGCGCCGGGCGTCGTCGCCTCCTTCGGCTCGGGCGACGTCTCCTCCAGCAGGACGCCCTCCGCGTCGCGGATCCTCTCGATCATCCGGGGCGGGAAGAGGAGCCCCTGGTTCGCGAAGACCGAGTAGGCGGTCGTCATCTCGAGCGGCGTGACCTCGAAGGCGCCGAGGGCGAGGGAGGGGTAGGCCAGGAGGTTCTGCTTGATCCCGAGCCGGCGCGCGACGTCGATCACCTTTCGCGTGGTGACGAGTAGATCGACCCGCACCGCGGCGACGTTGATCGACTGCTCGAGGGCGTGCTCGTAGGTGACGATGCCGCTGTACTTCCGATAGTAGTTCTGCGGCTGGTACGGAGGCTTCTTCGGGTCGATCACGATGGAGATGGGGGAGTCGAGGACGGTGTCCGCGGGGGTGAAGCCCGCCTCGACCGCGGTCAGGTAGACGAACGGCTTGAAGGCCGATCCGACCTGCCGGATCGCCTGCACGGCACGATTGAACTTGGAGCGGGAAAAGTCGTACCCGCCGACCAGAGCACGCACCGCGCCGGAGGAGTTCGAGATGACGACGACGGCTCCCTCGACCTGGGGCTCCTGGGAGACGATGGTCTCGACCTTCTCGTTCCCCCTGGCGTCGGTCACCTCCACGTCCTCGACGAGCACGAGGTCGCCGCGGCGCACCACCTTGGCCGGTGACTCGGCGCGGGTCCACTTGAACGCCGCGGCGGGGAGCGTCACCCGCTTCTCGCCGACTCTCACCTCGGCGCCGGTCTTCGTGGCGGACAGCACCACGGCCGGAACGGCGTCGGGGCTCTCCCCGGCGTCCAGCGACTCCCACTCCGGGTCGCGGTACTTCTCAGGGTCGACGCCCTCGTCGACCAGGTTCCGCGGCTTGCGGAAGCCGAAGCGGCGCTCGTGCTTTCGTAGACCCCAACGGAGCGCGTCCTCCGCCCATGCCTCGATGCGGGGGTCGAGCGTCGAGTCGACCTGCAGCCCCTGCCGGTAGAGGCCGCGGTCCCCATAGGTCTTCTCCAGGTACTGGCGGATCTCCTCGCAGAAGTAGGGGCCCACGATCGACTCGCGCGCGGAGCGGGAGAGCAGGAGCGGCTGGTCCACCGCCGTCTGGCGGGTCTTTTCGTCGATGTACCGCTCCTCCAGCATCCGTCGGAGGACCAGGTCGCGGCGGGACTTCGCGATCTGCGGGCTCCGCACCGGGGAGTAGTACTCGGGCCGCTGGATCACGCCGGCGAGGAGCGCGGCCTCGGGGAGCGTCAGGTCCTTGGTCGGATGGCCGAAGTACCATCGCGACGCCGCCTCGACCCCGTAGTTCCCGTGGCCGAAGTAGATCTTGTTCAGGTACATCGTCAGGATCTGGTCCTTCGAGTACTGCTTCTCGATCTCCACGGTCAGGAAGAGCTCGTTGAGCTTCCTTGCGAACGACTTCTCGGGCGAGAGGAAGACGGAGCGCGCGAGCTGCTGGGTCAGCGTCGAGGCGCCCTGCGCCAGACGCCGGGACGCCAGGTCCTTCAGGACCGCGCCGCCGATCCGAACGACGTCGATGCCGCCGTGCTCGAAGAACCGCGCGTCTTCTGCGGCCAGGAGCGCCTTGACCATGACGTCGGGGATCTGCTTGCGGTCGATCAGCTGCCGGCGCTCGATGGCGAAGCGCGCGATCACCGACCCGTCCGAGCCGCGGATCTCGGTGACGATGTCGGGCCGGTAGGTCGCCAGCTCGGACACCTTCGGGATCCGGATGACCCGCGAGATCGCGTAGCCCGCGGCCACGCCGATCCCGGCCGTGAGGAGCACCGGAAGGAGGAGCACGACGATCGCGGCGAGACGGCGCCCGGACATCGAGGGATTGTAGCCGCGCCGGCGTCGCGAAGCGCCCCGCTTCCCTGCCGGTCGCGGTGCGGCTATCGTCGCGCGATGAGCGCGACGCCTCCGCCGGTTCCCCCTCCCGGGTCGGTCCTCCCGGACTTCCCGCTTCAGCCCGAGGCGGGCAAGAGCGGGGGATGTCTCAAGGGAGGTCTGATCGGATGCGCCGTCCTCTCCATCCTCCTGATCGTCGGGCTCGTCTTCCTGGGCCTCAAGGCGCGGAAGCTGATGGACTGGGCGATGGGAGTGATGGGCGATCGCGTCCTCGCCGCGGCCACCGCGGAGGTGACGCCCGGGCAGAAGGCGGACTTCCAGCGGGCCCTCGAGCCGTTCGCGGAGGGCGCGAAGTCCGGCAAGGTCGGCCCCGACCGGATCCGCGACTTCCAGACGAAGGCGACCGACGCACTCGCCGACGGGAAGGTCACCCCGGAGGAGCTGAAGGGCCTCCAGGAGAACCTCGAGCGGGCCGTGAAGTAGATGGGGACGGGCGGCTCGAAGCTGGAGGTCGTCTCGCCTTTCTCCCCGCAGGGCGACCAGCCCGCGGCCATCGAGAGCCTCGTCGCCGGGTTCCGGGAGGGGCGGGCCCAGCAGGTGCTTCTCGGCGTGACCGGCTCGGGAAAGACGTTCACGATGGCGAAGGTGATCGAGGGGCTCGACAAGCCGACGCTCGTCCTCTCGCACAACAAGACGCTCGCCGCGCAGCTCTACCAGGAGCTGAAGTCGTTCTTCCCGAGGAACCGCGTCGAGTACTTCGTCTCGTACTACGACTACTACCAGCCGGAGGCCTACGTTCCCCAGTCGGACACGTACATCGAGAAGGAGACCCAGATCAACGACGAGATCGACAAGCTGCGGATCTCGGCGACGGCGGCGCTCTTCGAGCGGCGCGACGTGATCATCGTGTCGTCGGTCTCCTGCATCTACGGTCTCGGCAGCCCGGAATCGTTCGGGAAGATGGCGATCGAGCTGGAGACGGGCGCCCGCTACGGGATGACCTGGTACCTGAGGCGTCTCGTGGAGGCGCAGTACGAGCGGACCAACCTCGACCTCGAACGCGGCCAGTTCCGCGTCCGCGGCGACGTGCTCGAGATCCAGCCGTCGTACGAGGACCTGGGCCTGCGGGTGGAGTTCTTCGGCGACGAGATCGACAAGGTGTCCCGTTTCGACATCCTGACCGGGCGCACGCTCGAGACGATCCCCCGCTTCGACCTCTACCCGAAGTCCCACTACGTCACGCCGGAGGAGGTCCGCAAACGGGCGGTCACGTCGATCGAGGCGGAGCTCGTCGTGCGGCTCGAGGAGCTGAACGCCCAGAAGAAGCTCCTCGAGGCGCAGCGGCTCGAGCAGCGGACCCGCTTCGACCTCGAGATGATGCGCGAGATCGGCTACTGCGCCGGGATCGAGAACTACTCGAGGCACCTGTCGGGGCGACAGCCGGGCGAGCCGCCGCCCACGCTCCTCGACTACTTCCCGGCCGACTACCTGACGATCCTCGACGAGAGCCACCAGACCGTGCCGCAGCTCCGGGCGATGTACCACGGGGACCGCTCGCGCAAGCAGACCCTCGTGGAGTACGGGTTCCGGCTGCCGTCGGCCCTCGACAACCGGCCGCTCAAGTTCGAGGAGTGGCTCGAACGGGTCGGGCCGCGGCTCTTCGTGTCGGCCACCCCCGCCCCGTACGAGCTGGCGGAGACCGGGGGCGAGGTGGCCGAGCAGGTGATCCGACCGACCGGTCTCCTCGACCCGCCCATCGAGGTACGTCCGGTCAAGGGCCAGGTCGACGACCTCCTCGGCCGGGCACGCGAGCGGGCGGCGAAGAGCGAGCGGACGCTGGTCACCACTCTCACGAAGAGGATGGCGGAGGACCTGACGAACTACTTCCTCGAGCTGGGGGTGAGGGTGCGGTACCTCCACTCCGACGTGGAGACCCTCGAACGGGTCCAGATCATCGGGGACTTCCGGCGGGGCGTCTTCGACGTCCTCGTCGGGGTGAACCTCCTGCGCGAAGGGCTCGATCTGCCGGAGGTGACGCTCGTCGCCGTCCTCGACGCCGACAAGGAAGGCTTCCTCCGCTCGGAGACGTCGCTCATCCAGACGGTGGGCCGGGCGGCGCGGAACGTGAACGGCATCGCGGTCTTCTACGCGGACCGCGTGACCGATTCGATGCGGCGCGCGATCGACGAGACGGCGCGGCGGCGGAAGATCCAGGCGGCGTACAACCAGGAGCACGGCATCGTGCCGGAGACGATCCTCAAGTCCCTCGACTCGGCGCTCCTGAAGATGGCGAACCTCGACTACCTGGAGCCGCAGGTGCTCACCCAGCGGCGCCAGGCGCGCGACAACCGATCGATCGACGAGGAGATCGGCGACCTCGAGAAGAGGATGCGCCAGGCCGCGCGCGAGCTGGAGTTCGAGACCGCCGCCCAGATCCGGGACCGGATCAGGGAGCTCCGCGCGATGAAGATCCTGTAGGGGCGGCTCGGGCGGCTGGCGCGCCGGCAGGCCGGAGCACGGTCAGCCCGACGCCGGAGAAGATGAGCGCGGCGCCGGCGAACAGCACGGGACCGGGTCTCTCCCCGAGCCAGGCCCAGGCGAGCGAGCCGGCCACGACGGGCTGCAGGTAGACGAAGACCGCCGTCGTCGACGCATCGGTGCGGGCGAGGGCCCAGGTGTTGAACGCGTACGCCACGATGGTGGCGAAGACGAGGATCGCGCCGATGCAGAGGAGGGCTTCGCGCGAGAGGGACGCGGGCCTCAGCCGGGAGAGGTCGCCCAGCGCGACGAGCGTGACCGGCGGAACGGCCCAGCGGAAGAGCGCCGCCGTCACCGAGACCGCGCTCCGGCGCCGGAGGATCCCGCGCGAGAAGACCAGGAACGTGGCGTAGGAGAGGCAGTTCGCGACGATCATCAGGTCCCCGAGGAAGGTCGTGCTCCGCCAGTCGAGCCGGGTCAGGTCGAGGATCAGGAGGACCCCGAGGAGCGCCACCGCGATGCCGAGGACGCGCCGGGGGTCGAGCCGCTCGCGCCCGGCGAGGCGGCCCACCAGGAGCGCGAAGACCGGAATCGTCGTCGCCAGCACCGTCGTGTTCGTCGCCGTCGTGCGGTGGAGCCCGCCGATGAAGAGGAGCTGGTTGATCACGATGCCGAGGGCGGCCAGGCCAGCCAGGGTCCGTCTCTCGGGCCACGAGAACGGCGGAGACTCCGGCTCCAGCAGCCGCGACACGACGGTCAGGACGACGGCGCCGGCGACGACTCGGAGGAACGTGATGACGATCGGCGTCGTCTCGCGAAGGGCCACCTTCGCGAAGATCGGGAACGTCCCGAAGCAGATCTGCACGACGACGAGGGCACCGAGGGCGGCGAGGTGGTGACGAGCTCGGGGGGCCGCCGTCTTCGCCGTCGTCGGGGTGCCGGAAGGGTCAGACCGCAAGCGGGAGGGCCGCGACCGCGACCGGCACCGCGCCGGCCTCCGTCTGGACCGTCAGCGCGGTACCGGGAGCGGCGTGGTCGCGCTTCACGAACCCGAGCGCGATCGTCCCCGTGCCGTCCGCCCGCCGTCCGACGCTCGTGAGGGCGCCAACCGTCGTCTCCCCGGCGCGCACCGGGGAGCCCAGGGGGAGCTCGGGGCTGCCGTCGGCGAGGAGGCCGACGAGCTGCCGGTTCACGTGCCCGTACGTCTTGATGCGGGCCACCGTCTCCTGGCCGATGTAGCAGCCCTTGCTGTACGAGATCGCGGTGCGCTGGAGGCCCGCCTCGTCCGGCAGGACGGTCTCGTCGAGCTCGCGGCCCCAGCGGGGGAGCCCCGCCTCGATGCGCCCGGCCTCCAGGACCTCGCCGGGGGCGGCGACGGCGCCCGCGGTCTCGAGCGCGGTCGCGACGGCCTCG